>JANWLE010000095.1 GCA_025451035.1 Solirubrobacteraceae bacterium
ACCCAGTTAGCCGAGATCAGAAAACCAAGCACCTGCTGCTTGAGCGCGGTGTACTGCTGCTCGCACTGGGCCTTGAGCGTCGCCGCGGTCGGCTTGAGCTGACCCTTGGCGGGCTTCGGCGCGGTCGCTTCTAGGTGTGCGATGCACTTGGTGTACGTGGGCGGGTCGGGCACGACCGACTTGGCAGCCTGGCCCGTGGGGGTAGCGGCGGCGCTCGAGCCGGCGGCGACGGCCAGCCAGTGATTGAAAGTGCTGGTGGTGATCGGTTTGCCGTTGACGCTGACCACGGCGTTGCCAGGGACGCCCCCACCACACGCGCTGAGTGTCAGCGCGGCTAGCGCTGACACTCCGAGCAGCGCGAGATAACCCAATGGCTTGGACAACCGACTCCCCGTTTCCGTTTCTACTGAAGATTGTTCAGAACGCAATTTGCTGATCACCTCGATGCTCTGGCCAGCGGAGCTGGCCTCATTTTGCCGGGCTGTGCGAGCTCGCTCGCAGCGCGGTCTGAATTTCTGCGCGGCACTTGACGAACACCGTCTCATAAGCGGGGCTGTTGCGGTCAGGACCCGCGAATTTGCGGGCGAGGGAACTCGCGCCACCGGGAGCAACCGTCTTTGGGTTCTTGGACTGACCGACTCCGTTTCGACGCATACACCTCAGGAACTTCGTGAGCGTTGCTTGCAAGGCGGATGCCGCTCGCGTAGTGGCCGCCGTGGTCGTTGAGCTGACCGGAGCTGTTTTCGCTGAGCTTGTGCTCTGCGATGAGCTACCACGGGTGCTGGTTGCGAACGCGCACACCAGCGCTAGCGCCGAGCTCGCTCGCGTACCTACCAAATCAAAGCGTTGACCCATACATCTCCACCTGCCTAGAAAAACCAAGCAACTCACAACCGGCGTGCCAGGCTAGAGGCGCAGAATAAAGCAAAGCTAACCGCCAGCAGGCGCTCGATTCCCCCGCACAGCGCGCAAGGTCGCCCATTCGGCGCGCGGGTGGGCGACCTTGCGTGAGCTGAGCCTAGTTCCTCAGGTGCCGAGCAGATCCACTATGAACACGAGCGGCGCATTCGGCGGGATGGTAGGTGGCGAGCCGGTCTTGCCGTATGCGAGTTCGGCGGGAATGATCAGCTCGCGTCTTCCGCCCACCTTCATGCCGGCCACGCCCTGGTCCCAGCCCTTGATGACCTGGCCCTTTCCGAGCGTGAAGGTAAATGGTTCGCTGCGCTTCCAAGAAGAGTCGAATTCCTTGCCGCCGCTGAACAGGACGCCGACATAGTTGACGGTGACGGACTGGCCAGCCCTGGCTTCGGGGCCCGTGCCCTTGATCAAGTCCTTGATCACGAGCTTGTTCGGCGCAGACCCGCTGGGCGGGGTCACCTTCGGCTTGCTCGCGAGCGGACCGCTCGTGGGGGTCTTGGCGGTGGTGCTCGCCGGCTTGCTCGGCGTTTCCGGGGTGGTCTTTTCGCCCGCCACATGCGGCACCGAGTTCGTATCGGACTCGTTGCCCACCGTGATCGTGCTCGAGCCGCCCGAGCCACAGCCCGCCAGCAGCACGGCCGTGAGCGGCACGGCAAACCATCTCAGCTTCAAGACAGATCTATACAACAGTTTCTCCATTCCTCATACGACTCTCCTGACCCGTGGTTCGCGTGGATCCTAACGTCCGGCTATATCGGCGCAGTAGATCCTAATGTGCGCTCGCCGCCTTCCGGTTTGTGCCGTGCGCCAGCAAGCGAGTTGATCTCGCCCTGGGACCACCCGGCATGTGCATTAGCGACGCGCGTCACGGTGGATTACGAGGCTAGGAGCGCCCGCTAAAGCGAAGCTAACGATCAGTGCGCCACAAGCGGGCGCCTTTGGCGGCTTTGGCGCACCCGCACGACGCCGAGGCACCTCACCTCAAAGCAGCCGCGCCTGATGGGCCGCGAGCCCGCGCGCGCGTTCGTGGCGACGGTTCCCGGCAGGGGCGGAAAGCCGTTGGGAGGCAGTCCCGTCCCGGCGGAGATGTCGTATCTGCAGGCCCCGGGCAGGTTCGCGTCGGTCAGCAACGGATACCTGAGATCAGTGGGCGCGTAGGAGGTCGAGTCGGCGTACCCCTCGAAGTGCCCGTACTCGTGAATCATCATCTGGCAGAACTGCGGATAGGCCTCGACCGTCGAGTCGTAGTTCGGCCAGGAGATGCGGCTGATGTTGACAACGCATTCGGTGTATGTCGCCGGCGCCGCCGCGAAGTTGGTCGGGCCAAGGGGTGTTTGGAAGGTCACCCATGCCTCGACTTCCGTGCCGGGCAGCGCCGGCTGGGGCGTGTGTGTCTGCCACTGCACGCTGACCTGACCGTTACACGGCGAGTCGCCCCAGTAGGCCTTCGCGGCCTGCTCCGCCAGGCCAACCGGGTCCTGGCCCGCGGCGCTGGCGGCCCCTACGCACGCGACAGTGCCGAGCAGCACTGCCAGCACGAACGCGCCGAGGATCTCTGGTCCCACAGGGATGCATCCCGTCCTCACGCGCAGCATCACGCCGCTTTTGCGATCGGCCTCCACTATTTCAGTCTGAAGCGCCCATCGGACGGTTCCAGACGCCCAGTTCGCGCTACAGGCTGCGGTCGCCTATGCGTACTGAGCGAAGACGGAATAGACGCTGGAGCGGTTGCGAACCTGTTCTGGCGTGCTGTCTAGACGGGCATGAAGCCGAGATGCTCGCCGGGTCGCAGAGCGGGGCACACCACGGCGCTAATTCCGACGGAGGGGTCGATCATGGCTACCGACGTTCAGCGCTCAACGCAGGCATTCCGTGGTCGTCGTGGTAGGCAAGCCGGCAAAGCTCGGGTATCGTGAAGGGACCGCTAGTTATCTACGCGGCCAACGCGATGAGCATGCTCTCTCTACGAGAACGCCGGCAACACATCCTCTAGGACCCCCGCGGGACCTCTCCCCGCCGCGCGTGAGCGAGCCCAACAGTTGCCGAGGACGCGACTAGGCTCTAGTTGGTGGGAGCCTTCGCCGAGAGCAGTTTCAAGGCCGCTACTGCCCTCGGATCGACCGGGCAAAGGCGAGGCGAAGCCATCCCTCGGGGGTAGCCGTACCGTAAGACACGACGACGATGATCAATCCACTCGACATAGAGTCACCGGGCCCCAGAATGCACACGCGAGCACATGGCGCGCCAAAGTGCGCGCTTGCGATGACGATCACAGCTTCAAAACACGATGAGCGATAGCCAACACGAGCCCACCCGCGCCTACGACGCCCTTGCAATCGAGGGGCGCCGTCAGCGCGCCTGGGGAGCGCAGAGCACCTTTCGCACGCCGGACACGGCGGATGAGGGGCGCCCGCGGAAGTACATAAAGCCCTCGGCGCCGTTCACTTCCGGCAACATCCACATGGGTCACGTGCGCAGCTATTCGATCGGCGACGCTTACGCCCGCTTCTGTCGCGCGCGGGGAGAGGATGTTCTGTTCGCGTTTGGCTTCGACTCCTTCGGCTTGCCCGCCGAGCTCGGCGCCATCGCCCAGAACGTCGCCCCCAGCGAGTGGGTCGCGCGCTGCGCAGAGCACATGACCGCCCAGCTTCAGCGGCTGGGATTTTCCTTCGACTGGGAGCGTTCGTTCATGAGCTCCGACGCGGTCATGTACCGCTGGTCGCAATGGCTGTTTTTGACGCTGCTGGAGAAGGGCCTCGTATACCGCGGGACCGGCAACGTGGACTGGTGCGATACCTGCCAAACGACGCTCGCCACGATCCAGGTCGAGAACGGCACCTGCTGGCGCTGCCACAACCCGGTGAGGCTGATCGAGCGTCCGCAGTGGTACCTGCGGTTGAGCGCGTATGTGCCGGAGAACGACGAGCGCCTGCGCGAGCTCGCGGACAGCGGGATCTGGGACGAGAACGCGCTGGCTTCCCAACGCTTCGTGCTGGGGCGCGTTGACGGCGTCGAGCTCGACCTGCGGGCAGACGACGACGGTGAGCTGATTGTGTTCACTCCCCACATCGATGCGATCGCCGACGCGCGCTTCGTCGCGATCAGCCCCAAGCACCCGGATATCGAGCGCTGGAGCACCCGCGGCAGCGTCGGCGAGCGCTTGGAGGAACTACGCTCGGGCGGCCTCGAGCGCGCCGCACGCGACGCGGAGTCCCTGCCGGTGATCGAGACCGGTCACATGCTGCGCTCCCCTAGCGGCAGCGAGCCGCTGCCGCTGCTCATTTCACCCGCGGTCGACGGGCGTTTCGGCCCGACCGCCGTGCTGGGGATCCCGGAGCGCGACAGCACCGACGCGGTGATAGCTCAGCGGCTGTTCGGCTGGGAGCGGCCGGCGCAGGTCGCGAGCCGCGAGCCCGTCCCCCAATCCGTGCCCGCCGGGGTGCGTGGGGCCGTGCGCTACAAGGCCAATGACTTCTCGGTCTCGCGCCAGCGCTCATGGGGGACGCCGATCCCGATCGTCTACTGCGAGCAGTGCGGGATCGTGCCGGTCCCGCACGAGCAGCTCCCGGTTGAGCTGCCGCTGCACATGCGACCCACCGGCACGGGCAACCCGCTGGCTGAACTCGAGGAGTTCGCCAACAGCAGTTGCCCTTCGTGCGGCGGGCCGGCGAGAAGGGAGACCGACACGCTCGACTGCCACTTCGACGCGCTGTGGCTGTGGGTTCCCGTGTGTGTGCCCCCGTCCGAGCGCGAGCGGACGCTGGATGAGATCTTCGCCCTGGATGACCTGCGCGCGTGGCTGCCGTGCGAGCGGGTCGTGGCTGGCTCTGATAGCGGCAACTTCGTGTTCGACCAGCGGATCATCGCCAAGGCGCTGCGCGACATCGGGCACCTGTCGTTCATGGACGACGGCGAGCCGTTCGCCGGCTGCCTGTTTCACGAGATGGTGATCCGCGACGGACGCAAGATGTCAAAGCACTTGGGCAACGTCGTCGACCCGGACGAGCTGGTCTCTAGCTATGGAGCCGACACGGTGAGGATGGCCTCGCTGTATGCAGCGCGGCCACAGAAGTCGCTGAACTGGTCAGACAGCGCAGTCACACACTGCCACAGGTTCCTCGGCAGCCTGTGGCGCTACTCGCAGGCGCGCCTGGCGATGACGGCCGATGAGTCCCTGGATGACGACGGGGCGAGCACCGAGTTTCTGCGTGCCCGCCTGCAGAAGTGGTGCGCAACCGCGATCGAGAAGATCACCGAGGACGTCGAGCAGCTCGAGATGCACAGCGCCGCGCGCAACCTCATCCGCCTGTTCGAGCGCATCAAGGGCTTCGAGTCACGCGTCCTGGCAAAGCGCGGAGCGCTCTGCAAAGAGGACCTGGGCGCGGTACTGGACGCGTTGCAGTTGATGGCCGCGATGCTCGCTCCGTTCGCCCCCCACATCGCGGAGGAGCTGTGGATCGCCTGCAGCGGCACGGAGCTCACCGATCACATACCGTGGCCGACCACAGTGAAAGTTGCGGCATGACATCCGTTTGCTGGCGCAAAATAGCCACTGATCCGTTGGAATTCTGCTTGATCGCCAAGACACCGAAAGCCATCTCCGGAAGGGACGACGCGCATGGGCAGCATCGCCGCAGCTAGCAGCGAGGGCAAGGCAAGGACACGCTCATGCGCGACTGAGCTGATCTGCCACCGCTGCGACAACCACTATCCGCTAGAGCAGCCGATCTTCTCCTGCCCAGACTGCGGCAAGGGGCTCGACATCGCCTATGACTACGAGCTCGCGGCGCGCCGCTTCCGGGAGATCCCGGGCTCTGAGCGGCCCGAGAACGTATGGCGTTTCGAGGAGCTCCTGCCGATCACAGACAGGCACGCGCAGGCCCGTACCGGCCAGTTCGCCGCGTACACGCCGCTCATCCACGCCGACCGTCTCGGCGCCGAGCTCGGCCTGTCTAACCTCTATATCAAGGACGACTCGACGTCCCGGCCCTCCCTGTCCTATAAGGACCGTGTCGTGGCGATGTCGATCGCGCGGCTGCTCGAGCTAGGCAAGCGGGAGGTCGGCTGCGTCTCCACCGGGAATGTCGGCACCGCCGTCGCTGCGATGGCCGCGAAGGCCGGGGTCGCCGCCTACGTGTTCTACCCCGATCACCTGGAGGACATGAAGGCGCGCGCGTGTCGTGCGCTGGGCGCGAAGGTATGCCAGGTGCAGGGCAACTACGACCAGGCGAACAAGGCCTGCCGGCAGTTGGCGGAAACGACTGGTCTGGAGTTCGCGAACATCACCTTGCGTCCCTTCTACGCCGAGGGCGCCAAGACCGCGGCGTTCGAGATCGTGGAGCAGCTTGGTTGGCGAAGCCCGGACCACATCGTCTCCCCCGCAGCCGGAGGGACGCTCTCCTCGCGCGTGCACAAGGGGCTCGTGGAGCTGCAGATGCTGGGAGCGGCGCAGACGGACGCGACGAAGATCCACATCGCTCAACCGAGCGGCTGCAACCCGATCGCGAGCGCGATCCTCGCCGAGGAGGCTGAGATCCGGGCGGTGACGCCCGAGACGGCGGCGCACTCGCTTGCGATCGGCGCCCCCGGCGACGGCTACCTGGTGATCGACGCGGTCCTCAAACGCGGTGGCACCGGCGGCTTCGCGAGCGACCCCGAGATCTTCGCCGGGATCGACCTGCTCGCCGCGACCGAGGGGATCCTCACCGAGCCGGCGGGCGGGACGACGATCGCCGTGCTCGAGAAACTCGCAGCCCACGGCAAGCTTGCGCCCGACGATACGGTCGTGGCGATCATTACTGGCAACGGCCTGAAGACGCTCGACGAGCATCCGGCAAAGCCCTGGCCCGCGAAGATCGAGTGCGAGCTCGACACGATGCTCGCCGCGCTCGAAGCGTTCCGACACGCTGGTGAGACGCCGAGCCCAGAGTACGCCTAAAGCAAGCGGCGCCGGCGCGTCCGGCGCCCGGTCGCTCGCTGACGCCCGCGAGCGACGGGCTACGCGCGAGCGCCAGCTACGCCCCTCGCGTCGCTCGCGGCGAGCGATGCTCCTGGTGGCGCTGATCCTGCTGGCGGGGGCGCTCGTCGTCTTCGTCGGCCGCACGCGCCTGCAGCGCACCGCCCACGCCCTGGTAACCGCCAGCCCGGGCTGGGTCGTGTTCGCGCTGGCGCTGATGGCGAGCTCGCTGCTCTTGCGAGCGGCGTCGTGGCGGGCGGCTTTGCGCGCGGCGCTACCGGAGGAAACGACCCGCTGGATGCCGGTCGCGCGAGCGACAATGATCGGCGTGATGGGCTCCGCGGTGTTCCCCGGCCGGGTTGGAGAGCCGACTCGCGTGATCGTCCTCGCCCGCCGCCTGGAGGGGCGCACCCGCAGCCTTCTACCCGTGGTCGCCGGGACGGTCTTCTCCCAGACCCTGATCAACCTGCTCGCCCTGGCGCTGCTGGCGACGGTCACGTTCACGAGGGTGCCGCTATTCGCGGGCCATAGTTCTGCGCTTGGGGCGGTTCTGGGAGTTCCGCTGATCATCGCCGCGATGGTGCTCGCGGGCCCGCGGATGATGCGGCTGGGTCAACGCTCTCCTAGCGGGCGCATCCGTGCCGCCTCCAGTGCGCTCTCGAGCCTGCTCGTGCTTGCGCGACGCGGGCTGTTCGTGTTCGCCAGGCCAAAGCATGGCGCGGCGGCGGTCGCGAGCCAGCTGTCGGCGTGGGCGCTGCAGTGGCTGTCCTGCTACGCGATCATGTTGGCGCTCGGCCTTCACCTGCACGATGGGCTGATCGCCGCCGCCGCGATCCTGCTCGCGGTCAACGTCAGCGCGGTGGTGCCCGTGACCCCTTCGAACGTCGGCGTCTTTCAGGCCGCTTGCCTGGTGGTGCTGGCCGCCTACGGCGTTGGGGCGGGGACGGCACTGGCGTACGGCATCATCCTGCAGGCAGTCGAGGTGCTCACCGCCCTGGGCCTTGGCATACCGGCGCTGCTCGGCGAGGGCATGACCTGGCGTGACATTCGCCCCGGCGTGCGCGACGAGGGCCAGCTAGCGGCTGACGAGCGCGCGCAGTGACTGGCGCAGCGAGCTCGCAGTCTTCAGCACCGCGGTCGGCTCATACCCGCAGGCGGCCATGCAGTTTTCGCAGCGCGGGTCTTTGCCGCGACCGTACTTGCTCCAGTCGGTCGTTTCGATGAGCTCCTTGTAGGTCTTGGCGTAGCCGTCCGACATCAGATAGCAGGGGCGCTGCCAGCCAAATAGCGAGTAGCTGGGTATCCCCCACGCCGTGCAGTCGAATTCAGCCTTGCCTTCCAGGAAGTCCAGGTACAGCGGGCTGTGGTTCAGGCGCCAGCGCTTGCGGTGCCCGTCGGCGAACGCCTCCCGGAACAGCTCGCGTGTCTGGCGCACGCCGAGAAAGTGCTCCTGGTCGGGAGCCTTCTCGTACGCGTAGGCGGGTGAGATCTCCATGTGGTCGACGCGCAGATCGTCGTTGAGGAAGTCGAGGACCTCGCGCACCGTCTTGGGTGAGTCCTGGGTGAAGAAGGTGGTGTTCGTGCTGACCCGGAATCCGCGCGCCTTGGCGGCCTTGATCGCGGCGACCGCCTTGTCGAAGACGCCCTCGCGTTCGACCGATTGGTCGTGGCGCTCCCGCAATCCGTCCATGTGGATCGCCCAGGTGAAATAGGGGCTCGGCTTGAAGTTCTCGAGCTTGCGCTCGAGCAGAATCGCGTTCGTGCACAGATACACGAACCTCTTGCGCTTGATGAGTTCTGAGGCGATCAGGTGGATCTCGGGGTGCACGAGCGGCTCGCCGCCGGCGATCGAGACCATCGGGGCACCCGACTCCTCGATCGCGCTCACCGCCTGCTCGACGGGCATGCGCTGGCGCAACACGTGCTCCGGGTGCTGGATCTTGCCGCAGCCGGCGCAGGCGAGGTTGCACTGGAACAGCGGCTCAAGCTCTACGAGCAGCGGAAACTTGTCTCTTTTCGCTAGGCGCTGGCGCAGCAGATACATGCCCATGCGCGCAGCTTGTCTAGTTGGGATCGACATGCGGACCTCGTTTGCTCGCCA
The DNA here is from genome assembly GCA_025451035.1 of Solirubrobacteraceae bacterium. Classification (GTDB taxonomy): domain Bacteria; phylum Actinomycetota; class Thermoleophilia; order Solirubrobacterales; family Solirubrobacteraceae; genus Palsa-744. The sequence goes on from JANWLE010000095.1 coordinate 8,976, forward strand.
CTTGTGAGGCGTCTGCCAGACGCCGTCGGCGCGTTCGGATAAAGCCCACGATAGCGGTCGTCTGGCCAACCGGCAGCGCGATCATCCGGTCAGGGCCGCGATTCCCCGCTCGCGTGTGAGCGATTCCAGCTCGCGGGCGGCTCGACGCAGTGCGCCGGCCGCCCGCAGCCAGCTGCCGAGCACCAGATCAGGACGGCGCAGGTCGTGGCGGGGGGTGTCCGCGACGACCCTCACCACGATGAACGGTCGCTCGCCGGCCGCCGGTGCCAACCAGGCAGACTCCATCTCTACCGCGTCAGCCCCGCCTTCGGCTAGCTTGGCTCGCCCCTCCCCGTGCACTATCCGCCGCGAGCACGCGATCGCGCCGGTCCGGGCACGCAACCCTCGCTGCAGGAATCCCTCGGTCAGCGTCGCCGCGGCCGCGCAGGAAACCTCGCTTCCCTGAAGCGCGTAGGCGTCGTCGATCGCCCACACCCTCTCGGCGACTATCACCTCGCCGGGCTCGTCGCCGTGCGCGAGCCCGCCGCACACGCCCATCACCACGATCGCCTGCGCCGGGTCGTGCTGGAGCCAGCGGGCCGCCTCGGTGCAGCGGGCGGCGCCCATGCCGACCCTGTGCACCCTGAGGCTTGGGGCTCCCCAGGAGATCATGGCCGCCTCCAGCCGCAGCGGCGCCAGGACGAGGATCTCGCTCATAGGAGAACCTGGGCTGCCGCGGCGTGGCCGCTCAGGACCGCGCCCTCCAATGTCGCGGGCCAGCCCGTATCGGTCCAGGAGCCGGCGAGCGCGATCGCCGCGAGCGATGTTGCGGGCCCGGGCCGCAGCGCCGCGGACCCCGGCGCGGCGCGGAAGGTCGCCGCGTGTTCGCGCGAGACGAAAAACCCCTCGAGCTTCGCCTCTCGGGCGCGGGGAAACAGCTCTGCCATGGCGGGAAGGTAGCGCTCTCGCAGCCGGTCCGCGTCGGCGTGGGCGTCCTGAGTGGCGCCGGAGAGCGAGATCGCCAGGTACTGGCCGCTTGCGAGCCGAGCGGCGGCGGTGCGGTCAAAGACGTACTGGATGGGGGTGCCAACGCCCGCGGCGAATGGGAACTCGCACACCGGCCTGTCGTAGATCAGGTGCAGGTTGACGATCGGGGAGTTGCCGAGGCCCGCCAGCGAGTCGAGCTCTCCAGCCAGAGCGTCTCCCAGCAGGCCCGCAGCCCGCTGGTGGGGCAGCGCGATGATCGCTGCCTCTGCGCTCAGCCCCTCCTGTTCGCCGCCGCGGAGCTCCACTCCCTCCGCTGTCTTTTGCAGGCTTTGCGCGCGCCATTTGAGCTTCACCTGCACCCCCGCTCCGCGCAGAGCCTCGAGCGCCGGTTCGCCGATCACCTCGCTCAGGGGCCGCTCGTGAAAGCCGATGTCCCCCGCGTCACGCGCAGCGAACAGGGCGGTCTTGAACACGAACGCGCTGAGCGCAAGTGAGGCGTCTCGAGCCGGGAGGTTCAGCGTGGGTAGCGCGATCAAGTCCCACAGGGCCGCGAGGGCGTGCTCGCCCTGGCCGCGCTCGCCGAGCCACTGCCCGAACGTCTGTTCTTCAAGGCGGCCTTCGCCCGGCTCAAGGCGCCTCAACGCCTGCGCTGCCGCGATCGCCGCCAGCCGCTCGCGCACACGCAAGTGCTTGTAGCGCAACAGCGTCCCGGCGAGGTGCAGAGGCGCGGGCAGAGCGGAGCGGCGCAGCCACACTGGGTCACAGTGGGGCTTGAGCACCGGGATCTCCAAGCGCTCCTGCAGCCTCACCCGCTGGGAGCTGCCTATGCGCTGCAGAAGAGCGCGGTAGGCGGTGCAGCAGCGCAGGAAGACGTGCTGGCCGTTGTCGAGCCACAGCCCATCGCGCTCAAAGGAGTAGGCGGCGCCGCCGAGGCGTGGCCGTACATCTACGAGCGTGACGCTCATTCCGCCCGCGGCGCAATCGAGCGCGGCAGTGATCCCGGCGAGGCCCCCGCCGACCACGAGGACGCGCCGCTCGCTCAAGCCCCTACCCCAACGAGCGCCTTGCTGGCGAGCAGGAGCTTCTCGTGCGCGGGCAACGAAACCCGCTCGCGCAGGATGCGCGATGGGTCTTGGTCTATCTGCACCAGCAGCCGCTGGTAGATGCCGCTCATCGCCAGCACGCACGCGCGGCTGCGCCTGTCGAGCAGTTCCAGCAGCGGCTCGGAGCGGTCAAACCACGCTTTTGCGCGGCGCACCTGGAAGCGAATCAGCGCCTCGAGCTCCCGTCCGCCACCATCGCCGTCTCCTTCGGCGATCAACGCTGCGACCGTCGCCACCAGCGCGGTGGGGTCCTCCTCGCCGGCCAGTAGGCCGAAGCGGGTGAGTTCCTGGCGGGGGATGTAGACCCGGCCGATCTGCGCGTCCTCGCGCATGTCGCGCAGGATGTTCGTGAGCTGCATCGCGACGCCCAGGTCGTCCGCGAGCGGCCATGCCCGCTCGAGGTCGCTCGCGCCGAAGATCGCGACCGACAGGCGCCCGATCCCGCCGGCGACGCGCCGGCAGTAGAGGACGAGGTCCTCGAAGCGCTCGTACTGGCGCCCGTCGAGGTCCATGCGTACGCCTTCGATCAGCTCGCTGAGCGCGTCGGTTGGCAGCGGGAAGCGGATCATCGAGTCGGCGAGCGCCGCCATGACCGGGTCTTGCCCGGCGCTCTCGCCCGCCGGCAAGTGGGCGCGCTCGAGCGCCGCGGCGGCCGCGTCGAGCGTGGTGCGCTTCTCCTCGATGGAGAGTTCGCCGTCTGCGATGTCGTCGATCCGTCGGGCGAGCGCGTAGATGGCGCACATCGCGCGGCGCTTTTCGCCGGGCAGCAGACGGATGCCGTAGTAGAAGTTCGCGGCGGCGTCCCGGGTCACGCTTTCGCAGTGACGGTAGGCGTTTTGTGTGTTCACTTTGCTCTCTCCATGAGGGCCGCTAGCGTCGCCAGGGCGCGACGTGCGCGCCCCGCGCGTGGAGCGCGGGCGAGCACGTCGAACCGCGCCCGCTCGATGCTATCCAGCGCCGCGCGGCCACCGCCGAGGAAGGCGGCGACGGCGAGCCTGGAGCGGCCGTGCAGGGTACCCAGCAGAGCCGCGCCGCGGTCCAGCTCGAGTCGCGCGCGGGCGACCTCGAAGGCGAGCAGGGCGCGCACCGCCTCGCTCGCGTGCGGGGCGGCGAGGTCCCGCTCGCGGACGCAGAAACGCTCGAGGTCCTCGGCGGGTATGTAGATGCGCCCGGCGCGCATGTCTTCGGCGACGTCCTGCCAGTGCTCGGCGAGCTGCAGCGCCGTGCAGATCGAGTCCGATAGCTCGATCCGCAGGGGCGTGGCGAGACCGAAGACTCCGAGCACCAGCTCGCCGACGGGGTCGGCGGAGAGGTGACAGTAGCCGCGCAGCTGCTCGAACGTCTCATAGCGCTTGACGCGCTGGTCTGCGCGGTTGGCCTCGATCAGCCGCTGGAAGGGCTCGACAGGCAGCCGGCACTCCTGCAGCGTACCGGCGAGCGCCACCAGCAGCGGGTTCTTCGCCCTCCCAGCGTATGCGGCCTCTAGCTCTTCTTCGAGCCAGTCGAGCGCGGCCAAGCGGTCGCCGGGGAAGCTGTCGCCAAGCTCGTCCACCAGGCGCGCGAAACCGTAGATCGCGAGCAGGTGCTCGCGCACGCGGCGCGGCAGCAGGCGGCTCGCGACAGGGAAGTTCTCGCCTGCGGCGCGCGCCATCACGGCGCTCGCGGCGATGAAAGGCGATGATGGCTCCACGCGCTCGGGCGGCGTGGCTCCCATCACCCCCTCTGGTCCTCGAGGCAGCGGCCGAGCGCCATGATTGGGAACGTAAGCCGATACAGGTGGTAGTTGATGTAGTAGTCACAGGGGAAGCCGGTGCCGGTGTATTGCGGCTCATCCCACGTGCCGTCGGGGCGCTGGTTAGCGATGAGCCACCGCAAGGCGCCCTCCAGCGCGCTCGAGCGCTCGCCCGCGGCGTGCAGCGCCAGCAGCGCCCATGCCGTCTGCGACGCGGTGCTCGGCCCGAGCCCGATCCACGCCGGGTCGTCGTAAGAGCGCGGGTCCTCCCCCCAGCCGCCGTCGTCGTTCTGGTGGTCTGTGAGCCAGCGTACCGCGCGGCGCACGGCGGGGTGGGACGGCTCGACGCCGGCCGCGATCAGCGCGGGGATAGCCGCGCCCGTCCCGTAGACGTGGTTGACGCCCCAGCGACCGAACCAGGAGCCTCCCGGCTCCTGCTCGGCCAGCAGCCAGCGGACAGCAGCCTTGGTGGTGTCACTGTCAGCCAGCCCGAGCGCGGCGAGCATCTCGATCGCGTGCGCAGTCACGTCGGCGCTCGGCTCGTCGATCACCTCACCGAAGTCGAGGAACGGCAGTTGGCGCACGAGGCTGCGGGTGTTCTCGGCGTCAAATGCGCCCCATCCCCCGCCGCGGCTCTGCATCCCCTCCACCCAGCGGGCGGCGCGGTCTATCGCGCCGCGCACGAGCTCCTGCTCAGGGAGCTCGGTGCGCGCCAGCGCGAGCACGACCTCGGCGGTGTCGTCGACATCGGGGTAGTTGTCGTTGGCGAACTCGAACGCCCAGCCGCCCGGCTCCAGACGCGGACGGGCGACGGCCCAGTCGCCGCGGACCCTCACCTCCTCCTTCAGCAGCCAGCGAGCGCCGCGCATGATCGCGTCGTGGTCAGCGGGCAAACCGGCGTCCGTGAGCGCTATCAGCGACAGCGCGGTGTCCCACACGGGCGACTGGCACGCCTCGAGCCGCCGTTCGCGCTGGCCGTCGTCGATCATGAAACCGTCGATGCCAGCGATCCCGTTTCGCATCACGGGGTGATCCAGCGTGTACCCCCGCAGCGACAGCGCTATCAGCGAGTAAACCCACGGCGGCTGGATCCCGCCCCACGAACCGTCGGCCTCCTGGCGGCGCACTATCCAACGCTCGGCGCGTGCCAGCGCCAGCCGCCGCAGCGGACTGATCGGCCGGCGCTCATAGGCCTTGACGACGCCATCCAGACGCGCAAGCCAGCGGGCGCTGCGTGTGCGCGGCTCACGTCGCTGATATGGCTCGGGCCCGTGCAGCTCGTGCAGGTCGAACCCCAGCGGCCGGACCGGGCGGTAGGCCGTGACGACCGCGAGCGCGACAATCGTCTGGCGTGCCCAGCACGCGAAGTCATACACGTTGAGTGGCACCCAGCTGGGCAGCAGCACGATCTCGGCCGGTAGCGCCGGCACCCGCTCCCACGGCCAAAGGCCGAACAAAGCCATCCACAGGTGGGTGAACACGCGCGCCTGCTCGACCCCGCCTTCGTCTCGGATGAACTCGGCCGCGGCGCGCATATGCGGCTGCTGCGGGTCATCGCCGGCCAGCTTCAGCGCCCAGTAGGCCTCGGCCGTGGTAGATAGATCGCCAGGACCGTCATGGAAGTTCGCCCATGTCCCGTCCGCGCGCTGCTGGGAGCGGATGTGCGCCGCCGATCGCTGCGTCTGGTCGGCGCGACGGATCCCGAGGAACTGGCGCAGAAGCATGTCCTCAGCGTCCATCGTGACATTCGTCTGAAGCTCGCCCTTCCACCAGCCATCCGCGTGCTGCAGGGAGAGCAGGTGCCCGCACGCAAGCTCGAGCGCAACCGCCGCTTGACTTTTGACCTCAGTGATCGGCGATGACATCACAGACACGCTAAATCTTTTTGACCGCCGGGAGCATCCAGGTTGATGCCTCGCGTCTCCCCCTCCGCGGCAGCCTAACCGCTGGTGGCGGTCAGGACCTCCGGGTGGGCGAGTGTTATGGCATGCGAACGCAACACGCTCTCGCGCACCATCCTTGGGACGGTGGAGGTGAAGCGGTAGACGATCAACCCGTTGATGTCCAGTCGTCCCGTTAGCCGGAAGCCGGGCGTGGGCGGTCGTTCGGGCGTGGCTCGCAGCGGCGCGTAACCCACCTCGTCTATTCGCGTGACGGTGACCGTCGAGCCGGCCGGCAGGCGACGCACGCCCGTCAGGTAGTACTCGAGTGGAGCCGATCCCAGCTCCACTGTCGTTATCGCCTGGCTGGGGGTTGCGGGCGCAAGCGCGCGCGCCAGCGAACGCCAGTTTCCGCGTTGCAGGCGCGGGCTGAGCTCAGTGTCGATCGTGATCGTGGTGAACGCCGCGGCAGCCAGCAGCCCCAGCGCGACTCCCGTGCGACCGGCGCGACGCGAGACGGTCACGACGGCGATCAGCACCGTGAGCGGCACCATCGCCGCGACCAGGTTGCGCGGCGCGAGATAGTCCACGCCGAACGGCACGAGCAGGATCGGCAGCCCCATCCCGCAGACGGCGATCCCCAGCAGAATCATTACGCCGCGCTCCTCGCGGGGCTCGAGCACGCGCCAGAGCCCGTAGCCGACGCCGGCGATGATCGGCAGCGCGACGAGCAACTCGATCGTGTGCCCGAGCGACGCGCCGTAGTAGCCGGTCAGGTAGTACTGGGGGATCGCCTGCAGGCGGTCAGACAGCGCCCAGCGACCGATCCACTGCGTGCCGTGCCCCGCCTGGGAGAGGACGAGCGGTATCAGCGCCACGCCGACGGCGGTGATCGCCGCGACCGCGACGGCGCGCGCGGCCAGACGCTCGCGGCGGCGCAAAAGCCACAGGCACATCGGCGCGAGCATGAACACCGCGAAGTAGTGGCTCGTCAGCGCGAGCGCGCCGCTGAGGGCGAACGCCGCGAGCCTTCCCGCTGTCTGGCGTGCCTGCAGGCGGATGAAGCAAAGCAGCGCCAGCGACGCGAACAGCACGTAGAGCTCATACGCGCGCGCCTCCTGGGAGTACCACACCATCAGCGGGTTCACCGCGATCAGCGCGGCGGCCAGCAGCGCCGCGCGCTCGCCCGCTAGCTCGCGTCCCAGCGCCCCCACAACGGGGACGCAAAGGACCCCGGCGAGCGCCGAGAGCGAACGCAACGCGACCGCGCCCGTACCGAACACACGGGTTATCGCCCACTCGAGCAGATACCACAGCGGCGGGCTGTTTTCGGTGTGGGAGACCGCCCTCATCGTCACCGCTAGGCTGCCGTGGAGAGTGTGTACCGGGGTGAACGCCTCGTCGTACCAGAGGCTCTGCAAGTCGAGCGTCGAAAAGCGCACGAGCGCTGCGACGAGCGTGATCACAAGCAGCGGCCAGGACCAGGCGAGCCACTCGCCGCTGGCGCTCCTGCGGCTCAGCGCGTAGCGCTCGGTGACGGTCGAGGGGCCCACCGGCCGTCCCTATTCTCCTTCGTAGGAGAGCGACTTGGGCTTGGCGGTGACCCCCGTCGGGCCGCAGAAGCCCCCGCTGGCCGCCGCGCCGAAGCAGCCGTAGCGGTTGCGCGGCAGATCCTGTGCGCGGGGAGGCAGGTAGTAGCCGCCGTGGGTGCTGCGCAGACCGTGCACCACGGGGCCCGTCATCACCAGGCAGATCTGCACGTGCTCGCCGGGCGGGCCCGGCCTGGTGTTACCGCATACGATCTCGCGCGTGGAGTAGCCCTTGAGGTCCTGCTCGACCGAGAGGTTGCGGTAGTCGTGCCCGGTGATGGTTCGCCACGTGTGGAGGTCGGCGATCAGCCGGTGGTTGGTGTCGATTTTGCGCACCGTGTCGTTGATCGTCGCGACCAGCAGAAACAGCCCGATCAGCACGAGGATCGTCGTCTCTGCCCGCCTCAGATCCCCCCGACCGGGGCGCTCTGAGGCAAGCGGGGCCAGCCAGGCGGGCCAGCGCGGCGAAGCGTCGGTAACGGCAGGCCGGCTCATGAGACGGGCGCGAACAGCGGCGAGGTCTGGTGGATCACGAACAGTGCCTGCACCGCGAAGGTCGCGATCAGCAGCCGCCGGTCGCGGCTGACGACCGCGAGCGGCAGCGGCCAGAGGATGTACCAGGCGAGCAGCCACGTGCTGGTCACGGATATCGCGAGCAGCGCCCAGCCGGACGCCGCGACCCAGTCGTAGCCGCGCCAGGTGCGCCACAGCATGTGCACCGCGACCAGGACGAGGCCGGCCTTGAGCATAACGTGGTCGACGGGGAAGACACCCGGCTTGCCGAACAGGTGGGCTATCTCGGTGGGGAAGCTGTCGGTCGAGACGAGCGCCGCGTCGCGGTTGAGCGCGGCGACGAGGTCCACGCCGTGCACGCCGAAGGCGAGATAGCCCGCCAGCGCGCACAGCGCCGCCGCGCCGAGCGCCCCGCCGACCGTCCCCAGTGTGCGGCGGCTCGCGAGCATGAACGGCCACAGCACGCCGACCGTCGCCTTGATGAACGCCCCGGCGATGATCGCCGAGGCGGCGCTCGCGTCGCGCTCCTGCAGCGCGAAGGTGACGCCAACCATCATGAACAACAGCATGATCAGGTCGTTGTGGGCGCCGCCGAGCGCATAGGTCACATACAGCGGGTTGGCGCCCACGGCGAACAGGGCGAACCTCGGGTCGAGCGCCCGTTTCGCCGCGCAGCGCCACGTCAGCCACAGCGTGCCCGCACTCGCGGCGAGCGCCAGCAGCTTCATCCCCCACAGCGCGCCGGCCAGCCCAAGCAGCCCGAGCGGGTAGGTGATCAGCGTGTAGATCGGTCCGTAGGCGGTGGGCACGCGAACCCAGTCGCTGCCGACGTACTTGTACACGGGGTCCGAGTGGATCGTGAACGGCCCGTGCAGATAGGGGTTGAGCCCGTGGCTTGCGCCCATGCGCGCATACGCGATGTAGCTGAAGACGTCGGTGGAGAAGAGGATCGGGCCGGCGAACACGATCATGTTCAACGCCGCCACGAGCACGATCGCCAGCCGCCGCGGGACGCTGCCGATAAGTGACAAGAACAGCGCGTAGGCGGCGATGTCTGCGAGCAGAGCGATCAGAAAGACCCGGAACCCGAGACGCTCGCCGACGCCGGACAGCCAGCCGGCGATCTGTGGCGACTTCGGTATCAGCGGCGAGTGGCCGACGGCGCCGTCGATCACGATCTCGAGCGTCGCGGCGAGCAGCACGATGGTCGCAAGGACGAGAGCGCCCGTCACGCGCCGGGAGCGCACGCCCGTGACGCGCGCGAGGCTGACCGTGGCGCCCTGCGCGGCTGCTCCCTCCAGCGCCAGCGGAGGTGGGTTGCTTATCTGGTTCATCGCCTGTCTGCCGCGGGAAGCCTAGAGGACTGCAAGGGTCCGCACCGCCGGCTCGGCCGCGGCCTCCCGGGGTCTGCGGGTTTGCCCCTAGCCTGCGGGGCGATCCTCGAAGCGAAGCACATCGATCGCGCCCGTCACCTCAAACACGCGCTGCACCGACGGCTCGCCTGGCCTCAGCACGAACTCGTACCCCTGCTCCTGGGCGCGCGCGTTGGCCTGCAGCAGCAGGCGCAGCCCCGTTGAGTCGATGAACGCGAGGCGACCGAGGTCAACGACGAGGCGTCGCGGGTCGGGGATCACATCCGCCGCCTGGCGAAGCCACCTATCCATCTCGGGGGCTCCATCGAGATCGAGCTCGCCCTCGAGCACGAGCACGGCAGTGTCGTCCTCGACCACGCAAGAGACCGAGAGGTTCCCCACCGGCGGATCTCCTCCACTCATCATTTGACTCTAATGCACACAGCGCCTAGAGCGCCGTCCACACCGTCTTGGTCTCCAGATAGGCGTCCAGGCCGTCGTGGCCGTGCTCGCGGCCGACGCCGGAGGCCTTCACGCCACCGAACGGCGCCGCAGGGTCGCTCGCCGACCAGGTGTTGATGTATACCGAGCCGGCGCGCAGCAGCGCCGCGAGACGGTGGGCGTTTGAGACATCCCGCGTCCACACGCCGGCCGCCAGACCGTAGGCCCCCGCGTTGGCTCGCTGCGCGACCTCCTCGACCGAGTCGTATGACTGGGCCACGAGCACGGGGCCGAAGATCTCCTCGCGCACGATCTTGGCGTCGTCGTCGGTGGTCGCGAACAGCGTCGGCTCGGTGAAATAGCCGCCCTTGCCGAGATCGCTCGAGCCGCCCGCGACGAGCTCTGCTTCGGCGCGTCCCGCGTCAATGTAGCCGCGCACCCGCTCGTGCTGCTCGGCGGAGATGAGCGGGCCGACGAAGGTCTGTGGGTCAAGGCCGGGGCCGGGGATCGTGGCGCGCGCCTGCTCAGCGAGCGCGCCCACCACCTCGTCGTACTGGTCTTTGTGCACGAACAGCCTTGACGCGGCGTTGCACGACTGGCCCGAGTTGAAGTAGATGCCGGTGAAGGACCCCTGCACCGCTCGCTTGATGTCGGCATCCGGCAGGATGATGTTGGGTGACTTGCCGCCGAGCTCGAGCGTGACGCGCTTGAGCGCGCGGCCCGCCTTGGCGCCGATCTCGCGGCCCACCGCCGTCGACCCGGTGAACGAGATCTTGTCGACGTCGGGGTGCTCCACGAGCGCCGCGCCGGTCTCACCGTCGCCCGTGAGCACGTTCAGGACGCCCTCGGGGATCCCCGCCTCGAGCGCGAGCTGACCGAGCCGCAGGGCGCTCATCGGGGTCTGCTCGGCGGGCTTCAACACGATCGTGGCGCCAGCGGCGAGGGCGGGCGCGACCTTCCAGACGGCCATCAGCAGCGGGAAGTTCCAGGGGATGATCTGCGCGCAGACGCCGATCGGCTCCTTGCGCGTGTAACAGTGCATGTTGGCGGCGGCGACCGGGATCGTGTGGCCCTCGATCTTTGTCGGCCAGCCGGCGAAATAGTGCAGGTGCGCGACAGCCCCCGCCAGATCCACGTGACGCGCGAACTTGACGGGCTTGCCGTTGTCGAGCGACTCGATCTCGGCCAGTTCCTGGGCGTGGCTGTCGAGCAGCTCCGCCAGCGCAGCGATCCGCCGGCCCCGGTCGAGCGGCGACATCGAGCGCCACGGCGAACCCTCGGCGAAAGCGGTGCGTGCCGCCGCGACGGCCGCGTCGACATCCTCGCTGGAGGCGTGCGGCACGCGTGCGATCACCCGTCCGGTGGCGGGGTCGAGGCTCTCGAACTCGCGGTGATCGGCCGCGGCGCGCGCTTCGCCACCGATCAAAAGCCCGTGGCTTGAGGAGAGGAAGTCCCGTGCCGGCTGCCCGAGCGCGTCGGGCAGGTGGGTCGTTGCGCTGCTGGATGTCATGGAAGCTCCTTGCCTTGCGCTTGGACGGGAGCGGGGGCGAACCTTGGACCTCGCACCCAAATCATGGCGCAAGCACGATCTTCAGCGCCTCGCGCCTGTCATACAGCTCATACGCCTGCGCCGCCTCGTTCAGGGACATGTGGTGCGTCACGAGCGGGCTGGGGTCGAGCACTCCAGCACTCATCAGGGCAAGCACCCGATCGACATGGGCGATCACGTTCGCCAGTCCGGCGCGGATCGTCAGCCCCTTCAGCCACGCCAAGCCAAGCGGCACCTCTCCCCGGCCTGCGTAGGCGCCGATACCTGAGACGGTACCGGCGTCACGCGCGAGACTGACCGCGAGCTCGAGCGGTCCAGGATCCCCGACCGCGTCGACGACGACGTCGACACCGAGGCCCTCGGTGGCCTCGCGCACTACGCGCTTGGGCTCTTCCTCAGTCAGGTGGACCGGCGTGGCGCCGAAGCTGCGCGCGAGCTCAAGGCGCTGGGGCACCGTGTCGATCGCGAATACGCGCGCGGCGCCGGCAGCGCGCGCCGCCTGCACCGCGCACAGGCCGACCGGGCCGAGGCCGAGCACCGCGACGTCGTCCCCTGCGCGCGTCCCGGCGTGCACGACCGCGTGGTAGCCGGTGCCCATCACGTCGCCGGCGAAGAGCGCGACGTCCGCCGACATGCCCTCGGGTACGCGGCGCAACGTGAGGTTCGCGCGCGGGACGAGCAGCTGCTCCGCCTGTGCGCCCTGCAGGTCCCCGAGTTTGCTGCCGTGACCGAACGTGCGTCCCCGCCGACAGCGGTGGTAGTCGCCGCGCACGCACGCCACGCACGTGGCGCAGGCGGTGTGAAAGCAGCCGAGCACCCTGTCGCCAACGCCGACGCGCTCTACCCCAGTTCCGGCGGCGAGGACCGTGCCGACGAACTCGTGGCCGATCGTGAAGCCCTGCTCGACCGGTACGCGACCGTGGTAGATGTGCAGGTCAGAGCCGCAGATGCCGCTCGCCTCGACGCGCACGATGACGTCGTCGGGGGCGCTCAGCTGTGGCTCGGGGCGCTCTTCGACGGCGACTGACCCCGGTGCCTGGAAGGTGACTGCTCGCATTCACGGCACCCTAAAGGACCGGCAGCGCATATGCTGCGCTGCGGTGTCAGCGCGCTTGCAGGCAGTGCTCATAACGGGATGCTCGTCGGGTATCGGTGAGGCGAGCGCACGCCGCCTGGCCGAGCGTGGCTTCACGGTCTACGCCAGTGCGCGCAACCCAGCCGCGATCGAGCACCTGCGCGCGTTTGGCTGTGAGACGCTGGCGCTCGACGTGACCGACGAGGACTCGATGGCTGCGGCCGTCAAGACAGTGGAGGAGGCCCACGGGGCGGTCGGGGCGCTCGTCAACAACGCCGGCTACAGCCAGAGCGGGGCGATCGAGACGGTCCCGCTCGCCGAGGTGCGCCGCCAGTTCGAGACGAACGTGTTCGGCGTGATCAGGATGTGCCAGCTGGTTCTCCCCGGGATGCGCGCCCAGGGCTTCGGCAGGGTCATCAACGTCTCGTCTATGGGCGCCAACTTCACGTTCCCCGGCGGCGGGCTCTACCACGCCACCAAGTACGCCCTGGAGGCGATCTCCGACGCGTTGCGCTTCGAGGTGCAGGGTTTCGGCGTCGATGTCGTCGTCGTGCAGCCGGGGCTGATCCACTCCCGGTTCGGCCAGGCCGCCAGCGCCAGCGTCGAGGAGCTCGGCCAGCGCTCGGCGAGCGGCGATGACCCGTACGCGCACTTCAACGCGACGGTTGCCCGACGAACCCGCGAGGTGTATGAGAACCCGCTACTGGCGAAGCTCGGTGGGCCGCCGCAGGCCGTGGCACGCAAGATCGAACGGGCGATAAGCGCGCGGCGACCGCGGACGCGCTACCGGGTGACGCTCTCGGCGCCGCTGCTGATAGCCCAGCGCAAGCTCACCAGCGACCGCATGTGGGACCGCGTGATGCGCAGCCAGTTCCCGCAGCCGCGCTCGTAGCGAGCTCACAGCGGGGCCGTCGTTTCGCGCAGCGCGTCCAGCATCTGAGTGTGCAAATCACCGTCTTGGGCGAAGCCGACGGCGGGGATCGTCTCGCAGGTCACAAGGCCATGCTCGCCTGTCAGCTCATCGACGATGTCGAACGAGCGCTCGATCCCCTCGGGAGTGTCGAGGATGATCGTGACGACGGGCACATGGCGGCGTGTTTGCAGCAGGCGGTCGCCGTGCGGCGCGTGATCGCCGTGGTAGCCCCACACTCCCCGCACACAGCTCGCTCCCGCGGCGTCCGCTTCACGCAGGCGCCTGACGAGCTGCAGATTGACCGGCTGCCCTTCGTGGGTGGCGGCCTGCGAGGTGTAGACCATCAGCTTTTGCCACAGCGCGAGCGCATGGCGCGCCGTGGTGGGCGGTGGTTGCGGGCGCGCCAGCAGACGACCGTCGCGCTTGCAGATCTGCACCCGCTCAAGCGTCATCAGCGGCTCGGGGATGAGCGCCGCGAGCGGCCCGATCACGCTGTTTATGCTCGCCGCCTCGCCGACGGCTATGACCGTCACGGGCACCCTGTGGTTGGGGGCGAGCAGCCGGGCGCGGTGGCGCTGCCCCGCCGCGGTCCCGTCGACGCCCAACAGCACAGTCGCGCCCGCCACGCCGTGCTCATACAGCAGGTCGGTCACCGCGAGGTGCGCGCGCTCGCCGCCTGCGCGCTGGCGGCGAGCGAGGTAGATCGTGAGCTTGAACTGTCCGGACGACGGAACGGGTGGGCCCTCATCACGGCGCGTCGTGTACAGCCGCACGCGCTCGAGGGTGACCATGGCCCGGCCCTTCATGCGCAGGACCGGCTCGAGCACCGCTTCTATGCGCTCGCTGCGGTCCACCGCAGTAGCTACCAGCGGAAGGTCTTCGGAGAGCGTGAGCAGGCGGTCGGTGTGCAAGTGGTGCAGGCGCCCGAACCCTTCGCTGCCGCGTATGAGCACGCTCGTGTGCAGCCGCCGCTCGCCGAAGAGACCGAGCAGCTCGTCTGCGAGTAGCCGCTTGCCGAAGCGCTCGCGCTCAGCGAAGTACGCTGTCAGCTTCAGGCCGTCTTCGCTCACGCGAGCGCTCCCAGGGCGTGACCGGCGGCCACGGCCACGAGGCCGATGATGACGCTCGCCAGCAGGTTGACGAGCGCCCAACGCAGCTCGGCGTCCTCGGTCAGCCGCTGCGACTCGAGCATCCAGGTGGAGAAGGTCGTGTAGGCGCCGAGCGTCGCTGTGCCGGCGAGCAGCAGCGTGTCGGTGCTCGCGGCGAGCCCCACGAGCAGCCCCAGCGCGAGCGCGCCGCTGATGTTGATCGCGAAGGTCCCGAGCGGCAGGCTACCGGTGCTGGTCGAGTTCACCAGGGCGTCGAGGAGAAACCGCGTGAGGGCACCGAGGCCGCCCAGCAGCCCCGCTGCGAGCCACATCCAGCCGCTCATAGCAGCACCCGGGTGCGCCTGACGGTCGCGGTCGCGAGCCACACCGCGAAGTAGCCCGCGGTGACGCTCGCGGTCGCGTAGCCGAGCGCGAGCTCGTAGCGTTTGCTTTCGATCATCCGCAGCAGCTCGAGCTGCATCGTGGAGAACGTGGTGTAGGCGCCGCAGAAGCCCGTTCCGAGCGCCGGCCGGCGGTAGGTGGAGGGCGGCAGGCGCTCTTGCAAACGCGTGACGAAGTAGCCAAGCGCGAACGAGCCGCTGAGATTGACCGAGAATGTCACCCACGGCCACTGTGATGGGGAGCTCGCGAAATGCCTCGAGAGCCACAGGCGCGACAGCGCGCCGGCGGCGCCGCCGAAGAAGATCGCGCCGAGCTCGCGCCAGTCTGGTTTTGGCTTGGCGCCGGCGCGGCCCGCCAACGCTGTCCTCGCCCGCGAGCGGCCGCGGCGGACGGCTGCGTGCGATCCCGCCAAGGGCGCGTTCTCGCCGCGCGTGCGCTGCGCTTGGGTTCCCGTGCCGCCCGAGTTCTCAGTCACCGTCGCCTGCATCCTTCCGCTTGAAGGTAAGTTCGCGAAAGGAGTCATCAGCCCTTGTGGTGGCGGGAGGTTCGCGAAAGGCCCGCTTCACGGCGGGCTCGCCTCAGGACTCCATCTGAGCGCGCCACCGTAGCGCATGCGCTCGCCGTTCGGCAAGCAGCTAAGCGGCGTACGCGAGCGCCGGCTCGGCGACCGGGCGCCCGATCTGAAAGCCCTGGGCGTAGTCGACGCCGAGCTCGCGCAGCAGCGAGACCGTCCGCTGATCTTTGACGAACTCCGCGATCGTCTGCTTGCCCATTCCGCGGGCGACCCCCACGAGCGCTTCGACGACGAGCTGGTCGGCGGTCGAGCTGGTCAGCTTGCGAATGAACTCGCCGTCGATCTTCAGGTAGTCGAACGGCAAGTGCTTGAGATAGTGGAAGGAGCCGAAGCCGGCGCCGAAGTCATCCAACGCGACCCTCGCGCCCAGCGCGCGCACGCCGGCGCAGAAGTCCCTGGCGCAAGCCATGTCGGAGATAGCCGCAGTCTCGGTCACCTCTACGATCAGCCGATCGGCGTCCACGCGGTGGCGCACGAGCTCACCTTCGATGTGGGCGAGCATCCCGGGGTCGGTGACAGAAAGCGCCGAGAGGTTCACCGCCACCCGCAGCTCATCGGCGCCTGAGCATGGGAGCGCCCGGGGCGCCAGCAGCGGCCTTGGGCGTATCTTGCCGATCCGGGCGAGCGCCTGGGAGACGACCAGCCGGTCTATCTCTCCTACGAGGGAGTAGCGCTCCGCCGCCGGCAGGAAGCGGGCGGGCGCCACGAGCGAGCCGTCCGGCTCGTCGGCCAGACGCACGAGCGCCTCGTGGTGGGTGATCTCGCCGCTCTGAAGCGAGACGATTGGCTGGTAGTGGAGGGTGAAGCGCTCTTCGCGGATCGCTCGACGCAGGCGCGATAGCCACGGCCTGCGCTCGAGGCCGGCGACCGAGCAGATCTGGGTCAGCCCCCCCGCGTCGTAGCGGCGCGCGGGCGCGACATTCAGCGGCTCAAACACGAAGTGGGGCGTGACGGCACAGGTTGCGCTTGTCATCGAGGGAGATCTTCGGCGCTGAACGAAAGTGACCTGCAAAAGCGCAGCTATGTGGAGGTTTGCGAGGCCGAAACGACGCAAAACCACGCAAAACCGCTCATCTGCGGGAGTAGGGGCGCCGCGCGCGGTCCGAGACGATGAGCAGCAACGCCAACAGAACGAAGTTCATCACCACCGACGAGCCGCCGTAGGCGACCAGCGGCAGCGTCACCCCGGTGAGCGGTATCACGCGTGTGACGCCGCCGACGATCACGAACACCTGCATCGCCACAACGAAGGAGAGTCCGCTCGCCAGCAGCTTGGAGAACGAGTCACGCGCGAGCGCCGCCGCCTTGAGACCTCGCGCGATGAACAAAAGGTAGGTCAGCAGCAGCCCGATCGCGCCCGCCAGGCCGAGCTCGTTGACGATGACCGCGTAGATGAAGTCGCTTTCCGGCACCGGCAGGATCGGCGCGCTGGAGTGCGGCAGCCGCAGCAGTGACTGGTCAAAACCGGTGCCGAGGATGCCGCCGTCCGCCTGCGCGAAAAGTGATTGCGCGAGCTGGTAGCTGCCGCCTGGTTCGTTATAGAGCTTTGCGTTGAACGGGTGTTCCCAGGAGAGCACGCGGGAGTGCACACGCCCCACGTGGTTGGCGAGAAACCATGCTCCCAGCGCGAACAGGACGAGCCCGATCAGCGGAAACGAGAAGCGTCCCGTGGCGACGTAGAGCAAGGCCAGGAACGCGCCGTAGAACATGAGCGAGGTCCCGAGCTCGTGCGTGAGTATCAGCGTCCCCATCGCCGCGCCCCAAATGACGAGCATCGGCCCGAACTGCTTCATTGGAGGTATCGTCAGCCCGAGCACGCGCCGGCCGGCTGTCACCAGGATCTGGCGGTTGTCGCGCAGGTAGGAGGCGAGGAAGACGACGATCGCGATCTTCGCGAACTCCGCCGGCTGGAACGAGACGCTGCCGAAATGAATGTTCAGGTATGAGCCGTTGACCTGCCCGCCGATGCCGGGCAGGCGCGGCAGGATCGTCATGCCTATCCCGACCGCCGCGATCGTATAGCGGTAGCGCTCGAGCAGCCCGAGGCCGCGGCGGCGAATGGTGATGATTGTCGCGGCGAACAGGATCACGCCGAGCACCATCCACTGCGCCTGCTGGCGGGCGAGCGTCGGTTCGATGCGGTAGACCATCACGATGCCGACGCTCGCGAGCACCGCGGCGAGCGGAAACAGGTAGGGGTCTGCGTCCGGGAGTGCGACGCGGATGACGACGTGCGCCGCGAGGCACAGGCCGAGGAAGATCGCGCCGTAGGTCAACGACACGCTCGAGGCGTGACTGAGTGTGAGGTTCGTCGAGGCGCCCACGCTCTCGCGCCCCGACTGGATGAAGATGGCGGTGAAGCCGGCGGTGACCAGAAGCGCCGCTGGTATCAGCCCGAACAGCTCGCGGTTGCGAGGACTCAGCATCGGCGCTCGAGGCTACCTTGCGCGGCGGCGTGCTGGGATGGCTGGGAGCTACCTGCGGGCCTGGCCGGCACGGGCACTATCCTACTCAGCCGAGGCGCCTTCCCCGCGCTGTCGTCGCCACCGGGGCAACGCGTGCTCGCATCCCGATGAGCTTTGATCCCATGCCCGAGGACCGTCCCCCCGCACCCTGGAAGGGGATGTTCAAGCGTTTCGCGCTGGCGGCGGTGCTGCTGATCGTTGTCAGCGCCGGGACCACCGCGACGGTCGCGCTGAACAAGGTCTCGAGCATCGCCAGCGAGGTTTTCCCGAAGGTCAACCAGATCAGCGCACCCAAGAGCGTGGTCACCCCCGTCTACTCGGGTGAACCGCAGACGTTTCTGATCCTCGGCTCAGACCGTCGGCCCAAGTCCAAGGACATCGAAGACCGCTCCAACCCGCCGCACAGCGACACGATGCTGCTGGTGCGCTTTGACCCCGAACAGGAACAGACGTCTGTGCTGTCGATCCCGCGCGACTTGATGGTCAACATCAGGACCTCGACCGGCCAGTACTACCCGGCGGAGAAGATCAACGCCGCATACACGATCGGTAACCACATCGGCGGGGTCAGGGGCGGCATGCTGCTCGCCGCCGAAACGATCGAGCACGAAGTCTTCCCCGGCCTGAAACTCAACGGCATCGTCGATTTGAGCTTCCAGGGCTTCATTCGCGTGGTCGACACGCTCGGTTGCGCGTACGTGAACGTCGACCACCACTACTACAACCAGAATATCGGGACCCCCGAAACCGACTACTCGAGCATCAACCTGCAGCCCGGCTACCAGAAGCTGTGCTACGAAAATGCGCTCGATTACGTGCGCTACCGCCACACCGACTCCGACTTCGTGCGGGTCGCGCGCCAACAGGACTTCCTGCGGGACCTGCGCCAGCAGATTTCGCCGGGGAACGTGGTCGGTCAGATCGACACCGTCGCCAAGGCGGTCGGCCACGCCGTCGCGAGCACCTTTCACGGCTCCGCCTCGGAGCTGATCGAGCTGGCGAAGCTCGTCGCCTTCTCGCAGGGCAAGCTGATGCGCCAAGTCAAATTCAAGACCGCGAACGTCGACTTCCGCCAGAACGGCGTGACATATGTCACGAGCACCCCGGAACTCGCGCAGGAAACGCTCAAGGAATTCCTGTACGGCCGGCCGAGGCTGCACGTGGCTGGAGCGTCCGCCGCGCAGCACCCGGGCCACCGCTCACATCACCTCAGCGCCCCCACCCCGGCCGCGCTCGGCCTCACCGCCACAACCTCAGCCGGCCGCGCCGAAGCTGCCGGCGAAGCGGTGCGCCTGCCCCTGCCGGTGCTTTACCCGGGCCTTCAAACAGTCCAGGCGGTGCAACGGCAGGCGCGCGCCTACACGCTCGCCGACCAGGCAGGGCACAGCCACCACGCCTATGTGACGGTGTGGCAGCAGAACGGCCTCGGCGGCTACTACGACCTGGAGGGCACCGACTGGCTGAACCCGCCGGTGATCGCGCACCCCGACCAGACGCTCAAACTGGGCGGGCGCTCCTACCTGATCTTCTCCGACGGCGGCCACATCCACATGGTCGCCTGGCGCGAGCAGAAAGCCCTCTACTGGCTGACCAACACACTGCTCGAGGATCTCTCCAACGCCCAGATGCTCGCGATCGCGCGGTCAGCCGTGCCGCTTCGCTGAGATCCCGACCGCCATCTAGCGCCATGCGCTCAGCCGCTGACGGTCGAGCTCCACGTTAACCAGCGCGTCGGCCTGCGCGTTAGAGGCGCGGGGGACCGTGCGTATCGACCACCGCTTGAACGCCTGAAGCGCGTCCAGCGCCTGGCCGTGGAGCCTGCGCATCGCCTCGTGGCGGACAGCGTAGGCGCCCGTCAGCTGCTTGGCGATGAGCTCCGCGTCGTTGATCAGCTCGATCTCGCTGGCGCCGAGGGCGACGGCGCGCTCGACCCCCAGCAGCACCGCCTCGTACTCCGCCACGTTGTTGGTCACCGAGCCCAGAAAGCGCGAGCTCTCCTCGAGAGTCTCCCCATCCGGGGAGCTGAGCACGCAGGCCGCGGCGGCCGGGCCGGGATTGCCGCGAGCGCCGCCGTCGACGTGCACGATCAGCCTCGTGGAGCCCGCCGCAGCATGATCGGCAGGCTTTCCGCGCGTAGCCGGCGCGGTCACTCTGACGGGTCGGCTAGGGTCGAGAACTCACCCGGCACCCGAGGACGCCGCCGGTCGCGAACCTCACGCCGCTGCAGCTGCGAGTCCGACGGCGCGCCCCGCCCGCGGCGGTCCGCTTTGCGGCGCTCGACGATCACCGTCACGTTCTCCTCGTCACGGTAGTGGTCGACCAGCTTGTCGTAGAGCTCTGGAGCGAGCGCCTCGGGCACCACGCAGTAGATCATCTCGCCGCGAATGCTATCCGTTGCTCGGGGAAATGAGAAGGCCGCAAACGCGCTCGCGCTAGAGGAGCTGGATCTCACCGCGCTCGTCGGCGGCGGCGTTCTGGGCGCGGTCTTCCGGCGGCAGTTCGTCAAGCTCCATTCCCTGCTCGCGCAGGACCACGCCGGCTGCCTCCTCGGCGAGATCGACTTCGTAGCGGTACCAGCAGAGGTCCCACGCGACGACGATCCAGACGCGGCTCGAGGATTCCTCAAGCGCGCGTACCGTGATCGCTGCGGGCCCCAGCGAGCGCGCCACCCCCGACAGCCGCCGCGGCTGCTCGGAGACGTTGAAGACTTCCACCGCGCGGGCGGCCTTCAAGTCGGTGTTGCTCGGCGTGGGCTGAGCGGCACTATCGGCCTCCACGGCCAGCGGCTGCTCATCGGGCTGCTCGTAGTGGTGATCGTCGAAGGACTCTTCGAAGAACGCCGGCGATTTCGGCGCGGCGAGCGTCCCACCAGCGAGAAAGCCGTAGGGCTCAGCCTGGCTCGAGGAGCCCGCCTGGCCGGCGCGTACCGGCCGCGCGTGGGCTCCAGAGACAGGCTCGCGCAGCTGACGCAACCGGTCGAGCAGCGTCCGCCCACGCTTGCCCGGCAGCCTTGCGGAATCAACGGGATGGTCGTCTGACTCCCTCAGCCACCCCTCGTATGCAGCGCGCGGAGCGCACAGCTCGCACACCGTGCGTCGCTGGCCGCCCGCGAGAAACACCTCCGGGCGCTCACCACGCAACAGCCTGCGACCGCATATCTCACACGCGACATCGGGCTGGGAAGTCACTATCGATCGTGTCCCCATCGCCCTGCAAGGGTAGCCGCCGCGCGCCCGCGGCGCTTTTTGGAGGCGCAACGAGCCGGACTTAGACGGCCACCGCCTCCTGCGCGCCGGTCTGTTGGATGATCTTCTGAGCCAGGTGCGAGGGGATCTCCTCGTAGCGGAGGAACTCGAGCGTGTAGTCCCCCTGCCCCGCGGTGATCGAGCGCAGGTCCGGCGCGTAGGTGAGCATCTCCGCCATCGGCACCTCGGCCTTTATCTCCGTCAGGCCGCCCACGGGCTCCATTCCCTGCGGGCGCCCGCGGCGGCTGTTCAAATCGCCGATCACATCCCCCACGCTGTCGTCTGGGACGGTGAGCGTGACCAGCATCACGGGCTCCAGCAGCATCGGGTCGGCTTCCTCCAGCGCCTGCTTCATGGCGGCCACCCCCGCGAGCTTGAACGCGATCTCGGAGGAGTCCACCGTGTGGTAGGAGCCGTCGAACAGCCGTACCCGCACCCCGCCGACCGGGTAGCCAGCGAGCACCCCGTGGTTCATCGCCTCCCGCACCCCCTTCTCGACTGCTGGTATGAACGAGCTGGGGATAACACCGCCCTTGATTTCGTTGATGAACTCGAAGCCTCCGGCGCGCGCTGGATCAATCAGCGGTTCGATCGCGATGTGGCAGTCGCCGAACTGTCCCCGCCCGCCGGACTGCTTCTTGTGTCGCCCGTGCGCCTTCGCCGAGCCGCGGATCGTCTCCTGATAAGGGACCCGTGGTGGCTTCAACGTCACCTCTACCCCGAAGCGCTCTCGCAGCCGTTCGACGATCACTTCCACATGGACCTGGGAGAGCCCGGCGACGATCTGCTCGCCCGTCTGCGGGTCGCGGTGCAGGTCGATCACGGGATCCTCCTCCTGCAGGCGCCGCAGCGAGCTGAACACCTTCTCCTCGTCGCCGCGGCTCTTCGGCTCGACGGCGAACGCCATCACCGCCGCCGGCAAATCGAGGCTCGGCATCGATATCGGCTCATCAGAAGAGGCCAGCCAGTCGCCGGCGTGGGTCTCCTTGAGCTTCGCGACGGCGCCGATGTCGCCCGCCCCGTACTCCTGGACATGCTGGGTCTCCTTGCCCGCGAACACGAGCAGCTGGCCGATCCTCTCCTTGACGTGGGCCCGCGTGTTGAACGCGTGGCTGTCGTGCCCGATCACACCCTGGTAGACGCGGAACAGGTTGATCCGCCCCGCGAACGGGTCGGCGCGCGTCTTAAACACGTACGCGAACAGCTCGTCGTCATCGGAAGGCTCGAGCACCCTCTCGCCGATCGAGACTGCGCCGTGCTTCACCGGGGAGGGCAGGTCCTCGACGATCGCGTCGAGGATCCTCGCGGTGCCGAGATTAGCGGTCGCGACACCGCACACGACCGGGAACATGCGGCCGTGGTTGGTGCCGTCCTTCAGCGCGTCGACTATCTCCTGGTGGGAGATCTCCTCGCCCTCCAGATAGCGCTCCATCAACGTGTCTGAGACCTCAGCCACCTCGTCCATCAGCTTCTCGCGGTACTCCTGCGCCACGACGGAGTACTCCTGCGGTATCGGGATCTCGGTGAGGGCTCCGCGCGCCGGTGACTCCTGGCGGAAGGCACGCATGTCGATCAGGTCGATGATCCCCGAGACCTCTTGCTCTGAACCGATCGGTATCTCGGTCGCGACGACGTGCGGCCCGAAGGCGCTCTTCAGGGATTGCAGCGTGCGGAAGAAGTCGGCGCGCTCGCGGTCGAGCATGTTCACGAACAGCAGGCGGGCAATGTCCAGTTCGGCCGCCCGCGCCCACAGCCGCCTGGTGGATACCTCCACCCCCGTCACGCCGTTGACGACGATGATCGCGGACTCGCACACGCGCATCGCGCCGAGTGCGTCCGCGACGAAGCTCGGCTCACCCGGCGTGTCGAGCAGGTTGATCTTGCGCTCACGCCACAAAAACGAGCTCAGCGTCGTGGAGATCGACATTCCCCGCACCTGCTCCTCCGGGTCGGAGTCAGAGACGGTGCTGCCGTCGCTCGTCGACCCGAGCCGCGTCGTCAGGCCCGCCTCATACAGCAGCGCCTCGTGCAAGGAGGTCTTCCCGGCCCCTCGATGGCCGACCAGAGCAACGTTGCGTATACGGTCCGCTGCTGGACGCACGAGAATCTCCTTCCTATGGGTTGCTGGCACCATAGCGCCAGCAACCTGAGAGCGCCAGAGATCAGTCGAAGGAATCGCTCTGCATGCGCGAGCGCAGGCGCAGGACGGCCTTGGTGTGCAGCTGCGAGACACGTGACTCGGTCACGCCGAGCACCTCGCCGATCTCGCGCAGGGTCAGGTTCTCGTAGTAGTAGAGCGCGATCACGAGCTTCTCCCGCTCGGGGATGCGAGCGATCGCGTCCGCTATACGGTCCTTGACGTCGCCCATATCGAGCGCCTGCGCCGGGTCTGGTGCCCCTGGGTCCTCGAGCGTGTCGAGCAGCGAGATCTGGTCGCCGCTTGAGTCCGAGGAGCTCCACATCTCGTCGAGCGCGACCAGCGATGAGTGCGAGATCGCAATCAGCGAGTCCCGGAGTTCATCCGGGGTGATGCCGAGCTCGCCCGCGACCTCATCGTCGGTGGGGGCGCGCTGCAGGCGGTGCTCGAGCTTCGCGTTGGCGCGTTCGATTTCGCGGGCGCGCGCACGCACGCTGCGGGGCACCCAGTCCAGCGAGCGCAGCTCGTCGATGATCGAGCCCTTGATGCGGGTTATGGCGTAGGTCTCGAACTTGATCTCGCGGGACAGGTCGAACCGCTCGATAGCGGAGATCAGGCCGCCGAGGCCGTAGGAGATCAGATCCGCCTCGTCGACGTGCGGCGGCAGGCTCGAGGCCATCCTGCCGGCGACGTACTTGACCAGGGGCGAGAAGGCGACGACCAGCCGCTCGCGCGCGCGCGCGTCGCCGTCCGACTTGTAGCGGCGCCACAGGTCTCGCAACTCGATCGCTTTGACGTTCGTCTCCAGGGTCCTCTCCCGCCGATCAAGCCCGAGGGTGACTGCGCGCATACGCGCTTCTTCTCCTGGCGGACTCTACCCGAGTGTAGAGCTGGGTAGTTGAGATGCTGGAGTGCCCGAGGAGTTCCTGGATCGCGCGCAGGTCGGCGCCGCCGTTGAGCAGGTGCGTGGCGAAGCTGTGTCGCAGCGCGTGCGGCGAGCATTTGCCTTGCACGGCGGCCCGCCTGGCCCAGATCGATAGCCGCCGACGCACGTCGCTGGTGGAAAGCGCCCTCCCGGACTTGCTCAAAAACAGGGCGTGCTCGGGGTCGGCTCCGCACAGGTGCGGGCGCCCCCGCTCCAAGTAGGCGCGCACCGCCGCGAGCGCGATCTCGCCGATCGGCACGAACCGTGTCTTTGAGCCCTTTCCCTCGACGCGCAGCTGCTCGGCGTCGTGTTCCACGTCCTCGACAGTGATCGAAACGAGCTCCTCGGCGCGCAGCCCGCACGCGTAGGCGAGCTCGAACAGCGCGCGGTCGCGTAGCTGCAGCGGCCCGGTGGCGGGGATCGACTCCAGCAGGGAGCTCATCTCGCTCGCGTTCAATACGCGCGGCAGGTGCGTGGCGCGGCGGGGGCTGCTAACGAGGTCAGCGGGGTTCTGCGATACGCGGCCGTGTTCGCGCTGACTGCCGAAGAACGCTCGCAGCGCCGCGAGCTTGCGCGCGGTGGAGGCGGGCGCAAGCTCGCGCTCGGACAGCGAGGCGATGTAGCGGCGGATCGCGCGCGGTGAGACATCTCCGGGCGCGAGCTGCGCTGCGCCCGCCCAGACGGCGAACTGCTCGAGGTCTGTGCGGTAGGCGCGACGGGTCTTCTCAGCGCACCCGCGTGTGTGCAAATCGGCCTCGAGCAGCGCAAGCGCGGCGTCCCAGTCGCCATCAAGCGCCGCCTCACCCTCGCCCACACGGGTTCTCATCGTGCTCTAGTTCGCCGCGGCGCGCCCTGAGACCTGCCCAGGATCGGCCCTGGGGCCATCTACACCCGCGTATAGCTTCGCTCGCCTCGCAAAACGGGCTCGAGCAGCGCCTCGAGCTGCGGCCAGCTCTCCGCGCAGATGATCTCCTCTTCCTCGCAAAGCTCGCGATTCCAGGGGTGGATGAGGGTCGCCGGCGTTATGCCGAGCTCGATGGCGCCGAGCAGGTTGCCCGGGCTATCGTCGATCAGCACGTCGATGTCGAGCTCCGCGCACCGCGAGATCTTGTCGAACGAGCAGTGCAGATCGTCGTAGGGGAGCCCGATCCGCTCCAGCCAGCCGGCCGTCGCGGCCCGGCAGGAGGACTCGCGATGGCTCGTGATGTGCACGAAATTGTCCTGCTCGTGCCACCGCCACACAGCCTCGACAGCCCCCGGGTAGGGAGTGCCGGCGAGGATCTTCTCGTCGCTGTGCGTCTCCGCGATACACAGCGCGAGCTGGTCTGCTCGCAGGCGGGTTATGCCCCACGTGAGCTGCTCCTCGTAGGGCAACTCGATGCCGAAGCGCTGGCGCGAGACCTCGGACAGGATGTTCCAGTAGTGGTGAAGCGTGGAGTCGATGTCGATCGCGATACGCATGGCGTCGGCTAGATTAACTGTTCTGGTGGCGGATCGTTCAGCAACCATCGCGGATGGCCAGGCGACCTACGGGGCCGCCGGGCGCTCCGCCTGGCTAGATATCGATTGGCGCGCCCACCAACGGTGGGTCATCCTAGACGGTCGGCCGGTTAACGTCATCGAGCTCGGCGAGGGACCGCCGGTGGTGTTCGTGCACGGGCTGTCGGGCGCGTGGCAGAACTGGCTCGAGCAGCTGCCGCAGGTGGCCTGCTCACACCGTGTGATCGCGATGGACCTGCCGGGCTTCGGCTATTCGCCGCTACCGGCGCAGAAGATCTCGATCTCCGGCTATACGCGCATGCTCGATCAGCTCTTCGACGCGCTGGCGATCGATTCGGCCGCGGTGGTGGGCAACTCGATGGGCGGCTTCATCTCGGCGGAGCTAGCGATCAACTTCCCCGAACGGGTGAAGCGGCTGGTGCTCGTCTCCCCAGCCGGGATAAGCACCGAGGGCCGTAACGTACGGTTGGAGACGCTGCGTCGAGTCGAGCGCGTGACGGCGGCATTCGCCGCGTGGTTTGCGTCGAAGTCGGACATCGTCGCCTGCAGGGCGCGGCTGCGCAGGCTGACCCTCTCGGTGGTGGCGGCGGACCCTGCGCGGCTGCCCGCCGCACTAGCCGCCGAGTACCTGCGTGGCTCTGGCAAGCCTGGTTTCCTAGACGCCCTGGAGGCGCTGGTCTCCTACCCGTTGCGTGCGCGCCTACCGGAGATCGCCGCACCGACGCTGGTGGTGTGGGGCGATAGGGACTTCCTGGTCCCCGTGCGCGACGCGGACGTGTTCACCGAACTGATCCCGAACTCGCGCAAGGTCGTCTTCAAAGACACGGGGCACATTGCGATGTCCGAGCGGCCCGCCGCGTTCAACGCGCTGCTGGAAGAGTTCCTCAGCGAGTGATCGCGCCCT
Source organism: Solirubrobacteraceae bacterium (assembly GCA_025451035.1). GTDB lineage: Bacteria > Actinomycetota > Thermoleophilia > Solirubrobacterales > Solirubrobacteraceae > Palsa-744. The sequence continues at coordinate 35,329 of JANWLE010000095.1, forward strand.
GGGCGGCCGAGCCGACGAGCTTCGCGTACTTCTGGATCGCGACATCCACGTGCTCGTCGGCGCGTGGCGCCGGCGCGTACTCGTTCAGGCGCGCGGCTATCTGCTCGTCTGTCAGCGCCACGTCGATCCGCCTGGCGTCCACGTCGATGGTGATCTCGTCTCCGTCTCGCAGCGCCCCGATCGGGCCGCCACGTACCGCCTCGGGCGCGATATGCGCGGCCATGAAGCCGTGTGTTGCGCCCGAGAAGCGCCCGTCGGTGATCAATGCGACGGACTCGCCGAGGCCCTCGCCGACGATCGCGGCGGTGACCGCGAGCATCTCGCGCATCCCGGGCCCACCGGCCGGGCCCTCGCCGCGGATCACGATCACTTGCCCGGCGCCGATCGTCTTCTCGCGAACCGCGGCCATCGCTGCCTCCTCGCCGTCGAAGACGCGGGCGGGCCCGGCGTGATGGCGGCGCTCGTGCCCGGCGAGCTTCACCACGCAGCCGTCGGGCGCGATGTTGCCGCGCAGAATGGCGAACCCGCCGGTCGGCTTCAGCGCCTCAGAGAGCGGCCGCACAACCATCTGCCCGGGCGTCTCGCTGGCTTCGGCGGCGTGAGCGCCGATGCTTCTGCCGGTGACGGTCTGGGCTTCCGGGTCGAGCATGCCAGCCTCGAGCAGGCGCGCGAGCACGAGCGGCACTCCACCGGCCTCATACAGGTCGGTGGCCGCGTACTTTCCGCCGGGCTGCAAATCGCACAGCAGCGGCGTGCGCTCGGAGATCGCGTCGAACTCATCGATCGAAAGCGCCACGCCCATTTCGTTGGCCACGGCGAGCAGGTGCAGCACGGCGTTTGTCGAGCCGCCGCTCATCGCCACGGCCGCGATCGCGTTGCCGAGCGCCTCACGCGTGATGATGTCGCTCGGCCGCTGGCCGCGGGCGAGCACGTCCATCACCAGTTCGCCGGCTTTGACCGCGACCTCGAGCTTGCGGCCATCCTCGGCGGGAACCATCGATGAGCCGGCTGGCGAGATGCCGAGCGCCTCGAAGGCCATCGCCATCGTGTTTGCCGTGAACTGTCCGCCGCAGGCGCCGGCACCGGGAGACGCCGCGTCCTCGAGTTCGTGCAGCTCGGCCTCGGTGATCTTGCCGGCCGTGAATTCGCCGACGGCCTCGAAGACCTGCTGGATCGTGACCTCACGGCCGTTGAAGCAGCCGGGGCGGATCGAGCCGCCGTAGAGCATCAGCGACGGTATGTTCAGCCGGGCGAGAGCCATCACGGTGCCGGGGATCGTCTTGTCGCAGCCGGAGATCGTCACGAGCGCGTCGAAGGCGTGAGCGGAGGCGACGAGCTCGATCGAGTCGGCGATCAGCTCGCGCGAGACGAGCGACGCGCGCATGCCCGACGTGCCCATCGTTATCCCGTCGGAGATCGCGATCGTGTTGAGCTCCATCGGCGTGCCGCCCGCGGTACGGATGCCCTCCTTGACCTTTGCGGCTAGCACCCTGTTGTTGAAGTTGCAGGGCATCGTCTCGATCCAGGAGTGCGCGACGCCGACGATCGGCTTGGACAGATCCTCGGCGCTATAGCCGATCCCGTGCAGGTATGCGCGCGCGGCGGCTCGCTCCGGCCCCTCGGTTAGGGCGCGACTGCGGTGCTTTGGGTCGAGCGGGGAGGTGCTCACGCGGCGTGAACGTTATCTAGATGGCGCTGGTGGGCACCTTGTCGTTCGCGTTCGTGGCGGGCGAGGCGCCTGAGATCGCGCCTGACGAGTTGCGGATCCAGCTGGCGGCCCGGCAGATGCATGTTCGCCTCGGCTATCAGGGCCTTCTCGTCGCCGCTCAGCGCCATCCACTTCGCCAGCACGTCGTCGGCGTCAGGCAGCCTGCTGCCATGCGGGCTCGAGTGGTCTTCGAAGGTCACGCAATACTCGTTCAGGAGCGTTCCGCTCCCGGGCAGGTAGGCGACGATCGGCTTGTGCGGATAGATCAGGTAGGCGTACGACGGCTCTCCTGCACCATCGCGTCCCCCCCACACCCGCACAAAGCCAAGGTCGCGGTATACCTCCCAGTCTTCCTCGCTCAGGCAGGAGCGCAGCAGCGCCCGTGCGCGCCGCTCGGCACGACGCTCCCGGCCGGGGTCATAGTCGACTGGGCGGACCCGCCGCGCGCGACGGCGGTGGCGCGCGAGTCGTTCACGCGCCACCGGCAGGTACAGCACTGCCAGCAGCGCCACGAGCACGAGCAGGGTGGCGTTCAGCGCCAGGAGCAACGCCGGCCTCTAGCTGGCCCCGCCCGCGGCGCGCGGAAAGAAGATCACGCGCTCGGCGTCACGCGGAACCTCGTCGAAGCTCTTGACGAGCTCGGCCTGGCGGCGTCCACTGGTTTCGGTTGGCACCGCCGCCCACATTCCCGCCTCGAGCTCGGCGCGGAACGCCTTCAGGAGCAGGCGCTCCTGCTCGGGCACGTCCACGTCGCCCTCCGCGAGCAGCACCTCGCCGTATCCGGGCTTCATGCGCAGCAACCTCATCGCTCACCGATTATGGCAAACGGCATCCTCGCCGAGCGGGTGCGTGAGCCGCTGGCGAGCGAGGCCGAAGATGTCGACCGGCCCCGGCCCCTCCCCTACGTCACGCAGCCCCTGCGCTACGGCCCTGCCCGCCAGTGCACGAGCGACCCGGGCGGCCTCGAGCGGCGTGCGCCCGAGCGCGAGCTGCGCCGCCAGGACAGAGGAGTGCGTGCAGCCGGAGCCGTGCGCCGCGCCATCGGGGTGACGCTCTGCGGCTATCTCCACGACCTGGCGCTCACCGGCGGCGATGAACAGGTCTACCGCCTCGGGGCGGTGTCCTCCGGTCAGCACGACTGCCCCCGAGCCGAGCGCGAGCACGTCGTGGATGAGCGAGTGCGCCGCGGGCTGCGCCTCTGCCTCCCTGCCGGCGAGCACCAGCGCCTCCGGCAGGTTCGGCGTGAGCACGCTCGCGCGCGGCACGATCTCGCTTATCAGAGCATGTTGCGCGTCCCGCTCGAGCAGGCGTGAGCCCGACTCGGCGACCATCACCGGATCCACCACCACCGGGGTTCCCGCGGGCAGCTCATCGAGGGCTTGCGCGACCGCATGGGTCACCTCCGCGGTGCCGAGCATCCCGACCTTGACGGCGTCGATGTGGATATCGCTCGCCACTGCGCGCACTTGCGCCAGCACGACGTCGGGCGCGACGGACTGGATCGCGCTGACGCCGAGCGTGTTCTGAGCTGTAATCGCGGTGATCGCGCACATCCCGTGCACGCCGCAGTAGGCGAAGGCCTTCAGGTCGGCCTGGATACCGGCCCCGCCACCGGAGTCAGAGCCGGCGATGGTCAGCACACGCGGGGTATGTACAGAGCTCGTCACAGTGCCAGAACAGTATTGGCACAAACAGCTCTCTTGCGGTGTAAGTGGCGTTGTAGCTTGGCTTTCATGCCCACCGGCAACCCGCGAGCGCTTCAGCACATCTACCGCTGGAGCCTCACGCGCCTCGAGGAACGGGGAGCCCCGAGGCCTGGTACGGACGGCCGCGGCGAGGGCGCTACCGTTGCGTGCGCCGCTGACCGCGCCGTCACAGCCGCCGGAGAGGGACAGGGGCACGTCGATCCTCGCCGCCCGCTTGGTCGGCGCGGCGAGGATCTGGCGCTCGTCCATTTGCGGGCGCTCGGCTTTGAGCCACTTGCCCGCAACGACCATCGGCGCTTCGGCGAGCTCGACCTCGTCGTCTTCGACGGGCACACACTGGTGTTCGTCGAGGTCAAGGCCCAGCGTGCGAGCGCCCGTTCGGCCGGACGCGAACGGCGCTCCGCGCCGCATATCGGCCCTGGTTTGGCCGCCTATGTGCGGGACGGCTCGGGTGCGTCGCAGACGAGCGCGGCGCAAACCCTTGGCTGGCCTCGCATCCAGCAGTACAAGCGCCACCGTCGCGCCATCCGGTCTTGGTTGACAGAGCACGCCGCAATCACGGGCAGGGCGCGAGCGATGCGCCTCGACGTGGTGAAGGTGCTGGTGGGCGAGGACGACGAGCTGGTGCGCTTGGATCACTTGCAGGGCGCATGGGAGGGCGCCTGGTGAGGTTCCGCTAGAGCGCCAGCTGTTGGTAGGCCAGCGACTGGAAGGACATCCTGTGCAACGGCGAGACGCCCTGGCGGGCGATCGCCTCGCGGTGCTCGGGCGTGGAGTAACCGACGTGTTCGGCGAAACTCCAGCCGGGGTGCAGCTCCTCGGCACGCTGCATGTAGCGGTCACGCGTTACCTTCGCGACGATCGACGCCGCAGCGATCGCGGCGCTCGTGGCATCGCCGTTGACGATCGCCCGCTGGTCACGCTCGAACGCGGGCACAGAGAAGCCATCCACTAGGCACAGCACCTCACCGCCCACATCGCTGCTGACTCGCCGCAACGCGTCGCGCAACGCCGCGAGGTTGGTGTTGTGCAGGCCACGGGAGTCGATGCCGCGCACACAGCGGGAGACGACGGTGACGCGCTTGCAGGCGCGCAGCACTCGCGGATACAGCTCCTCGCGCGCCTTGACGGTGTGCTGCTTGGAATCGTTCAGGCCGCTGAGCAGCCGTAGCTCCCGGGTAGTGATCTCCTCGTAGTCGAACAGGACCGCCGCGGCCACGAGCGGTCCGGCCAGACAGCCCCGGCCAGCCTCGTCAGCGCCCGCGAGGTAACGCACGCCGAGCGCGCGGTCGAATGCGAACAGGCGCGAGCCGTTGGAGCGTCGTCGTGCCCGGCGGCGCGTCCTGGAGGTGCCTGTGCGCTTCGGGCTAGAGGAAGCCGATTCGGTCTGGGGGCCAGTAGGTGATGAAGGCATCGCCGATGATCCAGGCGGTCGGGACTGGTCCCCAGAATCTGCTGTCGTCAGATTCGCCACGATTGTCGCCCATCATGAACCAGTGTCCGGGCGGAATCTTAATCGGCTTGGGAAAGTCGCACTCCGGGTCCGAGCCGCAGGCCCGGATATAGGGATCCTTCTCGCGCACGCCGTTACGGTAGACGTGGCCTTTCTTGACGTAGATCACGTCGCCGGGACCGGCCACTATCCGCTTTATGAAGTTCACGCTGGTGTCCTCCCGCGGGATCGGCTGCGAGCACGCGGCGCCACCTGACCTCACTTCGTGTGGATGGGGGCCGCATAGCTGTTCTTCGGGTTCGGTGGGGGGATGAAAAACCGTGACCTGCCCCACGTGCGGCCCGCTCAAACTGTTGCCGATGCGGTCCACGAGCACGTGCTGGCCGACCTCCAGCGTGGGTTCCATCGAACCACTGGGGATCGTGTATGGCTTCACGATGAACGCCTGGATCGCGAACGCGAGGCCAACGACGACGAGTAGCAGGCCGATGAGCTCGGCGATCGAGCCAGCGGCTGACTTAGCGCTCCGTGAGCGCGGCGTCACGCGGGTTGGTCAGAGGACTGCTCGCCGGCCTCACTGGACGCCTCGACGGGCTCCTCCTCGGCGGCGTCTGCCGCCAGGGGCTCGCCCTCACTCTCGGCGTCCTCCGACGGTGCCTGCTCCGCGTCCGCCTCGGCGGCGGGCTCCTCGGCGGCTGGGGCCTCGGCAGCGGGCTCCTCGGTCGGCGCCTGCTCGGTGACGGTGTCCTCAGCTACGGCGTCGGGCTGCTCGGGCTGTGGCTCAGCGCTCATTTCCTCTGGCGCGTGCAGCAGGCCGGGCTCGACGACTTCCTCGGGGCCGGCGTAGCGACGCTCGCGTACGCGGGCGCGCTTGCCGACACGTTCACGCAGGTAGTAGAGCTTGGCCCGCCTGACGTCACCGCGGGCGGCTAGCTCGATCCGCTCGATCTTCGGCGAGTGCAGCGGGAACATTCGCTCGACACCGACGCCGAATGACTGCTTGCGCACGGTGAACGTCTCGCGCGCCCCATGGCCCTGGCGCTTGATCACGACCCCCTCGAAGACCTGGATGCGCCGGCGCGTACCCTCGATCACCTGGAAGTGGACCTTGACACGGTCGCCGGCGGCGAACGCCGGTACACGGCGCAGTTGTGCGCGCTCTATGGATTCGATGACGGTGCTCATGAGAAGAAGGTTCTAGGCAAAAATAACGCGCGGCGGGATCACCCACGGCCGGCGCGAGCAGCAATGGTAGCGAACGCTCAGCCGGACTGCCCTCGCTCCCTGCTGCGCTCCCGCCGCCAGTGGCGGATCCGCTCGTGATGGCCGGACAGCAAGACGTCGGGAACCCGCCAGCCGCGGTACTCTGCGGGGCGCGTGTAGTGGGGGTACTCGGGGTCGCCGCCGAGGGCGGCGCTGAAGGACTCCTCGACCGCGGACTCGGGCGCCCCCAGCGCCCCCGGCAGCTTGCGCAACACCGCGTCGCAGACAACCATCGCGGGCAGCTCGCCGCCAGCCAGCACGTAGCGGCCGATCGATAGCGTGTCGCTGCAGAAGTGCTGGATGATGCGCTCGTCAAAACCCTCGTAGCGGCCGCAGAGCAGCGTGATCTCTGGCTCCTGCACAAGCTCTTCGACATAGCGCTCGTCGAACATCCGCCCGCCGGGAACGAGCGCGATCACGCGTCTTTGGCGTGCACGCTCGACCGGGTCGACGCCGTAGTGCCCGTGCAGGGCGGCGTCCATCACATCGACCCGCAAGACCATTCCAGCGCCTCCGCCGAACGGAGTGTCGTCCACCTGGCCGCCGCTCAGGGACGTGTAGTCGCGCATGTTCACGCACTGCAACCGGGCGCCGCTCGCGAGCGCACCGGCTACATGCCGCTGCGTGCCAAACCACTCAAACCACTCGGGGAACAGGGTGAAGATGTCGATCTTCACGGCTCACCCAGAAAGCCGAGGTCGACGTCGATCCGCTGGCCGCGGACATCTACCTCAAGGATCGCGTCTTTGACCATCGGTATCAGCATCTGCCCTCCCTCGTTCGTCTCGATCTGTAGAGCCTCGCATGAAGGCAGCACGAGCAGCCCGCTGACACCCCCCAGCGGGCGTCCGTCGCCGTAGACGGCGCAGCCCACCAGTTCGTGCGCCCAGAACTCTCCGTCGCCGAGCGTCGGCAGCTGCTCGAGCGCGACGAGCAGCGCCTGGCCGCGCAGCGCCTGGGCGTCCTCGCGGCTGCTCACCCCCTCCAGGCGCACGATCGGCCGCTCGTCCGTGCCGGCGTAGCGTTCGACCTTCAGCGCGCGTCCGGCGAGCGTCAGCGTCTGCGACGCGCGCAGCAGGCGCGCGTCCGGCCGGGTCACGTGAAAGCTCCCATCCAGGCCGTGGGCGCGGCCGACACGGCCCGCCTCGACCATTTCCTCGTGCGCCTTGCTCATAGCTGGCTGGCCGTCCGCCTGCGCGGATGGCGCTAGTCGACGAGGTCGATGAACACGCGCCGGTGATCTCGCGCTGCGGCGGCTTTGACGACTATGCGCAGCGCCTGGACAGTGCGCCCGCGGCGGCCGATGATCATCCCGTAGTCTTGCTCTGCGACCGCCAGCTCGAGCAGGATCGAACCGTCGTCCTGATCGAACTGCTCGACCGAGACCTCGTCGGGCTCGTCAACCACGCCGCGTACCAGGTACTCCAGTAGCTCCCTGATCGCCATGTCCGGGGCGGACTCTGGTGCGCTCATCGGCGAAGTGCGCTCACCCAGCGCCGTAGCACTAAGGGCGCCCGGACTCGATCCCCTGGATGCGCAACAGCTTGCGCACCGTCTCGGTCGGCTGCGCGCCGCGAGCCAGCCAGCTGCGCGCCCGCTCCTCGTCGATCACGATCGTCGAGGGATCTGTCTGCGCGTTGTAGTGGCCGATCGTCTCGATTACGCGGCCGTCGCGGGGGGAGCGTTGATCGGCGACGACAACCCGCCACCTGGGATCCTTCTTGGCGCCCACCCTTGTGAGCCTGAGTCTTACAGCCACGTTGTCCTCTCTGGATGCTTGAAGCCAGCGAAATCGATTTTGCGTTGGATAGCAGCTTAGACGGTGCGCCCGCTCAAGGCCGCCACGCCGTGCCTAGCGCGCGCTCCTCATCAGCGCGCCGATGTCCGGCATCTTGCCGGTGCCGATCTGGCGCATGACCTTGCGCATCTGCGTGAACTGCTTGAGCAGCTGGTTGACCTGCTGCACGCTGGTGCCCGATCCGCGCGCTATCCGCAGCCTCCGCGACCCCTTGATCAGCTCCGGCGAGCGGCGCTCCTGGGCGGTCATCGAGAGGACTATCGCCTGGATGCGGTCGAGCTCGCGCTCGTCGACCTTCACTCCCCGCAGCTGCGCTCCGGCGAAGCCGGGGATCATCGACAGCAGGCCGGACAGCGGGCCCATCCTGCGGATCATCTTCAGCTGGGAGAGGAAGTCATCGAGGTCGAACTCGCCGCGGCGCAGCTTGCGCTCGAGCGCGAGTGCCTCATCCTCGTCGAACTGGCGCTCGGCGGTCTCGATCAGGCTCATCACGTCACCCATCCCGAGGATGCGCTGCGCCATGCGGTCTGGGTGAAAGCGGTCGAGCTCGTCGAGCTTCTCGCCGGTGGAGGCGAACATGACCGGCTTGCCCGTCACGGCCCTGACAGAAAGCGCCGCGCCGCCACGCGCATCGCCATCCAGCTTGGTGAGCAGCACGCCGTCGAATTGGACCGCGGCGGCGAACTGCTCGGCAACCACGACGGCGTCCTGGCCGGTCATCGCGTCGAGTACGAGCAGCACCTCGTCGGGGTTGACGGCATCGCGGATCGCGACGAGCTCCGCCATCAGCTGCTCGTCCACGTGCAGGCGGCCCGAGGTGTCGACGATCAGCACGTCCTTGCCCTCCGCCACCGCCCGCTCGCGCGCCCAGGCCGCGATCTTCACCGGGGACGGCTCTGTCCCCTGCTCGTACACGGCGGCACCCGCCTGGGCGCCGACCTTCACGAGCTGCTCCACCGCCGCGGGACGGTAGGTGTCGCAGGCCGCGAGCGCGACGGCGCAGGAGTGCTGCTCGCGCAGATAGCGGGCGAGCTTGGCGGTGGCGGTCGTCTTGCCGGACCCCTGCAGCCCAGCCATCAGGATCACGGTGGGTGGCCGTGGCGAGAAGTTGAGCTCGCGGGAGTCGCCCCCCATCAGCGCGGTGAGCTCATCGGAGACGATCTTGATCACCTGCTGGCCCGGATTGAGCTTGCCGATGATGTTCGCTCCGAGGCAGCGGTCCTTCACCTGGGAGGTGAAGCTCTTGACGACCTTGAAGTTGACGTCCGCCTCCAGCAGCGCCAGGCGGATCTCGCGCATCGCCGAGTCGATGTCGCGCTCTGTCAGCGTCCCGTGCTGGCGTACCTCCGCGAGGGTTCCCTGCAGCTTCTCTGCGAGCGAGTCGAACATTGTCCCTTCAGCTCATTCTCGCAGGGCCGAGCGGCGCCGGATCAGCGTGACGCCGTCGCGCACGGTGAGCATCACGCAACCGACGCGCTCGTCGTGAGCAAGCATGTCGTTGAACTCGGCGAGCGCGCGCGTGTCGGCGCTGGGGTCGCGCTCGTCTAGCACCCGCCCGCTCCACAGCGTGTTGTCGACCGCGATCAGCCCTTGCGGGGAGAGCTTGTTGAGCACCGCCTCGTAATAGGCGCGGTAGGAGACCTTATCGGCGTCGATAAAGACAAAATCGAATGGTCCCGGGAGCGTCTGGATCGTCTCGAGCGCCGGGCCCACGCGCAGGTCGACCATGTGCGCATACGGACTCGTCGCGATATGGCGGCGAGCGAACTCGGCGTACTCGTCAGAGCGCTCGCAGGTGATGATGCGGCCGTCGTCGGGCAGACCGGCGGCCATCGCCAGCGCCGAGTAGCCGGCGTAGGTACCGATCTCCAGCACGAGCTTCGCTCGAGTTGACCACACGAGCAGCTCGAGCAGCCGTCCCACGACCGGCCCGCTCAGCATCCCGGGCGAGCTGAGGCTCTCCTTCGCCTCCTGCTGCAGGGCCGCCATCGCCGCGCTTTCGGGACTGCTGTGATCGAGCGCGTAGCGCTCGATCAGCTCCGGTACGAGCTGGCGCACGCTAACGCTCAGGATCCTGCTGCGCGCCGGGTGCCCTGGGCGGCGGCGGCGCGGGCTCAGAGCGGCCTTTGAGCGCCTCGCCGATGCCGCCGAACGCCTGCGCGAACTCGGACGGCACGACGAACACCTTGTTCGCGTCGCCTTCGGCGAGCTGAGGGAGCATCTGCAGGTATTCGTAGCTGAGCAGCTCTCGCGTCGGTTTGCCCTCGTGGATCGCGCTGAAAACGGTGTCGATGGCCTTTGCTTCGCCCTCGGCGCGCAGCACCGCCGCCTGCTTGTCGCCTTCGGCCTTCAGCACCGCGGCCTGCTTGGCTCCCTCCGCTGTGAGGATCTGAGCCTGCTTCTCGCCTTCGGCGGTGAGGATCGCGGCGCGGCGGTCGCGCTCGGCACGCATCTGCTTCTCCATCGCCGTGCGGATGTCCTGCGGCGGGTCCACCGACTTGATCTCAACGCGATTGATCCTGATTCCCCACTTGCCGGTCGCCTCGTCCAGCACGGTGCGCAGCTCCGTGTTGACATTCTCGCGTGCCGTGAGGGTCTTCTCGAGCGTGAGGCCACCGATCACGTTGCGCAGCGTGGTGACGGTCAGCTGCTCGATCGCCTGCAGCGGATTGGCGACCTCGTAGGTGGCCGAGCGTGGTTCGGTGATCGTGAAGTAGAGGACAGTCTCGATCGCGACGACGACGTTGTCTTCGGTGATGACCGACTGGGGGGCAAAGTTGACGACCTGCTCGCGCAGGTCGACCAGGGGACGGACGCGTTCGATGAACGGCGTGACGATCACCAGCCCGGGCTCGAGCGTGCGGTGGTAACGGCCGAGCCGCTCGACAACCCCGGCCCGCGCCTGGGGGATGATGCGGATCGTGCGCGCGGCGAGCACCAGCGCGAACACCACGATCACCGCGATGACGATGAGTGCAGCCATGGGACGGTTCCTTTCTCGGGTCCTTGGGTCAGTGCATCACGAGCGCTGTCGCGCCGCGAATCTCAACTACCTGGACGGTCTCGCCGACGTCGATCACCTCGTTCTCGTCGTAGCTGCGGGCGGTCCACACCTCACCGTCGATCTTCACGCAGCCGACGCCCTCGCGGTTGGCGATCCGCTCGAGCACGATCGCTTCACGGCCGACGAGCGCGGCTGCGCCGGTGCGGATGCGCGGCGGTAGACGGCGGTGCCTGCGCGCGACGGGCCGCAGCGTCGCGAACACTAGCCCGCTGGCGCCCAGGAACGCCACGAACGACAGTGTCGCGCCCGCGCCGGCGAGGCCGACGATCGCCGCCAGCAGCGCGCCGAGCGCGAACGGGGCTAGATAGAAGCCGCCTTGGTGCATCTCCCCCACACCAAGGACGCAGGCGGCCACCAACCAGATGATCCAGGCGTCCATAGCAGCGATTATGGCTGATCGGAACCCTCGCGTCAGCTGGAGCTGATCATCGCGCGCGCAAACTGCTCCGCATCGAACGGCCGCAGATCGTCGAGCGACTCGCCGACCCCGATCAGCTTCACCGGGATCCCCGTCTCGCGCGTGACCGCGAGCGCTACGCCACCGCGGGCGCTGCCGTCGAGCTTGGTCAGCACGATGCCCGTGACCTCGACGGCCTGAGCGAACAGCTGCGCCTGACGCAGACCGTTCTGACCGGTGCTCGCGTCGAGCGTCAGCAGCGTCTCGTGCGGCGCTCCCTCGAGCTGGCGCGAGATGACACGGCGCACCTTGATGAGCTCGTCCATCAGCTCTTCGCGGGTGTGTAGGCGCCCGGCGGTGTCGATGATCACCACGTCAGCCTGTTCGCGTCTTGCCTGGGCGAGCGCCTCGAACGCGACCGCCCCCGGGTCTGAGCCCTCCGGGCCGGTCACGATCTGCACCTGCGCACGCTGTGCCCAGCCCTGCAGCTGCTCGGTGGCCGCGGCCCTGAACGTGTCGGCGGCGCCGAGCAGCACGCGCAAGCCCAGTTCGCTGCGCAGGTGCCAGGCGAGCTTGCCGATCGTTGTCGTCTTGCCGGTGCCGTTGACGCCGACCATCAGGATCACGGTCGGCTTGGGGCGCAAGTCGATGCGCCCGTCGGCGGCGCGCGCTTCTTGCGCCAGCAGCTCGATCAGCCGCTGGGTGATCGCCTCCGGACCCTGCAGGCGGCCTTCGCTCGCCTCCATCTCGAGCGTCTGCACGACGGCGGCAGTGGTGCTCGCGCCGACGTCGGCCATGATCAGCGCCTCCTCCAGGCGCTCCCAGGTGTGCTCGTCGAGCGCGGCGAACAGCGTCGCGGTGATCTCACCGGAGAGCGCTTGGCGGGTCTTGGCGAGGCTTTCGCGCAGCCTCCCGAAGAAGCCGCGGCGCGCACTCGCGGGCCCCTCGGCCGCGGGCTCTGACGAGCCGTCGCTCGCTCCAGTGATGAACAGCTCGCTCCAGTCTTGCGCCACGCGGCGCGCGAGGATATCAGCGCGGCGCGCTCTACCCGTCTAGAGCGCTGCGATCTGCGGCGCGGCGGGCTGCTCGGCATCCTGCTCTGAGCCTTGCGTCTGCTCTTGCGGCAGCCGCCGAGAGATGACCTTGGAGACCCCGTCGCCGCCCATGGAGACGCCGTAGAGCCAGTCGGCCGCCTCCATCGTGCGCTTCTGGTGGGTAATGACGATGAACTGGGCGCGGTCGCTGTAGCGGCGCAGCAGCGTCAGGAAGCGGTCGAGGTTCAGGTCGTCGAGCGCGGCCTCGACCTCGTCCAGGATGTAGAAGGGGCAGGGGCGGGCGAGGAACACCGAGAACAGGAACGCCAGCGCGGTCATCGACTTCTCTCCACCCGAGAGCAGCGACAGTCGCTTGGTCGCCTTGCCGGCCGGTGTCACCTCGATCTCCACGCCGAGCAGCTCCTCGCCGGACAGCTCGCCGAGATCCTCCTCCTCTTGGTCGGCTTGCTCCTCGGGGTCCCCGCCGAGCGGCTGCCCGCCGAGCACGGGACGCGGCGCGGTGCCTTCGCTGACCAGCCGCAGCCGCCCCGAGCCGCCGGGGAATACGTCGCCCACCAGTTCCTGGAAGTTGCGTGCGGCCGCCTGAAACGTTTCTTCGAATGTCTCGTGGATCTGGCGGTCGGTGTCGCGGATCACCGTGCGAAGCTCACGCAGCGCGCTCTCGAGGTCCGTACGGCGCGCCTCGAGCTCCTCGACGTGCGCGAGCGCCTCGGCGTACTCCTCTTGCGCGAGCGGGTTGACGGGGCCGAGCTGCTCGCGGCGGCGCTGGAGGCGCTCAAGCCTCGCCTGCAGGGCCTGCAGCTGCTCCTCGTCGAGCGCTTGCGGTGGTTGCGGCGGCTGGGAGCTCTGCAGTCGCTCGAGCACCGCCTCCAGCTCGAGGCGCGCCTCCTCGGCCTGGTCGCGCAGGCGCTGTGCCGAGACCTCTGCCTGCGTGACGAGCTCCCCCTCGGCGCGTAGCTGGCCTTGGATCTCGGCCTCCTGGGCGGCGTGGGCGCGCAGGACGGCGGCCACGCCCTCCCCGTCCTCCCGGTCACGCGAGAGCTCCCGCTCAAGTGCGTGCAGGCTCTCGTTGACAGCTGCGGCGGCCTGCTCCAGCACGCTGGCGAGGCGCTCCGCGCGCGGTAGGAGCTCGGTGTCGGTGGTGTGTTGCGCCCGCAGTCGCGCGAGGCGGCGCAGCCGTTCTTGGTGTTCCTGGGCGTGCCGCTCGGCTTGGCGGCGCTCGGCCTGCAGTTCGCCTTCCAGCTCGGCTCGCCGCACCGCCACGGGGCCTTGCTGTGGCATGCTGCGGCGCTGCTCGATCAGCCAATCGGAGCGTCTCAGTGCCTCCTTGGCCTGCGTCGCCAGGCGTTCGGTGTCGCGCAGCGCGCGGTCTGCCTCGGTGCGCGCGAGAGCGGCCGCCGTCACCTCCGCCAGCGCGCGCTCGGCCAGCTCGCGCGCCTGCTGCTCGGCCTGCGCAGCCGCCTCGCTGGCGGCGATGAGACGCTCGCGCTCGTTGCGCTGAGCGAGCACCCGCTCGGAGCCGCCCTCGGCCATCTGGCGGACTTCGCCACTGCGAGCGAACCACGCCCGCCCGCCGCGCGTTACCGCGATCCCCCGGAAGTCCGGTGGCAGGTCCTGTAGGCGCTCGACCACCCATGTGTCGCCGAGCAGGCGCCCGGCGAGCTCGAGTACGCCCGGCGCGCCGCTGATCAGCTCGAGCAGCGGCTGCGCGCCGGCTGCCGGCGGGTCCTTCGCGACCGGTGTGCCCCCAGCCCGCTCGGGATCGCCGGGCCCTGAGAGCAGCGCGACCGCGCCGTCCGCGCCGGCCCCGTCGAGCAACTCTTGGGCTGCCTGGATGTCGGCGACGATCGCTCCGTCGAGGCGGCTTCCCAGCGCGGCGGCGAGCGCCAGCTCGTACCCGGGCTGGATCGCCAGAGCCTCGCTCAGCAGGCTCGGCGCGTCGCTTCTGTGTGAGGTCGATACGCGCTGGGAGTGGCTGCGCAGGAACTGGTTGACGGCGGCGAGCTCCGACCCGACGCTCGCGGCATGGCGGCGCGCGCTCTCGACGTCCAGCTCGGCTTGCGCGAGGAACTCGCGGGCGAGCTCGGCGCGCTCGTCCGCCTCGCGGCGCTGCGCCTCGACGTCCGCGAGGCGCTGCGCCAGCAGCTCCGCCTCGCTCTGGGCTTGCTCGCGCTCGGCGAGGAGCTCGGCGATCTCGCGCTCGAGCTCCTGCTCGCGGTGGAGCTCTAGCTGCGCCAGCTCAGCCTCGAGCGCACTGATCCGCTCCCCGTCGCCGTGCTGCTCGGAGGCGTCGGATGTGCGGGCGACCAGCTCGTTGAGCGTGTGCAGCTCGATCTCCGCACGCGCGATGCGCTGGGTGACGGTGGTGACGGTGCTAAGCGTTTGTTCGCGGCGCATCTGCACGCGTTCGTGCGAGGAGCGGGCGGCGAACACGCGGCGGGTCAGCTCCTCGCGTTGCGCTGAGCGCTCGGCCAGTTCGCGCTCGGTCGCGCCGCGACGGTCGATCACCTCCTGCAGTGCCGCCTCGACCCGCTGGCGGCGCTCGCGCGCCTGCTGCACGCCGCTCTCGGCGGCCGCGAGCTGCTCGCTCTTGCCGCGCACCTCGTCGACGGCGAGCTCGAGCCGGACCTCCAGCATCTGGCGCTCCAGACGCTCGTGCAGCTCGGCGGCCTCGGCCTGCCGCTTTAGTGGCCGCAGTCGTGTGCGCGCCTCGCGCTCGACGTCGAGTGCCCGGTCGAGGTTCTCCTGGGTGCGCTCGAGCTTCAGTTGAGCGCGGCGGCGGCGCTTGCGGTGCTTGCCGAGGCCGGCCGCCTCCTCGATCAGCAGGCGCCGGTCGCGTGGCTTTGAGGTCACGATCGCCTCCACCCGCCCCTGCGATATGACCGAGTGGGTCTCCTTACCCAGGCCGGTGTCCGAGAGCACCTCGATCACGTCCGTGAGGCGGCAGCGGGCACCGTTGAGCCGGTACTCCCCCTCGCCCGAGCGGTCAAGGCGCCTGAGGATAGAGATCTCGCTCAGCGGCACCTCCACGGTGCAGTCGGAGTTGTCGAGCACGATCTCGACTTCGGCGGAGTTGCGCGCCTTCGCGCCGCGTCCACCGCCGAAGATCACGTCCTGCATGGAGGAGCCGCGGATCGCGAGCGGGGACTGCTCGCCCATCGCCCACAGAACGGCGTCTGTGACATTGGACTTGCCTGACCCGTTGGGGCCGACGATGACGCTGACGCCGAGGCCGAAGTCGAGCCGGGTGCGCTCGGGAAAGGACTTAAAGCCCTTCATCGTCAGTGACTTCAGATGCATGCTTTCACCGTCGTCAATCCTTCTCCGGCAGACGCTCGATCGCTTCGCGCGCCGCCTCTTGCTCGGCGTACTTCTTGGTGTTGCCTGTGCCGGTGCCGAGCGTTTCGCCGTCCACCGTCGCCGCGACCTCGAATGTGCGGCGGTGCGGCGGCCCTTGTGCCTCGACCAGCTTGTATTTGACCTTAGCGCCGCGCTGCGCGAGCTTCTCCTGCAGGGCCGACTTGAAGTCCACGGGGTTCTCGAGCGCATGTTCTATCTCGAGCGTGAAGGCCTCCACCACCGCCTCGGCGGTCCGCTCGTAGCCGGCGTGCAGATAGCAGGCGCCGATCACCGCCTCGAGAACGGATGCGAGCACGCGGTCGGTTTTCAGTTGCTTGAGCACCTGACCGCCCTTCTTGTCGGGCGCGGCGGCGTTCAGGCGCTCACCCAGCTCGAGGCGTTCGGCTACGGCGCGGCAGGAGCGCCCCGAGACGGTTTGTGCGCGAATCTTCGTCAGGCGCCCGGCGCCGAACTGCTCCGCCTCCAGCTGCGGGTAGAGGTGGGCCGTGACGGCCAGCGCGAGCACGCTGTCGCCGAGGAACGCCAGGCGCAGGTATGACTCGCTGCGGCGCTCGGTCCACGAGGTATGGGCGAAGACTTGGCGGGAGAGTTCCTCGGGCAGCTCTTCCAGCAGCTCGTTGAGCAGCGTCATCGGCCGCTAGCGCCCTTCTGAGTGCGCGAGCACGTAGTCGACCGCCTCGCCTACGGTGAGGATCTCGGCCGCCTTCTCGTCGGGGATCTGGATGCCGTAGGTGTCCTCGAGCTCCTGCACGAGCGTATAGAGGTCCAGCGAGTCGGCCTCGAGGTCCTCCTTGAAGCGCGTCTGCTCGCGGATCTGGCCAGGGTCGAGATCGAGCTCGTCCGCGAGGTGAGCCTGGATCAGGGCGAATACCTGTTCGCGGGTCATGTCGTTGGTTTCTGGCCTCTCATGAGATTGGCGGCAGGCTAGCGTCCTGCGCGGACAAGGCCCGGGTTCTCAGCGCCCCGGCTGCGCTCAGAGCGGCATGGGTCCGCGCCGTGAGGTCTTCCGTTGCGCCGCGCCTGGCGCGCAGGATCGCCTGCGCGAACCCGTGACGGGTGAAACGCCCGTGCGGCACGACCGCCAGCGCGCGCAGTCCCAAGAGGTAGGCCCCGCCCTGTCCCTCGGGGTCGATGCTGTGCGCGAACGACCTCAACGCGGGCCGCAGCAGCAGCCCGCCGAGCTGTGACCTGGGTGAGGAGAGCGCGGCTTCGCGGATCGCGCGCAGCATCGTCTGCGAGACGCCCTCGATCAGCTTCAACGCGATGTTGCCGGTCAGCCCGTCTGTGACGACGACGTCGGCGACGCCGCTGAGCAGGGCGTCGCCCTCGATGTTGCCGACGAACGAGAACGCGTCGCTGACGCCGGCGCGCTGCGCCAGCTCCGCGTGGGTTTCTATGACGAGCTTGCTGCCGCGGGCGTCCTCCTCGCCGTTGGAGAGCACCCCGACGCGCGGGGTCTGTACGCCCAGCACGGCCTCGGCGAGCGCGGCGCCCATGAACGCGAACTGCACGAGGTGCTCGCGACGGGCTTCGGCGTTCGCGCCGACGTCCAGCAGTGTCACGGGGTTGCCCGGGACGGGCAGCGGGATCGCGAGCGCCGGCCGGTAGATCCCGCTCGCCCGCTTGACGTTGAACAGCCCGGCGGCAAGTGCGGCGCCGGTGCCGCCGGCGCACACCAGCGCACGCGCCTGACCGCCAGCCAGCGCCCGCGCGCATTGGACGATCGACGCCTGCGGAGTCGACCGCGCGGCTCGCGCGGGATCGGCGCTCTTGGCTATCGATACCGGCGCGTCGACGATCTGCAGGCCCTCGCTGGCCTGGCCGAGCTCAGAGGCGGGGCCATAGAGGATGACGTGCGCCCCCTGCCCCACCGCGAGCCTCGCACCGGCCGCGACCTCGGCGGGACCGAGGTCCGCGCCGTTGCAGTCAACAGCAACCACGACGGGGTCCGCGCGGCCATCGCCTACAAGCGAGCTAGCGCTCACGAACCCTAGGCGTGATCGTGATCGTGCGGCTCAGGCGCGGCGGTCATGATCTCGCGGCCGGAGTACGTGCCGCACACCTGACAGACACGGTGCGGGCGGCGTGGCGAGTGGCAGCGCGGGCACGCGTTGATCGCGGGCGCGGAGATCTTGTGCTGGGAGCGGCGGTTGGTGGTGCGGCTGTGGGATTGCTTTTTCTTGGGGACGGCCATGGGCGAGACAGGCTAGCGCACTGGCGCGCTGCACGGCGAGATCCTCCGCACGGCGTGGCTAGAGTTCGAGCTCGGAGAGCTTGGCCCAGCGCG
The DNA here is from genome assembly GCA_025451035.1 of Solirubrobacteraceae bacterium. Taxonomy (GTDB): domain Bacteria; phylum Actinomycetota; class Thermoleophilia; order Solirubrobacterales; family Solirubrobacteraceae; genus Palsa-744. The sequence goes on from JANWLE010000095.1 coordinate 53,420, forward strand.
AATCGCCCTGGCGCTCGTGGTGGTGCCCGGGCCCGGTCTCGTTGAGGTCCGCGGCGCACTGCGGACACAGCCCGGCGCACTCAGGCCGGCAGAGCACCGTGGTGGGGATCGACAGCACCAGCGCCTCGCGCGCCCACGCCGCGAGGTCCAGCACTTCCTCGGTGATGTAGGGGCTCTCGAGCTCCTCCCCGCCGCCGGCGCGGTCGACCTCGCGCGCATCCACGGCCATGCTCGGCGCGGCGTCTTTGAGGCACCGCATGCACGGCCCGGCCAACTGCGCCTCGAAGCGCAAGTGAAGCGCATAGCCGTGGCCGACCATGCGCGAGACCTCGAGGGCCACCTCGAACGGGTTGTGGGCGAGCTCGTACGTCACTCCCGCGAGCTGGATCGCCTCGATCCGCACGGCTAGGTCAAATCTCCGGCCCTCACCGGAGGCTAGCCGGAGCGCCGCAAGATCGAGGTCGGTGGTGTAAGCGGGCATTTGTTGCTCAGGCTAGCGCCACGGCGGCGGCTTCGTAAGCGGCGAGCGCCCGGCGGGCTCTGCTTGACTTGACAGATGCTCAAGGCGCACACAGGAGCCGTCGCGCGGGCCCTCGCGCGCGTGACGGTGGACATCGCCCCGTTGCGCGGCTCACGCGACCTGAGGCTGTTGGCGCTGGGGAACTTCGTGACCGGCCTCGGCACGCAGGCGGCCCTGCTCGCGCTCCCCTACCAGCTGTATGTGCAGACCCGCTCACCCGTCTTGACGGGCCTGCTCGGCGCGGTCGAGCTCGGCCCGCTGGTCGCGATGTCCCTGTTCGGGGGGGCGCTCGCGGACCGCATGGACCGTCGGCGTTTGCTGCTCGCGGACCAGTTTGCGCTGGTCGTGATCTCCGCGGCGCTGGCCGCCGGCGCGATCGCGGGGCACCCGCCCCTGCTCGCGCTGTATGCGCTGGGCGCGCTGCTGGCCGGCTTCGGCGCGGTGCAGAACGTCGCTCGCTCGGCGATCATCCCTAACCTCGTCGAGTCGGCACAGCTGCCGGGCGCGCTAGCGTTTAGCTTCGGGCTCTACCAGCTAACGATGGTCGTCGGCCCAGGGCTCGGCGGGGTGCTGATCGCCACCTGGGGCCTGCCGACCGTTTACATCGTCGACGCCGCGAGCTGCCTGGCGATGGCCGCGGCGGCCGGCGCGATCGCGCCGCAGCCGCCGCACCGGGTGGCGGGAGCACATGAGGCGATCGGCCGCGCGATCCTGCAAGGGCTCCGGTTCGTGCGGTCCAAGAACGCGCTGCTCGGCTCGTTCGGCATCGATCTGGCCGCGATGACGTTCGGCATGCCGAGGGCGCTCTTCCCGGCGCTCTCGCTGACCGTCTACCACGCCGGGGCGGCCGGCACCGGCGCGCTTTTGGCCGCGGTCTCCGCCGGCGCAACGGTCGCGGCGCTGAGCACCGGCTGGCTGTCGCACACCCGTCGGCTGGGTCGCGTCGTGATCTGCGCGGTGGCGGTGTGGGGCGTCGCGATCGCGCTTGCGGGCGCCGCCGGCTCGCTGTGGGCGGCGATGGCGCTGCTCGCGCTGGCGGGCGCCGCCGACAGCGTTAGCGCGGTGTGCCGCTCCACGATCAACCAGCTCTTGACACCCGACGCGATGCGCGGCCGGATGTCATCGGTCTACTCGCTGGTGGTGACCAGCGGCCCGCGTCTGGGTGACATCGAGTCGGGCACTGTCGCGTCGCTCGTAAGCCCGCGCTTCTCCGTCGTCTCGGGCGGCGTGGCGTGCGTGTTGAGCGTCGCTTTGTTCGTGCGCGCGTTCCCCGCCCTGGCGAGGTTCGACAGCAGCCTCCCGCAGGCGCCCAGGCCGGGCTCGGGCGGAGAGCCCGCGCTCGCGGCCTAGGCCCCGCTTTGGGGCTTCAGCTCGCGCTTTAGCACCTTGCCGGTCGCGTTGCGCGGCAGCTCCGCCAGAAAGACGACTTCGCGGGGAACCTTGTAGCGGGCTAGGTTGTCCTTGACGTATGTCTTGACGTCGTCCTCGGTGAGCTGTTTGCCGTTACGCGGCACGACGAACGCCTTCAGTCGCTGGCCGAACTCGACGTCTTCGACGCCGATCACCGCGGCCTCCTCGATGTCGGCGTGGTCAGCGAGTAGGTCCTCGACCTCACGCGGGAAGACGTTCTCCCCGCCGGAGATGATCATCTCGTCGTCGCGGCCTTCCACGAACAGCCTGCCCTGTACGTCCAAGCGCCCGACGTCGCCGGTCGATAGCAGCCCGTCGATGATCTCCTTGCCGCCGCCGCCGGTGTAGCCCTCGAAGGCCATCTCGTTGCCGGCGAATATCCGCCCCACCTGGCCCCGCGGAACCTCCTCGCCGTGCTCGTCATACAGCCGCACGACGGTGCCACGCGGAGCGCGCCCGGCGGTGCCGGGCGCGGAGCGCAGGTCCTCGGGCGTGGCGATCGTGACCTGCCCGACCTCGGTCGAACCGTAGAAGTTGTAGAGGTTCTCGCCGAAGCGGTTCATCCAGTTGAGCGCCAGCTCGCCCGGCAGCGCCGAGCCGGACAGCGAGGTGATCCGCAGCGAGGACAGGTCGTACCGGGCAAGGGTCTCATCGGGCAGCGCGAGGATCCGCTGGATCATCACGGGCACTGCCGCGAGCACCTGGGCGCGGTGCTCCTGGACCGCCCTGAGCGTGTCCTCGGGGTCAAAGCGCCGGCGCAGCACCATCGTGGAGGACGTCGGCAGGCCGAGAGCGGCGAAGTGCAAAAGTCCCCAGGAGTGAAACAACGGTGCGGCAATCATCATCGTTTCGCGGCGCCGGTAGGGGATCTTGTCGATCAGCGCGGCCAGCGTGAACAGGCCGTCTGGGTTGGAGCGCTGCGCGCCCTTCGGCGCCCCGGTGGTGCCGGATGTGAGGATCACGAAGCGCGGCTTCTCCGGGGGCGGGGTCAGGTCGTCCTCGCTGCCGCGCGCGATCAGGTCCTCGAGCGTCGGCTCGCTCGGGGTCGCCTCGTCGCTCCAGCCGATGATGCGCGTCAGGTGCTCGTCGACCCCTTCCAGCAGGCCGGTGAACTCTTCGTCATAGACGAGGACCTTCGGGCCCTCGCGGCGGGTCACCTCGGCGAGCTGCGGGCCGGCGAACGCGGTATTCAGATACAGCGCGCTGGCGCCAAGCTTGGCGGTCGCGAGCGTCGTCTCGAGGAAGCCACGGTGGTTGCGGCACATGATCCCCACCCCATCGCCGTGGCCGATCCCCATCTCGGCGAGCGCGTGGGCAAGCGCGTTGGAGCGGCGGTGCAGCTGCTCAAACGTGAGCGACCCGCGCTCGTCGATCAACGCTATCTCCCGCGGGAAGCGGATCGCTGCCGTGGCGGCGCCGGTCGCCGGCGAGGCGCCCCAGCGCATAAGCGTGACGCCGGCCTTGATCGTCTTGTCGGGTCGTGCCGGGGCGAGGATCCCCGCCTCCCTGAGCACTTTGATCTCGAAGGCTCTGTCGGATAGCGCCCCCCGCAGCGAGACGCCTGCGTCCTTGAGCCTGTCGCGCACGGGCGTGTTCACGCGGCGCACCCTACCCAAATATCCGTAGCGAGCGCTCCGCGGCAAGCGCCCGCTCGAACGCCGAGCGCGCCATCTGGCCCTTGACGCAGAACACGACCCGTTCCAGCGTGCTACCCGCCCGCAGGTGCCGCTCGAGCTCCTGCATCTCGATCTCGGCGGCGCACTGCAGCGGAAAGCCGCCGACGCCTGTGCCGAACGCGACCAACGCGAGCGAGCGCACGCCGTGACTCTCCGCGCAACGCAGGGTGGAGCGGGCGGCGGCGCGGATGACCTCAGCCGAGGTCGGGCCGCCGGGCTCCATCGTGGCGGCGTGAATCACAAAACGGCACGGCAGCGCGCCCGCAAGCGTGAGCACCGCCTCGCCGAGCGCGATCGGCGCTAGGGCGTTGCTTTCCGTTTGGATCTGCTGGCCGCCGCGACGTACGATCGCGCGGGCTACGCCGCCGCCGTGCGCCAGACGGGTGTTCGCGGCGTTGGCGATCGCGTCAAGCGCGAGCGTTGTGATGTCAGTGTCGAGAACCTCGATTGAGGTCGAGGTCATCTCGCTCGCTTGCAGTGGCTAGCCAACCTCGGCGGGCTCGTCCTTGCCCTGCAGCCGCTCGCGTCCGCGTTGCACGGCGGCGATGAACTTCGAGAGGTTCACCTCAAGCGTGTTGAGTATCTCATCGGCGTAATCCTCGGCACCGAGCCGGATCTCCCGCTCGCGGGCGCGGGCGTCCTCGATGATGTCCTCGGCGGCGCGCTCGGCCTGCTTGGTCACTTCCTCTTCGCCGACCATGCGCTCCTGACGCTCACGCGCCTCCTTGACGATCCGCTCCGCCTCACGCTTGGCCTCGGCGAGCATCTCCTGGCGCTCCTTGACGATCCAGCGAGCCTGCTTGATCTCCTCTGGGATCGTGGCGCGCATCTGGTCGAGGATGTCGTAGATCTCCTCCTTGTCGACCCTCACCTGGTCGGTCAGGGGCACCTGCTTGGCGTTGTGCACCAAGTCGTCGAGCTTGTCGATCAGCACCAGAACGTCCATCAGCGACTACCTCCGCGCACCGAGGGCGGCGTGATCTGCCGGTTGTCGTGTCCCATCTCGCACATGGAGTTCGTCAGCGTTTGCACTCTTCCTGCAAGCGGCGCGCCACCTCGCTGGTTACAAGATCGTCGATACGCCCGCCGAATGTCGCCAGTTCCTTGACGCCGCTGGAAGACAGGAAACTGTACAGCGGGCTGGCCATCAGATACAGCGACTCGATGTCCGGTGCCTGCAGCCGGTTGAGCTGGTTCATCTCGAGCTCGTACTCGAAGTCCGAGATCGCTCGCAGCCCCTTGACTATCACCTTCGCCCCCACCGTGCGAGCGAAGTCGACGATCAGCGTGTTGAACGGCTCGGCGCGCACATTCTGAAGGCCAGCCGTGGCGTGCTCGATGAAGCGCAGACGCTCCTCGATACCGAACAGCGCGTGCGCCTTGCGCGCCGAGCTGTTGACGACGGCGACCACGACCTCATCGTAGAGCGCCGCGGCGCGGCTGATCACGTCGAGGTGGCCGTTGGTGATCGGGTCGTAGGAGCCCGGGCAGACGGCGATTCGCTTTTGGGTGCTCATTGGTTGCGGTGGATCCTGATCAGGGTATCGCCGTAGCGGCGTTCGCGTTCAAGTTCTAGGGGGAGCGTCAGCGCTGAACGACGGTCGCTCTCGCTGACTACCCGTGCCGCGGGCTTCAATAGCGGCGGCAGGGCTTGCGGGAGCCTAAGCGACCAGGCGCGCGCGTGTCGGTATGGCGGGTCGATGAACACGAGATCGTACGTTTCGGCGTGCTCTTGTGCGCTGCGCAGCGCCGCCAGGGCGTCGCCGCCGCGTACCTCGGCTTCGCTGGAGGTGAGTCCTAGCGCGGCGAGATTGTCCTTCAGCACGGCGAGAACCGCAGGGTCCCGCTCGGCGAATACGACGCGCGCGGCGCCGCGGGAGAGGGCCTCTATGCCGAGTGCGCCGGTGCCGGCGAATAGGTCAAGGACCTGCGTGCCAGTGATATCGCCGAGCATCGAGAACAACGCCTCACGCACCCGCTCTGAGGTGGGCCGTGTGACGCGGCCGGCTGGCGCGCGCAGGCGCCGCCCGCCGAATCTGCCGGCGATCACCCGCATCGGTGGCGGGCAGCCGACGAGCGGGCGGTGAGGGCGCGCGTTCGGGTGTCGCTCGCAGTCACGCCCTTATCGGCTCGTGCGCGCTATCCGCGAACGCCTCTTTCAGCGCCCCGGACAGCAGCGCGTGCTCGGGGTGCGCGAGCTCAGGGTCGAGCTCGACGATCGCTTGCGCGCTTGCGCGGGCCTGCTCGAGCAGCTCCGCGTCGGCTGGCAGCGAGGCGACCTTGAACTGGCCGAGGCCGGACTGGCGGGTGCCGATCAGATCGCCTTCCTTGCGCAGGGCGAGGTCGATCTCGGCGAGACGAAAGCCGTCGGAGTGGCGGGCCAGCGCGCGCAGACGGCTCGAGGAGATAGGGCCCATCAGCAGGCACAGGGAGGGATGCTCGCCGCGCCCGATGCGGCCGCGCAGCTGATGCAGCTGGGAGATGCCGAAGCGCTCCGCGTTCTCGACGAGCATCATGGTGGCGTTCGGGACATCGATCCCGACCTCGATCACGGTGGTCGCGACCAGTACGTCGGCTCTGCCCTCGGCGAACTCGGCCATCGCCCGCTGCTTCTCTTGCGAGCGCATCTGCCCATGCAGCAGCACGACCCGGTAGCCCTCGAGCTCGCCGCCGGCGAGACGCTCGAACTCCTCGGTGGCGGCGCGGATGTCGCTCGCCGCGAGCTCCGAGTTTGGGGCCTGCGCCTCGCCTGACTCCACCAGCGGGCACACGACGTACGCCTGACGGCCCTTGTCGAGCTCCTCGCGCAGGCGCACGTAGGCACGTTCGCGTCGCTCTTGGCCGTCGACGATGCGGGTGGTGATCTGCTGGCGCCCGCGCGGCAGCTCCCGCAGGGTGCTCACGTCCAGATCGCCATAGCTCGCCAGCGCCAGCGTGCGCGGGATCGGCGTTGCGGTCATGTGCAGGACGTGCGGCGAGCGCCGCGAAGCGGTGTGTGGCCCGGAGCCCTTGTCGTCGAGCGCGGCGCGCTGGCGTACCCCGAAGCGGTGCTGCTCGTCGACGACGACGACGGCAAGCGAACGGAAGCACACCTCCGGCTCGATCAGCGCGTGGGTGCCGACGATCAGCGACAGCTCGCCACTGGAGAGCTTGCCCAGCGTGTCCTTGCGCCGTCTGGCCGGGGTGGAGCCGGTCAGCAGCGCACAGGCGAGGCGCTCGTGGCCGATCAGCTTCTGCAGCGTCGCGAAATGCTGCTCTGACAGCGTCTCGGTGGGCGCCATCAGCGCAGCCTGGTGGCCATGCTCGACGGCGCGCAGCATCGCGTACAGCGCGACCACGGTCTTGCCGCTGCCGACCTCCCCCATCAGCAGGCGCTGCATCGCGCGCGCCTGCGCGAGGTCGGCGTCGATCGCCTCGATCGCGGTGCGCTGGTCGTCTGTCAACTCGAACGGCAGGCTCTGCTCGAGCCAGCGCTCACACAGCGATGGTTCGTCGCGCAGCGGATGGGCGTTCGTCGCCACCCGGTGGCGACGGCGCTCCAGGAATGCCAGCTGGCACAGCAGCAGCTCCTCGAAGGCGAGGCGCCGCCGGCCCTGCTCGAGGTCCTGCGCGTCGCGGGGAAAGTGCATCGCCGCCAGCGCCCCCGCCCTGCAAGGCAGGCGATGGCTGGCGCGCACGAGCGCAGGCAGCGTCTCGGGTACCTCGCCGAGCGCCGGCCTGGCACCTTGCACGAGCGTCAGTATCTGCGTCGAAGTGACGCCCTCCGTGGCTGGGTAATGGGCGACGACGCAGCCATCCTGGTCCTCCTCGGCTCCGGCGACATTCGCTCCGGGGGCGTGGTGGGAGACGCTGAACCGACCGCCGTTACCGGCCTTGCCGTGGAGGATCAGGCGGGTCCCGGGTGTGTAGCGGTCAACCAGCCACGGCTGATTGAAGAAGGTGGCGCGCATCGAGCCGCTCTCGTCGCGTACCGTCGCTTCCACAAGCGGGCGCATCCCGCGCTTGCGCACCGCGCGCGCGCTGATCGAGACGACCTCTACGGCGACGGTCGCCTGCTCCCCTATTCGCAGCGCCGCGACCGTACGGGCCGCCCTGCGGTCGCGCGGGAGGTGCTCGAGCAGATCTCCGACGGTCCGCAGCCCGAGCGTCGCCATCGCCTCTGAGACCTTGCCGCGGCGCAAGCTGAGCGGCTGCGCCAGGCGCGAAGGCCGCGGCCAGCGAACAGCCGCCTGGAGCATCTCGGGGAACTCGAGCGCCCGCGTCTGGGCGAACGCCCTCGGGCCCGCCAGCTCCATGCTCGGGTCAGACTCGAGGGTGAGGGTCGCGGCTCGGGGCATGGCGAGCCATCATGATGACCGCGGGCGCGGTCGTCACTCGGCGACGAGCAGCCACCAGTAGGCGTGCTGGCCGCCGTGGCGCAGCTCGAGCTCGACTTCGAGCTGCCCGTCGAGGAGATCCTCGATCTCGTGCAGGGCGAGCGGGGCGTCCGCGCCGCCGAGCACGCTGACCAGCTCCGCGCCGTGGGCGAGCTTCCTCAGCACGCCGGTGAGGGTTTCTGTGTGCTCGCCCCAGCAGATGACCTTCTCCCCGACGAAGCCGACTGCCTCACCGCGCTGGAAGCGTCCCTGCGGATCATCACGGGCGGCCTCGGCGACCGCGCCGGTGCGCAGCCGCGACGCGGCGGCCAGCACCGCCTGCGCGTTCTGCTCGACGCTCACCTCGCCCGACAGCGCGACGGCCGCCGCGAGGCCCGCCTGCTGGCTTGTTATCGGCAGGACCCGCACCTCCTTGTCGGAGAGCTCGGCGGCGCGCTCGGCCGCCATCACGACATTAGGGCTGCCCGGCAGCACCAGCACCTCCTCGGCTGGCACCTCGTGGAGGCCGGCCAACAGCTCGTAGGTGGAGGGGTTCAGCGTCGGCCCGCCGTCAACCGTGTAGGCGCCGAGCTCGGAGAACAGCTGCGCGAAGCCGTCGCCGCTGACGACGGCGAGCAGGCCGCAGCGCATTCTCG
>JANWLE010000096.1 GCA_025451035.1 Solirubrobacteraceae bacterium
TGGGGAGCACCGCTCGCTCGGCTCCGTTATCTCCGAGCTTGCTCGTCGAGGGCTGACCCCCGCTCGGGTTGAGGCTGACGACGGACTACCGGTCATCCGTGTGCCGGCAGGTACGCCGCCAATCACGCCAGAGATGGTGCGGCGAGCACTCGACGAGGATTGAGCTTCCCGGTGGCGCTGCTGGACGTCAACGCGCTTGTCGCGCTGGCTTGGGACTCGCACGTGCACCATGCGGCGATGCGCGCATGGTTCGCGGCGAACGGTTCCGCGGGATGGGCGACGTGTCCGATCACAGAGAGCGGCTTCGTGCGGGTGTCGTCCAACCCAATCGTGCTGCCAAGCGCGATCGGCGTCGACGCGGCAAGAGGGGTGCTGTCGGCATTGCGCGCACACCCCGATCATCGCTTCCTGACAGATGACGTCTCAATGGTCGACAGTGACGTGTCGTCGATCGCTGGCTATCGGCAGGTGACCGACGCGCACCTACTGACCCTTGCCCGTCGCCGCGGGGTGCGCCTGGTCACGTTCGAGGCGAGCATCCTCGCCATGGGCTACGGAAATGACGTCGAGGTATTGACCACACTTTGAAAGGATCCGACGGCCGGGGGCCCCTCGGTACTGCAAGTGTCTATGAGCGAAACTGCTCGGCGCGCAAACCATGCGCTGATCATGGCGGCGCCGCTAGATCTCGCGTAGCCAGGCCCGCAAGCCGCGCTTCGTCACCCCCGCAGGAGTCTTGCATTCGCAGCCACAGGACTGTGCGGTGCAAAAACCGAGGGGCCCCCATGCGATCTTGAGCCAGTGGTGCCTTAGCTGCTCGCCTTGTGGCGTGCTGCTCGTCTAGACATCTGGACTAGCGCAATGGCGACCACGTAGAAGGCGGCTCCTACCCCTCGAAAGCCGCCCAAAAGGAAGAAAAGACCCATCGCTGGCAACGCCGCCCAGTACCATGGTGACTTCACCTGATCTCGCCAGGACGCTGTGTGCCACGTCGGGTCGTTCGTGGCTTCTTTCGCCTGACTCGCCCATCGTTCAGTGAGCCGCTGATCCCATGGCTTCTTGGAAGCATTCGAGGTCACGGTTCGAAGGGTACCAGCGGATCCTGAGCCTTCGGAGGGCAGAGGACTCCCTGTGCGCTGCCGGCGGCGTTCGTGTACCGCAATGGTTTGTTTGCCGACAAGAAAAATGGAACCAACCGAAGTCAATGCGAACCGGATTGCGTCGGTTGCTGGCGGGCGGATCTCGCTCACCGACCCGTCATAGAGTCCTTGAATGCACCGTACAACTACCGTACCATGGGTGTATGGCTACCCGTACTAGACGGATCGAGATGCGCGCCGACCCAGCCAGCGAGGAGCGGATCTCGCGCGCAGCCCGAGCACGAGACCTCTCGGTCTCCGCGTTCGTCTTGGCAGCGGCGACGCGTGAGGCCGATCGCGTGCTCGGACGGGCTGACCAGACACTCATCCCGGCCGGCCAGTTCGACGCGCTGGTCGCTGCACTTGACCGGGGCGATCCGGCTCCTCGTTTGGAGCAAGCCGCGCGCAGCCCGCGCCCATATCGGCGCACGTGAGCGCTTGGACGTCCCAGCCGCTCGGCGAGCATCACGACCTCGCGCAGCTGGACTGCGGGCGCGATGAGCTTGACCAGTGGTTGCTCCACGAAGCGTTGCGTGCGCAGGCGGCCGGTATCGCCCGCACCACCGTGTGGACCAGGCCCGACGATCTGGTGGTCGTCGCGTTCCATGCGATCGCTCCGACCCAGTTCCTGCGCATCGACTTGCCATCGCGTTCACTCAGCGCCGGCTACAGCACGATCCCTGGCTACCTCATCGCGCGGCTCGCGCTCGCCCGAGCCCTGCACGGGCAAGGCCTGGGCACGCAGTTGCTACTCGACGCACTTGAGCGGATCGTCGCCGCTGCGACGAATGCCGGTGGACGCCTGGTTGCCGTGGACGCCCTCGATGATGCTGCCCACAGCTTCTACCGTCACCACGACTTCCAACCGATTCAAGGCTCACGTCGGCTAGTGATGAAGGTCGCAACCGCTCGCGCAGCCGTCGAGCGAGCGCAATCACCGTGAAAGGTACGGCAACCCGATGCCACGGGTGTGCCTCGACGCTTGCAAGCGACTGCCACAGACAACTGTCTGAGTGGAGCCAACCGAAGTCAATGCGAACCGCTTTGCGCGGCTGGCGGGCGGGCGAATGTCACTTGGGGAGCTGACCAGGGTCGTGAGCGACGGGGATTTGCCCCGGGAGGCTTAGGTTCATCCGACGATGGCATCGAGTGGCGGGGCGCCGCCCGTGAACCAAGGTGCAATTGCGATGCGCGCGAGCGCGGGGTGCTTCTTTCGGGGACTACCACTGAAGGGGCTCAGTGGTCTGGACATCGGCCCTCGGTGGCCGGGCTCATCGTGAGCGTGTCGAGGTCGTCGGCGCCATAGCACTGCAGTGCCCGCCGTACGTGATCGGGGATCGGAGCCTTCTTCCCGAGACAGTCGGCGTGGACGAAGATATGCACGATGCGGCCGTCGGCGAGCGTATTCCCTTCCCGCACGATTCCGATCGTGGACACCATCGACGTGTTGCCGAGGTGCTTGATCTCGAGCGTGATCTCGAGTTCGTCGTCGAAGCGCACCGGTGCGCAGAAACGTGCCCCGGTCTCGGCAACCACCAGGTCAAGGCCGTCGGCTGCGAGCGCTGTGTAAGAGCCGAGAGCCTCGCGCCAAAGCTCGGTTAGGGCGACGTCGAAATAGACAAAATAGTTCGCGTTGAAGACATGGCCTTGAGCATCGCACTCGTTGTAGCGAACGCGCAGGTGATGCACGAATGCGGGCATCGCTAGGCCGCAACCTGCGGGCAGAAGGAGGCAATCACGCCGGGGAGGTCGGGGAAGGTCGGTCCTTCCCCGACGGCCAGGTTCCGACATCCGGCGTTGCTCCTGACAACATCTCGCGCTGCCATCAGATTCCCCTCACGTGGCCTGGATTTAGAGCCGCTCATTCATTCTATAATCTTACCTGATCATTGCATCTATTGGTAAGACACATCGTGCGTCATGGATGCCCGAGACGATCCATCTCTGGGGAGAGGCGCTCTGCCTGGACTACGCCAACACCGTTGACTGGTCGCCCGACGATGAGCACCTCCATCCCGAGCAGACAGACGTGTTGAGAACGCCGGACACGCTGGGCCGCTGGGGTCAGCGCCTTGACCTGCTCAGCGACGCGACGTTGGCGAGCGCAGACGAGCTATGCCACGCTCGCGTGCTACGTGACGCCGTTCACTGCCTTTTCTCCTCAATCAGTCGAGACAAGGCGCCCTCCAAGAAGGACCTAGAGGTGCTGATGAGCAACTACACCCAGGCCGTCAAGCACGCCTCTCTGTTGGCCGGCGAGAACTTCTACATGCTCGACTGGCTGGCACACGATCCTCGAAGAATCCGCTACGCCGTCGCGACCGACGCGGTCGCGTTGCTTGCGGACCCCCGCCGTCTGGCGCGCGTCAGCCGCTGCCCAGGCCGCGGCTGCGGCTGGCTGTTCCTCAATACCAGCGGACGCCGCCGCTGGTGCTCGATGACCACCTGCGGCAGCCGCGACAAGATGCGACGCTTGCACCAGCGCCGCACACAACACACGGACTGAGCGCATCTGCGCACCCGCGTTCGCATTGAGCCTCGCGCATGGAGCCAGCCGAAGTCAACCCAAACCGGATGGCACAGCTACTAGGCGGCCAAATGTCGCTTGGTGACCCGTCCCAGCTATGTTGAGCTTCGCCGCTTAGGGCTGTGCTACGGGGCCATCGAGAGTTGTATCCAGATCGTCCCGGCGTTGGATGACTGTGCGCGGCGCATGCTCGGGCTGATCGTCTGTCAGGAGTGCTTGACGTCGAAAAAACGTTCCACGGCCGATTGCCCCGAGCCATCTCCGAGCGGGATCTTCTTTCAAGTCGATCCCCGGCCCTTGCGGCTGTCGGCTGTTCGTTCTAGCCCCGAGGATTAGTCCCGATAGCCAGGGCGCTGATCTCGCGTGGAGGATCTGGATTCGCCAAGCGGCAGGTTGGGTAGTAGCCACATCAGCGTTCACGGCAGGTCAAACATAAAGGAGCGCCTCATGGGCCTCATAGAGTTGCTTTTGGTTATCTTGGTAATCGCGGCCGTGGCTGGCGGGATCGGCGTGAGCCCGTTGCTTTGGCTGCTGCTCGTGGTCGCTCTCGTGCTCTTCCTGATGGGCGGCGGGTTCGGTTACCGCAGGGGTGGACGGGTCTAGGCCCTATCGCCACATCTATCTAAGAACCGCTCAGGCGTTATCGACGCTTTCCAACGCGAGCCAACTAGGGCTTAGAACATTGCTTGTGCGTCGTCTTTCGGTTCTGTTGCTCGTGGTGTGTCTCGGCGGTCCCCTCGGGGGATGCGGGCGCATGGGTCGAGAAGGGGTGCGGGCGAGCATCGAGCAGCTAGCGTCGATTTCGGCTGAGGGCGCCCTGATGGCTGGCGATCTGGCGCGTGGGCGCACCAAGACTACGTTCGTGCGAGTCCACGGCGCTGAGTTGAGCGCTCAGGCCGAGCACGAGGCTGAGAAGCTCAGTGATGCTCCCGTCTCGGCAGGCTTGCAGAACTCTGTTCAGGGCGCGATCGAACTGTCCTCGGATATAGCGGGAGCCATCGACGATCTCCGCGTCTCTCCGCATGATCGAAAGCAGGCGCGCGTGAACGAAGTGAAGCTGCGTCGTTGGGCGGAGGAGACGCGGGGGTTGGCGGAAAAACTGTGAAAAAGCTCTTTCAGATAGCGCTGGGGATCATCGCCGCAATTGGCGGATTCGTGGATATCGGCGAGTTGGTGTTCGACACCCAGGCTGGGGCCGATTTCCGTTTCCAACTGCTTTGGGCTGTCCCTGTAGGTGTACTTGGGATCGTCGTGTTCGCTGAGATGACCGGCCGAGTAGCGGCCGTATCGGGACGCCCCGTGTTCGACGTGGTGAGGATGCGGATGGGCTTGAACGTTGGGCTCATCACTCTCGCGGCGTCACTGCTGATTAACCTCATAACACTCGCTGCGGAGGTTGGGGGGGCCGCCATCGTGCTGCAGCTTCTATTCGACCTGAACGTCTCCACATTGATCTTGTTGAGTGTGGTCTGCTTGGTGCTAGTCGTCTACTTTGTGCCTTTCGGGGGCATCGAGCGGATCTTTGGCTACTTGGGTTGTGCGCTCCTGGTGTACGTCGCCGCAGCCGTGCACCTGAAACCCAACTGGCATGAGGTGGGCCAGGGCTTCGTTCCTCACCTGCCCTCCTCGGCTCTGTATGCGTACTTCGTCATAGGCGTGATCGGCGCGGCATTGGTTCCCTACGAGGTCTACTTTTACAGCTCTGGAGCGATCGAGGATCGTTGGGGCACAGCAGATCTCAACCTAAACCGAGCCAACGCCGCTCTTGGGTTCGGGCTCGGAGGCATCTTGTCGATTGCGTTGATTGTGGTTGCAGGAGAGGTTTTCTTCGATCCCCACATCCAGCCGGGGTACTTGGGGACGACGGCGCTGGGAGCCCAGCAGGCTTTTGGGGAGGCAGGCTTGGTGCTCGCCTTGGTTGGCATGCTGTTCGCGGTAGGGGGTGCAGCAGTGGAGTGCGCGTTCTCTGGTGCATATACGCTCGCGCAGTTCGCGGGATGGGAGTGGGGCAAGTACCGCCGTCCACGCGACGCCTCGCGCTTCACGATGGCGTGGTTGATCTTCTTTGCGCTCGCGTTCGTGATCGTAGAGACAGGCGTCGATCCCGTGCTGTTGACCGAGTACGCGGTCATCCTGTCTGTAGTGGCCCTGCCATTGACATATCTGCCGCTGCTGCTAATAGCGCGTGACCGTACCTTCATGGGCGATCATGCCAACGGCATACTTGGCAACGTGCTTGGCTGGCTCTACTTTGTGATCATCCTCGGCGTCTCGCTGGCTGCGATCCCTTTGATGCTTATCACCAACGGGGGGTCGGTTTGATGGAAGACAAGCAGATGGATCTCGTCTATCGGGTACTCGACGATCAGCTTGTCGACATCGAAGGCCGGCGCTGCGGACGTGTGGATGACCTTGAGTTCGACGGGAGCCTTGGCGATCCGCCGCGCCTATACGCGATCCTAAGCGGATCGGGGACTTGGCATCGACGTCTGCCACGCCCACTGCGCAAGCTGGGAGAGAGGATTTTCGGGACGGGGGTCTCGGGACGAGACGTGATCCGTGTGCCATGGGAGCAGGTCGAGGAGATCAGCAGCGTCATCCGGCTGAAAGCCAAGGCCCGCGACCTAGGTCTGGGTCAAGGCGACGAACGCGACGCCGCTCTCGTCGCCAAGCTCCCCAAGTCATGATCCGCGCGAGCGACCTCATCGGCTGTGAGCTGCGCACCCAGTCCGGCAGACGGCTCGGCCGGGTCCACGACCTGCGCGCACAGGCAACAGAGGACGGCTGGCAGCTCGTGGGAGTGGTGACAGGACGGCGAGGCATAGCCGCCCGCCTGGTCGGCAGCGCCGGCAGCGTGGACCCCTTGATTCAAGGCGATGCGATCCCCTGGCAGGCCGTCAAGGCGCTGGAGGTCGGTCTGATCACCGTCTGCGACGAACCCTGGCCGTGACTCAACGCCTCCATGACAAGGCTTCAAAGGGGTCGGACCTTGCGAACGGTCGCGTCCGTAAAGGAATTGAGGCGGCCGTGCTCGATCTCCTGGACGCCGATGCCGCTCCGCCATAGCTTGTCGCTATGCAGGATTCTGAAAAATGGAGCCAACCAGACTCAATGCGAACCACTTTGCGCGGCTTGTGGGCGGGCGGATGTCGCTCGACGGTCAACATTAGGCTTGGGCTCGTCGCGCCGGAGCGTGGGTAGTTCGAGGATCGCGTCGTTGTGCGGTGCGAATGTTATGCCGCGGAGCACGGGTCGCTCTGAGGAGACGTTTGGAGCGCGCAGGGTGCGTTGTGCGAGCACAACTTGGAGGATTGTCCGTATCTCGAGCATCGCGAATGCCGCGCCGGCGCAGCGTCGTCGGCCTCCCCCGAAGGGAAGCCAGGTGGCCGGTTCGGGTTGGGTCTCCAGGAAGCGCTCGGGGCGGAATGCGCTTGGCTCTTCGTGGTGACGACGGTCTGAGTGCACGAGATAGATCGAGGGCATAACCGTTGTGCCGGCCGGCAGCTCGTAGCCTCCGATCGGGAAGGGTTGGTCAAGCACGCGTGCGACGTCCATGACGACGGGTCGGACGCGTAGGGTCTCGTATGCGATTGCGTCGAGATAGCGATTGTCGTTGTCCATGGTGGCTCTGTGTGCCGTAGCTAGTGCCTGCGGGTGGCGTGCGAGTCGCTCAAATGCCCATGCGAGTGCGGTCGCCGATGTCTCATGGCCTGCGAGCAGCAGTGTGATCAGCTCATCGCGAGCCTGCTCGTCGCTACGTGGCCGCTTCGGGTCGCTGCCGTGTACGAGTAGGCCGAGCAGGTCCGGACCTGTGGGAGCCGCTCGGCGGTCGGCGATGAGGCGCAGCAACTCGTCATCGAGTCGCGTGCGAGCCTGGCGGAAGCGTCCCCAAGGCGTGAGCGATCCAGCCTGGACGCGCAGTGCCGGTGGGATGACGGCGAGCGAGATGCTTTTGAACACGGGCTCCAGCAGACCCAGCAGCCGGAGCATCTCGTTCTCGTCTTCACGGCCAAATAGTAGGCTTGTGATGACGCGGAATGTGAGCCGTTGCAGTGCTGGGCGCATGGCAATCGGACGGTCTGTCGGCCAGCTAGCCTCCTCTTCGGCGGCGATACGAGCGATGTCGCTTTGCGCCCGGACTAGCGCGCTGCCGTGCAGCGCGGGCGAAATAAGCCTGCGCTCGCTTAGATGCTCCTCGCGGTCGAGCGTGAGGATGGAGCGCTGTCCTGTGACGTGCTGCAGGATCGCGTTCGCTTCGCCCGCGTGCGCTGCTCGGCCGTCGGCAGCAAACACCTCACGAATCGCGTCGATGTCGCCGACGTAGACGACATCGCCGAATCCGGCTAGCTTCAGTCGATACAAGTCGCCATAGTGTCGCTGACAGAATTGGACGAATGGGAAGGGGTAGCGTAGGAAGAGTGCCGTCTGGATCAGTCGCGGGATCGGCGGGCTTGGCGGCAACGCTCCTTGGCGGCATGGTCTGTGCACGGCGCTAATCTAATCATATGTTTAGATTGAGTGGAAGGGCACGCAGCAGAATGGGTTCGCGGTGAGCCCACAGGTCAGCAACCGCGAGGCTTTGCTGGAAGGCGCATTGCGGTGCATCGAGCAGCGAGGCTACGGCGAGATCACCACACGCGATATCGCGGCAGCGGCGAACGCGAATGTGGCCTCCATCGCCTACCACTTCGGCTCTAAGGACGCGTTGATCGGCGAGGCCCTGGCAGAGGGCTTCAGACGGTGGTTCGCGGAGTTCGCACGCGACGCCACCAAGAACGGCGCCAACGAGCTGGAGGGCTTCTCGCGGGGTGCGATGTCCACCCTGCGAGCCGGCGTGGGCAAGCATCGCGGTATGGCGCAAGCGTTCGTAGCGGCACTGTCCCGTGCACCACACGACGACGGTCTACGAGAAGCCCTGGCACGAAGCTACCACGACGCGCGTGCGGGCCTTGCTGCCTTTCTCGGCCTGCATGAGCGGGAAAATGCCGACCTGAACGCTGGCATCCTCATAGCCGTCTTTGATGGTCTGCTCATCCAGTGGCTCATCGATCCAGATCAAGGCAAGCGCGACCTGGCCGCTCTACCCACCGTCCTGGATGCATTGCTCCGCGCATTGGCACAGGCCCCTCACACGACGAAATAGCTGTATGGGCGCAACTTGTCAGCGCGCAAACCAGGCGTTGATGGTGACGCCGGCGGTCGCTGTTGGCTGACGCTGCCGTCGGCTTGCCAGGTCTGCTCCGGCGAAAGGGCACGCGCCTGGTAGAACCGAGACTCCTCGTGGTCGCGATAACGGAGGCCAGGAATGTCCATCCTTGCGAGGATGCCAGCGGGCTCGGACCCCTCCCTACCATGATTCCCGCCGCCGATCGCCCACTCCGTATTGCGCAGGCGTGCGATGCGGAACAGTCGAGCCGTCACCGTCGAAGACAGTTGTCCGATGGAGCCAACCGAAGTCAATGCGAACCACTGCGCACGGCTCCCCGGCGGGCGGATGTCGCTTGAAGATGCGGCGTAGGGAGCCTTCAGGTCTTGATCCCGAGAGTCCGGCGGAGCTGGGCACGGCCCGCGCGGGTCGGTGTTACGGCTCGGCTGTGAGCTGTTCGCTCGATCCAGCCGAGTTCTAGAAATCGGCCGGCCAGGGCGGCTCCGGTCGCTCCGGCGAGATGCGGCCGTCGCTCACTCCAGTCGAGACACGCGCGTGCAGATGTCGCTGGAGGGCGCGGTAGGGATGCGCTCTTCGGCGGGACGGTCGTGAGCACATGAGCTTATGATCCATTCGTGGGGGAACCGGGCATCTATCCAGTCGTTGTCTTCGACCTGGATGGGACTCTGCTGCGCGGCACGACCGTGTCGTTGCTCCTCGCGCAATGGCTCGGGCAGGCAGAGGAGATGGCAGAGCTCGAGCGGGCGTTTCACGCCCACGAGATATCCAACAGCGTAGTTGCCGACAGGTCTGCGAGATGGTTGGCGGGACAGAGCACGGCCGACGCCTGGGCGGTCCTGGCGACCAGCACCTGGATTGACGGCATGGCCGAGACCCTCCGAGCGCTTACCGCTGCCGGGGCCAGTCTGCTATTGGGAACGGTCACATTGAGATTCGTGGCCGAGATGTTGCGGGAGCGCTATGGTTTCGCTGCGGCTAGCGGGACGGAGATGCAGGTGACCGACGGGGTGCTCTCGGGCACCGTGACTCGCTACTTCAATGAGTTCGACAAGGCGCGCTTCGTAGAGGAATGGTGCACGAGCAACGGTTATTTGATGAGCCAGGTGGCGGCGGTGGGCGACTCTCGCTCGGACGTTCCGCTGTTTGAGCGCGTTGGCATGTCGATCGCGCTGAACGCTACCCCCGACGCCCGTGCAGCGGCCGCGCACGCCCTCGACACCGACGATCTGCGTGACGTGCTCCCACTTCTTCGATACGTGGGTAGGTCAATGTGAGCGACTCCCAGCCCTCAGTGCGGCTAGACCCTATGGCGGTCAACCCCACGGGCTAACCGCCATAGGGTCTACCTACTCACAGTGAGTTCGTCGCACAGTTGTGCTCGATACATTGGACCGACATATAAAAGGCAATGGCCGCCGATGATTGGTAACCCAAACAATCTTGAATCGCGTCTGACTGAAATAATCCGCTCCTCGTCCTTTGTGTGCGCTAAGAGCGGCGCGAGCCGTTGACGTCCCTGACTGGTTGATTCGGGCTGGGGCAGTCCGAGATGTGGTGTGGGACTTCTTGCGTTTGCGAGTCCCAGCTAAGGGGCCAGAGCCCGCACGCAGATAACTGTCTGAAATGGAGCTAGCCGGGCTCGAACCGGCGACCTCTTGCATGCCATGCAAGCGCTCTCCCAACTGAGCTATAGCCCCAGATGACGTAATCCTATCGTCTATGCGCGGTGGCCTACAGGTCGGTTCCCGAGGCGAGAAGTGCCGCCCGTACCACGGCCCGGTGGCAGAAATCGTGGGAAAATTGTCCTTGCGGACAACAGCTTTAGCCGCGATCATCGGGCCAGTGAGCGAGTCAGACAGTCCCAGAGAGGTTCTAATTCTCGCCTATCCGGGTGTCCAAAGCCTGGATGTCACCGGCCCGCTCGAGGTCTTCCACGGTGCCCAGCAACTCATTACATACTCGGCCCGAAAAGACCGCGGTTACCGCGTGAAGCTGCGCAGCAGCACGGATGGGCCGCTGCGCACCTCAAGCGGCTTGGTAATACATCCGGATGCTCCCCCCGGGCAACTCCAGGCCAGCCCCGACACGCTCGTAATCGCTGGAGGGCCCGGCGCCCACGATGCGTGTGCGGATAGCGCGCTGATCGAGTGGATCAAGCTCGCCTCGCGAGGCGCTCGGCGCGTCACCTCGGTCTGCACCGGAGCATTCCTGCTAGCCGAGGCCGGACTCCTCGACGGGCGGCGCGTCACCACGCACTGGGCGGCGGCCGCCGAGCTCGCGCGACGCTATCCGGCGGTACGCGTTGAGCCCGAGCCGATCTTCCTGCGTGATGGCAACGTGTGGACTTCGGCGGGCGTCACCGCAGGCATGGATCTCGCGCTCGCCCTCGTGGAAGAGGACATCGACCGCGACGCGGCGCTCTCGATCGCGCGTCATCTCGTCCTGTTCTTGCGTCGCCCAGGAAATCAGGCTCAGTTCAGCGCTACGCTTGCCTCACAGGAACCAGGCCGCGAGGCGCTTCGCGAATTGCGGCGCCACATTGTCGAGAACCTCGGCGATGACTTGTCAGTGGAGGTACTGGCACAACGAGCGTGCATGAGCGTCCGTCATTTCGCCCGAACGTTTCGTGTCGAGACTGATGTGACGCCTGCTCGCTACGTCGAGAACGTTCGCATCGAGGCGGCCCGCCGAGCGCTCGAGGACACGGCCGAACCAGTAGCTGCCATAGCGCGCGCTTGCGGATTCGGCACCGCCGAGACTATGCGCCGCTCATTCCTACGCGCCCTCGGTGTCGGCCCTGCAGAGTACCGCCGTCGTTTCCATCCCGCCGGCGGGGCACACAAAACGACAGCGGCGGCCTGACCTCGAATGGTCGTGTGAGTCAACGGCACTGCCGTCCGTTCCCTATCCCAAAGAGAAGGAAGGCGATATACGTGAACATAGCGATCCTCATCTTCGATCGTCTTACGGCCCTCGACGCGGTCGGGCCCTACGAGGTTCTTAGCCGCCTCCCGGGCGCCAAGGTCACATTTGTGGCCGAGCGTCTCGGGCCGAAGCGCACCGATACCGGACAGCTCGCGCTGATCGCCGACGCGACCATCGCTGAGTTCCCGAGCCCAGACATCCTGGTTGTTCCGGGTGGTCACGGACGAGTGGACTTGATGAATGATGGTCTCGTGCACGAATGGCTGCGCGCTGCGCACGAGACGTCAACCTGGACCACCTCCGTGTGCACTGGCTCCCTCGTCCTTGCCGGCGCGGGCCTGCTCGAGGGCAAGCGTGCGACGAGTCACTGGCTAGCGCTCGATGAGCTAGCGCAGTTCGGCGCTGAGCCGATCTCGCAACGAGTCGTCTTCGACGGAAAGGTCGTCACTGCGGCTGGCGTCTCGGCTGGGATCGACATGGCGCTTTCGCTCGCGGCGCGCATCGCCGGCGAGCAGGCTGCACAGGCCATCCAACTCTCGATCGAGTACGACCCTCGCCCGCCCTTCGATGTCGGTTCACCGGATAAGGCGCCTGCCGAGATTATCCGGCAGGTACACGCTTACGCGCGCTCTCAAGCCCACAAGCATCCATTTGGATAGGCGCAAGCTTGCGCTGGAGCAGTCAGGCAATCCTGCGGCTTCGCTACCTTTCTATCTCCCAACCAAGACCGGGAGAAACGTGATGTCGACTGACTACCCATCATCGAGAGCCAATACAGTAAGTGTCTTCGACGCGCGCGCGGGCGTGCGCAGTGCGAGCGCCACGTTCCTGCTTGGCCAGGTCATGTTCCTCGTCGCAATCGCACTCGGTTTCGCTGCCGGCGGTACGTATGTCGGGCGCAATCTCAGTTTCGGCACGGCGGAGATATGCGAGTTCGCCTGCTTGGGTATGGTCGTGGCGCAGATGTTCGTGGCGGCGCTGCGGGAAG
The DNA here is from genome assembly GCA_025451035.1 of Solirubrobacteraceae bacterium. GTDB lineage: Bacteria > Actinomycetota > Thermoleophilia > Solirubrobacterales > Solirubrobacteraceae > Palsa-744. Next base: position 12,747 of record JANWLE010000096.1, read on the forward strand.
GCTCGCTTGGGATGGCGTGGCTGTTCACGCTCGCGCTGCTTCTGGGACTCGGGCTCGGGCCGGTCATCTCTCAGTACGCGACGCTGGATCGCACCGCGCTCTATCAAGCGTCCGCTGGCACGGTGCTCACGGTCGCAGTCATGGGTTCGTACGGCTTTGCGACCTCCCGCGACCTGATCCGTTGGGTGCGGCCCCTGTTCTATGCACTGCTTGGCGTGTTCACTATCAGCCTGATCCTCATCCTCATCGGCTCGGGCGAACACCTGCTGTTGAACATCGCCATCTACGGCATAGTCAGTGCATATCTAGCTATCTACTTCCAGTTCGTCAGGCGCACCGCCACCGAACACGACGTGGTGTGGATAGCGACCGGTGTCTTCATCAGCATCGTCAACATCTTCGTGACGCTGCTTCGCATCTTCGGCAGCAGTCGCTGAGCGCTACGGGATTTACACGGTTGACGGCTGCGGAAAGGCCTGATCGAATCTCCTAACCCAAGCACAAGGAGGGTTCGATGTCGGTGATGATGGGAATGCGTCTGACTGTGGATCCAGCGCGTTTTGAGCAGGTCGCCCGGGAAGACTCCGACGCTATGCGAGCGATCGCTGAGCGAGCCAAGTCGCTGGGTGCCATTCACCATGCGTTCTTTGCCGGCGATGGCGAGGTTCTGATCGCAGACGAGTGGGAGACCGAGGAAGGCTTTCACGAGTTCTTCGCCGCCGCCAGCTCGGAAATCGGCTTGTTGATGAGCCAGGCAGGTGTCACCAACGTGCCGAGACCGGAGTTCTGGCGGATGCTCGACACCCCGGACCGTTTCTAGAAACTCATAGCCGAAGCGGGGTTGGCGCGGCCTGACGCGGCGACCCCGCTAACCTGCCGTGCCGAGACACATGGCTGAATACCGCTACGACCACAAAGAGATCGAGCCTCGCTGGCAAGAGGTCTGGGCCGCCGAGCACACATGGGAGGTGTCCAACGACCAGCCCAGGACCGGCGAGGCACAGTCATCCACGTCATATGTGCTCGAGATGCTGCCGTATCCGAGCGGGGAGCCTCATATCGGGCATCTGAAGTGTTATGCGGTAGGCGACGCCATCGCGCATTTTCATCGACGCACCGGTCATCGCGTGCTGCATCCCATGGGCTACGACGCGTTCGGCCTGCCAGCCGAGAATCACGCCATCAAGACCGGTGTTCACCCGCGCGCGTCGACCGCCGCGTCGATCGCGTCCTTTCAAAGGCAGTTCCGCTCCTGGGGCATATCGATCGACTGGTCGCGCGAGTTCGCCACCCATGAACCACGCTACTACCGCTGGACACAGTGGATCTTCCTGCAGTTGCTGCAAGCCGGCCTGGCCTACCGCAAGGAGGCTGCCGTCAAGTGGTGCCCCAACGATCAAACCGTGCTCGCCAATGAGCAGGTCGTCGAAGGCCACTGTGAGCGCTGCGGGGCGGAGGTCCAGGTACGTCAGCTCGAGCAGTGGTTTTTGCGCATAACCGACTACGCCGAGCGGCTGCTCGCCGACCTTGACGAGCTGGATTGGCCAGAGCACGTCAAGACGATGCAGCGCAACTGGATCGGTCGCTCCGAAGGCGCGGAGGTGACCTTCCGCTGCGAGCAGCTAGGCGTGGACTACCCCGTCTTCACGACACGTCCCGACACACTGTTCGGTGCGACCTTCTTCGTGATGGCGCCCGAGCATCCGGATGTGATGCGCTTGGCCGCGGGGACTCCACAGGAGCAGGCAGTCCGCGACTACATAAACCACGCGTTGACCGAGTCAGGCGAGGAACGCGGCTCGGCGGAGCGGTCGAAGACCGGGGTGCCGCTCGGGCGCACCGTGACGAACCCGGTCAACGGCGAGAAGATCCCGATGTATGTCGCTGACTACGTGCTGATGGAGTACGGCACCGGCGCGATCATGGCCGTGCCCGCGCACGACGAGCGTGACTATGCGTTCGCGCGCGCCTACGGCCTGCCGATCCGTCGGGTTATCGAAGGAACGCCCGAGGACGGTGGCGACGAGCACGGCCTTCCCTATACGGGAGATGGGCTGCTGGTGAACTCGCGCGCGAACCTCGACGGAATCCACAACCGTAAGGCGCTTAGTGAGATCGTTCGCTGGCTCGACCGCGAGGGCAGGGGGCACGCCTCGGTCAACTACCGGCTACGTGACTGGCTAGTCTCCCGCCAGCGCTACTGGGGCTGCCCGATACCCGTCGTTTACTGCGAGGACTGCGGGATCGTGCCCGTACCGGAAGACCAGTTGCCGGTCGTGCTTCCCGATATCGAGGATTACGCTCCGCGTGGGCGCTCCCCGCTTGCGACCGCCGAGGACTGGGTTGCGAGCCCCTGTCCGTCATGCGGCGGACCGGCGCGACGCGAGACAGACACCATGGACACCTTCGTGGACTCTTCCTGGTATTTCCTGCGCTACTGCGATGCGTCCAATGACGAGCAGGCATTCAGCCCGGCGGTCGTCAAGGAGTGGATGCCAGTCAATCAATACATAGGCGGCGTCGAGCACGCGATCCTGCACCTGATGTATGCGCGGTTTTTCACGAAGGCGCTCGCCGATCTCGGGCACCTCGACTTCCAGGAGCCCTTCCGCGCGCTCTTCACGCAGGGAATGGTGACCAAGGACGGCGCGAAGATGTCGAAGTCCAAGGGCAACGTCGTCTCCCCGGCAGCGATCGTCGACCGCTACGGCGCAGACACCGCCCGCTGCTACATCTTGTTCATGGGCCCGCCCGAGCAGGATGCAGACTGGTCTGACGACGGAGTAGAGGGGGTATACCGGTTCCTCGGTCGGTTGTGGCGGCTAGCTGCGGAGGTCTCAGACCGTGAGGACAGCGGGCAGCGGGCGGAGCAGCACCCTCAAGGGGCCGATCTCGACCTGCTCAGAAAGACTCACTGGGCGATCGATCGCGTGTCGCACGGCATGCATCGGTTCGCCTTCAATACGGCTATCGCCGCCGTAATGGAGCTCTTGAACGAGTGCTCGCGTCTGCGGGAGTCGGCCCGGCAGCAGACGCTCAGCTTCGCGCTGTCCACAGCGTCTTCGCTGCTGTTCGTGTTCGCGCCGCACGTGTGCGCCGATGTCTACATGATGCTGACCGGCGAGCGGGTCTGGGAGCAACCGTGGCCGCACGCTGATCCCGCGTTGCTCGAACGTGACGTCTATGAGCTGGTTTGTCAGGTCAACGGCAAGCTGCGTGACCGGGTGCAAGCGCCCAGCGACACCGGCCGGGAGGAGCTCATAGCGCTGTGCCGGGCGGCGCCGAACGTCCAGGCGCACATCGACGGCAAGCAAGTAATCAAGGAGATAGTGGTGCCCGGCAAGCTAGTCAACTTCGTGGTGCGCTGAGTCGGTGCCTGATGAGCTCAGGCACCGACAGAACTCACATCGGTGTGGTCGGTGCTGCGGCGGCCAACACAGAGCAACTGGAGCAGGCGCGCACTGTTGGCCGTGCACTAGCGAACGCAAATGCCTTGCTCATATGCGGCGGGCTCGGAGGAGTCATGCAGGCAGCCTGCGAAGGCGCGCGTCAAGGCGGCGGCACCACGGTAGGGATCCTGCCTGGCGGCGACCGACTGGACGCAAATCACTTTCTTGACGTCGCGATACCGACTGGCCTTGGTGAGCTTCGCAATGGCCTGATCGTGCGCGCCGCCGACGCCCTCATCGCGATCGGCGGGGGTTGGGGAACGCTCTCGGAGATTGCGTTTGCGCTACGTACGGGTTGTCCAGTGGTTGGGCTTGGCACATGGCAGCTAGCCGAGCACGATGGAACGGGAATCGAGCGAGCGTCGGAGCCGCTCGACGCGGTCAGCCGCGCCCTGAGCCTCGCACGCGCCGCGCACGCCTTGCGGACTGCAGGTCCTGAGTAGTCCTCATGACCAGAGGAGCTGTGTGGCGCGACGCGGCCAGTGGTGTCGGGATCGGCGCCTAAACTCACTCCAGGGATGTCGAAGCTAGGACCCTGTTATCTCGTTCACGGCAGCGACCACGGCGCGGTCGCCGAAAGACGCGCGAGCCTGATCGCTCTCGCGCGCTCCGAGGGCAACGACGGAAGCATCGAGATGCTCGAAGGTGAAGCCGGCACACCCGCGGGCGTCGCAAACGCACTACGGGTAATGACCTTCGCCCTCGGCAGGCGCGTGATCATCGTCGATGGCGTCGAGCGATGGAAGGAGGCCGAAGTCAAGGAACACATCGCCCCTGCGCTCGCCGACATGCCGCCAGACACGACGCTCGCGCTGTTCGCACGCGAGGAGGGTAGGGCCACGGCACCCGCAGCCCTACACAGCGCGGTCAAGCGCGTCGGCGGACAAACGGTCGAGCATGCGACGGTCAAGCCGTGGGAGCTCGCCGGCTGGGTGCGAGAGCAGAGCATGATGATGGGTTTGAGACTCGACATGGGTGCGGCGAAGGCCTTTGTGAGCCAGGTCGGTGAGCGCCAGCAGCGACTGATGCGGGAGCTTGAGAAGCTTGCGCTCGAACGCGGGATCGCACACGGCGAGGCGGCCATCACCATCAGCCCAGAGGACGTTGAGGAGCGTGCAGCGCGCAGCGCGGAGTCGAGGGTCTTTGCGCTGGTCGACGCGTTGATCGCCGGTGACGCCAAGGCTGCTACCAGCTCGTATCTCAGCTTGCGCGAGCAAGGCGAGCGACTGGCTGGCTGCATCTACGTGATCGCCCGAGGCTTGCGCGACGCTCTCGACGTCTCGCTCCGACTGGCGCGCGGCGAGTCGACCGGAGAGGTCAAGCGCTCGCTGCGCATGCCCCCCCGTGCGGCAGAGCGCTACATCACCGTCATATCCCGCTCAACACCTGAGCGGCTGCGCTCGGCGCTAACGGCGCTCGCGAACCTAGAGCTCGACTCGCGCGGAGGATCGATCCTGTCGGGTTCGCGCTCGGCGATTGCGGCGACGAGTGAAGACACCCTGATGCTGCGCTCGATCGAGAAGATTCTCGCCTAGCAAACCCCGCTGCGTGGGGCCGATGGCCCAAGCCGCGGAGACTAGGAGGAAGCGCCTGCGCGTATACGGGAAGCGCGGCTCTTCTTGCGGTCGCCGGTGTTGCGATGCAGGGCCCCGCGCTTGACCGCCTTGTCGATCACGCTTGTCAACGCGCGATGCTCGGTCTCGGCGAGGGTCTCGTCACCGCTATGCACTGCGGCCTCGAGGCGGCGGAAGTACGTCCTGATCGTCGACGTGTAGCGCCGATTCTCCAGGCGCTCACGCTCGGTACGCAGAATGCGCTTCTTCTGTGAATGAATGTTGGCCATGAGCTTTCGGATGCCGGCAGCAAGAAAGAGCTTGCGCCGCACAGCGCCGTACTATAGCGGCCCGTGTCTGTGAGCACCGGATCCGTCGAGGAGCTGGCGCCGCCTGGGTCTCCCGGGGCGGTCGCGCGCAATACAGCTATCTTCTCGATCGCCACCGGGCTCTCACGTCTCGTTGGTCTCGTTCGCGAAATCGCGGTCGCGAGCTTCTTCGGCACGAGCGGCCCTTTCTCGGCGTTCACCATCGCCTTCCAGATCCCCAATCTGGTGAGCAACCTGTTCGCCAACGCCGCCCTTTCGGCCGCGTTCGTGCCCGTGTTCACCGACATGCTTGAGCAGAAACGCCGCAAGGAGGCATTCCGTCTGGCCTCGACCTTGTTCTGGATCATGCTGATCGCGCTAGGCGCGATCACTGCCTTTTTCATCCTGGCGGCCGGCTTCATCATGCCCCTGTTCACAGGGTCGACGTTCAAGGGCGCGCTTGACCCGCTGACTGCGGGTCTTGCTCGGGTCCTGTTCCCCGTTGTCTTGATCCTCGGCTTGAATGGACTGCTAGTAGGTATCCTGCAGTCTTACGACCACTTCTCGATTCCGGCGATCTCGCCCGCGGTCTGGAACGTCGTGATACTCGTGCTGCTGCTGGCCATACGCCCGCACTTCCACGGTGAAGAACAGCAGCTCTACGTGTATGCCGCGGCGATCCTCGCGGCGACATTCGTGCAACTGCTAATGGCGACTGGAGCGCTCGGGCGCATCGATTTCCGTCTGCAGTTCCACATCGACTGGCGCGACCCGCGCATCAAGCAGGTCTTCACGCTGATGCTTCCCGTGACGATCGGACTGGGGATCGTCAACCTGGACCAGCTGCTCAACTCGGTGTTCGGGACGCTCGTATCCGACGAAGCGCCGCGTGCGATCGATAACGCGTTCCGGGTCTACATGTTGCCGCAGGGTCTGTTCAGCGTCGCTGTCGCGACCGTGCTGTTCCCGACACTCAGCCGCATGGCCTCGCGCCGGGATGCCGCGCAGATGCGGCGCGCGATCGGAGTTGGCATGCGCCAGATCAACCTACTGTTGATTCCCGCCGCGGCATTCATGATCGTGCTGCCGACCCCGATCGTCCGCTTGCTCTTCCAGCGCGGGCATTTCACGGCGCACTCCACCCACATCGTTGCATTGGCGCTGTTCTGGTTCGCCTTCAGCCTCCCCTTCGGCGGTGTGAACCTGCTGCTCACAAGGACATTCTTCGCACTGCAGCGGCCGTGGATACCGACCAGGCTGGCGGCGCTGAACATCGTCGTCGACATCATCGTCTCAGTAGGCCTCTACAAGCCATTCGGCATCGCCGGGTTGATCATCGGTACCGTCGCTGCCAACGCAGTGATGACCGCGCTTCAGATACACCGCCTTCGGATCGGCTTCAACGGACGGCTGGAAGGAGCCCAGACGACTATGATCACGGCACGAATAGCTGTCGCGTCAGTTTTGCTGGGTACGGTCTCGTGGGCCGTTTGGCGCCTCTGTGACAAGCTTCTCGGCACCTCGCTGCTTGCACAGATCGTTTGTCTGAGCGCTGCCGGCGGAGCCGGACTGTTTGTGTATGTGCGCGCTGTGTTCGCGATGCGCGTCCCCGAGGCACATCAGGTGCAGCGCCTGATCCGCTCTCAGCTCGGCAGGGGTTGATCACGGCATGCCGGCGGCGGACCTCACGCTCTGTGCCACGTGTGAGCCCTGAGGATCCCGGCGGCAGCGACCGGGCCGGCGCAGGAGCAGACGCATCCGAGCAGCAGCGTGATCCAAGAGTCGCCTGCGAGTAGGAAGGCGCCGAGCATTGCGGCAAGCGAGCAGGGGGCCAACGCCAGCCAGCCAAGCCGGGCGGCCGAGCGCGACTGTCGCTGGCGAGCGAGCGCCAGCGACAGGATCAACGTACGCCAGATCAGAGCCGTCGCGAGCCCGAGTGTCGTCAGCGCCAGCGGAGCGGTGAGATGCACCGGTGCACGCACGAGGCCGGCAGCTCCGAACAGGCAGGTGCAGACGATGAGCCACTGCCACCTCCTCCAAACGGCCGTGTGCAAGTGCGGCAGATCGTCACGGCGGCGTTGTCGCGCCCGGCGCGGTATCAGCCCGACCAGATACAAAAGCCAGGGCGCCATCAGCACGACTCCGGCTATCGCGAGCGCGGCGTTGGCCTGCTGCCCTTCGCCTGGATGGCTGCTGTATGAGGGGGCGTCCGCCAACAGCAGCGCGCCAATGATGGCACAGGTACCGAAGGTTCGTCGCAGGGTCACTCTGCCCGACAGGGTGTCCCTGAGGTGCTCTTCGCGAAGTACTGGACTGGCACCTACAGATGCGCGACTGCGGTGAATCCTTTTGCGCTGGCTCAAAGCTGATGGGTCCATCTGTGGCTTTCCTAGGCTGTCGGCGCTTGACAGCCGGTTATGCCGGCGGCATGGAACACGCCTTCTCCCGCGGTCGGCGTGGAGATATTTTCCATAGCTGCGATACCGGCGTAGTTCCCTGCCGCGGCGTAAGCGGCGGCTCGATCGGCGTAGCCGCTGACGTTGGTGAGCGAGGCGATGAAACCGCGATAGGCGTCTGTCAGGGTGGACGGTGCGGCGACAGAGCGGAAACCATCGAGAGCTGTGTGCAACGCATCTGAGAAGTTCCGCATGGCGTGCGCATACTCAGCCTGTGCGCTTGCCGGGGCGCTTGCATTGATGGCGCCACCGGCGTCGTAGGAAGCTTGTGTGATCTGCTGTTCAGCGGACTTCAGACCGAGGGCGTAAGTACAGAGAATAGGTGTCACCTTTGCCCTGAACACGGCCATCGCTCCGTCCGTTGGCGCGGCCTCGTTGGCTGCTACAGCGGAAGCGCTCGTCGGCTGGTGGTGCCTAGGGCTGCTGCCGCAGCCAGGCAGCAGGAGCAGTGCGATACAGACGAACGAGGAAAGGCGCATCTTCATGGCTGGTAGCGGGCGTATTCAGCGAGATAGGCGCTGCCCGAGTCGCGGTAGCGCTCAAGGAAGCGCTTATAGGCGATGCGTGGGTTAACGTTCAGCCCGCGGGGGATCACCTTCAGAACAACCCGCCCGTCGCTCGTCACGTTGGCGATGTCGATGCGCACTTCGTCCGTGCGGTAGGGCAGGTGCTGGTAGGCGGGACGCTCGTGTTCTTCTTGTCGCGCTTCCTCCCTGGCCTTTGCTGTCCGGAAATAGCGATCCTGGTTGCCAATCGCGTCCATCGATTTGGTGGCGCTAGCTACTGGCGGGTGCGTACTTTGTGACGTGGTCGCCCAACTCCGCGGCTGCTGTGGGGTTTGAGATACAGGTGTTGTACTCGACTCAGACGTATGCGTGCTCTTCATTTCCGAGTTCTTGTGCTCGTGATGAGTTTTGAGTCCTATCGCGACAAGCAGAGCCAACGCAGCGATCGCCGCGAGCATGCTCTTGTTAGTGGGCCGAGTCATGGGACCACGTACCCGTACACAGGTGCCACCATTCCTACGGCAGCGGCTTGTGATGGTTGGAAAGGCTTTGAGCGCCCGACTTCGTCTTTAGAGTTGTTGCCCCCGATGTAGGTTATCTCTCCATTTGAGAACACTTGCTCCACGATCGCCACATGAACGCTTGTAGCTGTAGATTGGGGTCCGGTGCCGAACTCGATCGCGTCTCCTGGTGCAGGCGTGGCTGTCGGTGGCAGTACGTGAGTGTGCTTTTCACCCCATGTATACACGTCGTTGCTGGCTGGGTAGTGAGGTATTTCTACACCCGCCTTGTGCCACACCCAGGTGAGAAAATCAGAGCACCACGCCTCGCAGGTGGAGGAGTACATGGTGCAATTTGATCCTGGTGGGTGCTCACCCTGTCCGAGTTGGCTCTGTGCGATCTGCACGATCGCTGTCCCCAGGCCGCTTTCGGCGCTCGCTTCCGTAGGCGCGCCTTCGCAGGCGGCGCCTGAGGCTCCGGGGTTTTCAGCCGACGCGCCGGAGGGCGGTTCATAAGCGAGCTTGCTGCGGAAAACGTTCATGTCGGCTTTGTTCCAGTCGTTGTGTGTCTGCGTTCTCAGGCGGGCGATGTTCTCGCGGTGATATGGGCTGGTCAGCGACTCGTTGTGGCCGATGACGTTGCTCGTCGAAATGCCGTACTTGCTCTGCAGCCACCGTGTCAGCGACAAGGCGGCGTCGAGCTCGGTTGGGCGGTTGAGGATTTCCTGATCACTCATTCCGACCATCTCGATCCCGACGGCCGTGTAATTGAGGCCAACGGTGTGCCGACCCATCAAATTCAGCGGCAGAACCTGATGTATCCCTCCGTTCTGGTCGATGATGAAGTGGGATGTGGTGCCGGGCAGCTCATGAAGCTCCGGGTCTGGCACGTCTGGAGCGAACGTGTTGTATGCCTCCTGCCAGGTGTGCGTCTCGGTGAAGTGCTCGACGATCACCTTGGGAGCTTGGAGTTCGTAGCTGTCGATGCCGTAGTGGCGAAGCGCGTAGGCGCGCATCTCGTCCTTTCGCTTTTGCCCGAAGGGAATCGGGTTGCTGATGATCTGCGGCTGCGACGGCGCCCGCGATGCGGTGGCGGATTCACCGTTGGAAGCCACGGGTTCGCTCGTCGCTGTGACCGAGGTGCCGCTTGTGAGCTGAACCCTCACAAGCCCACTCCACTGCCCGCTGTTAGTGCTATCCAGCCCGAGCGCCGCTGCGGTCTGGTACCACAGGTCTATCGCCCGTTCGCGCGGAGGACTGCCGACCGGTCCCCCGCCGGCGCCGACGTCGAGCTTTTCGGCGATCACCGAATGGCCGTTGGCAGTGATCTGGAGCTTCGTATGCGGCGGTAGCGCTCTGCCTGAGCCTAGGGCGTCGCCGAGCTTGTGCGCGTCTTGCCAATTTGGGTCGCTGGGACCCGACAGCCCGAGCTCGGCATAGGCAATGTGCCCGGTCAGGTGCGCGATGAAGGACCCTTTGTCACCCTTCGTGCCCGGATCGCCGGGCCCCCCATACTCGGAGGCGCCGACCAGGATCCCACCGCCGGGCGCCAGCGTAGCTGCCTGTTCGCCGTTGCCACATTGCGCGTGGAGGACGCCTTCGGCGGACAATCCGACTGACATCCCGACGACGATCAAAAAGACGACTGCGATGACTAGCAGCGCGAGAGCGACACCGCCGAGCACCTTGATCTTTACGACAGTTGCGGCCAGCTGCGCGGTCTTCGCGCCCTTGGCTAGACGCAGCCCCAGCCCCAGCTTGTTGAGGGCCGAGGATGCTCGGGCAGGCCGTTTGCTCTGCTGTGGCGGCGTTCCCGGGTCGTTGGGGCTTACTGCTGGCATCGCCACTGCGCGCGCTAGCCGCGGTACATGCGTTGCGTGTAGCGGCGGTGTTTCAGTTCGCGTCGCCTGGCCTGCGCGCGCTCGCTGAGCATCGACTCCTTACCGCTGTCTCGAAGATGTTTGGAGGCGACATCGGGAGCGCTCGCCGTGGTATTGCGATCAAACTGGTTGCGGGTTGGCACGCCCTGCAGTAGACGCTCAGAGGCCTGCATGCGTTCGGTGACCTGGCGGCGGGTGGTCTCAAGCTTTTGCCTGGCTCCAGGGTCATGTCTAGCTCTGCCCTCGAGTCTGGTGAGCTTCTCGGGGGTGATCAGCTCGCCGTTGGCAAGCGCAAGATTCTCCGGCCGCTTCCAGGCACCGGGATCGACTTTGTCGCGAGCCAGCGAACTGCGTCTTGCTTCCACCCGGTCTTGGATCTCCGAGGGGCTCAGCAGCTGGCCGTGCGCGTGCAGGTTGCGCTCACCGTGGTTGACAACACCCTGGGCCTCGCTGTGTTCTTGCTTGAGCCCGCTTCGATGCCCCTGCAGATCAGATATCTGCTCAGCGATGTGTTCACCACGTGTCAGCTCGTCGACGAGCGGGCGCTCAGGTGGCTCAAATTCCTTTTTTAGGCGCGAAGGTTGTCGGTCATATGCTGCCTTGCTCTGCTTCCACGCGACGTATTTCTTGTAGTCCGGGTTCTGCTTGAGTTCATTCAAGCGCTGGTCGGTCGAGTCCAGCGCACGCTGAGAGTTATCGGCGCGCTCGCGGCTGTGATCGTGCAGCCGCGAAGCGACATCTAGCTCTTGGTGCCCGAGCTCGTCGAACGCTAGATCACGGGTGGCGTCCCGCTCTCCCATCCGGCGCTCGAGTGCGTTAGCTCGATACGCGTTGATGGGGCGCTTGGCCGCACCAGCTACCACGCCGCCTATGCGGTGGGCTGAGTAGGCAGCTCCGAGCACGCGAAAAGCGGCCATGCTCCCGCTGCCCGACTGCTGATGCGTGGCGGGATCGATCGCGAAGAAAGCAACGATCTTGTTGCGTTTGAAGAACACCGCCCAACACAACAGGCACTGCATCACCCACGGTACTCCCCAACCGCCCCCTGACCCTCCTTCTCCTTCAAGCAGGGTGCCTTTGCCCACTCCTGCCGCCGGCAGCGCTGTTTTGGCTAGGGCACCGAGGGTTAGGTGCATTTTCGGTCCAAGCGCCGCGGTTGACGCCTCCTGCAAGGCGGTCAGTGACAACACGAAGATGCCCAGGAACGCCGCATAGAACGCCTTCGAGGCAATCGCCCCAAACAGTGTCTTTGCCCACGTCGCGAACGCCTTACGACCGGCGACGCCGAATGCAGGAGCCAGCATCATCACTGGTGTCGCGAACAGAAGCACGAAGCCGAGCAGCGCCTGACTGATCAGATGCAGAGCCAGCCATGCGAGGACGAGCAGTACCCCTATTAGAGCCAGCACGGTCAGCACCAGCACCAAGCAGCGCTGCACCAGTCCACTCGAGCCCTGGATCGCTACCTTGTTCGGTGCCAGTGGCTTGGGTTCGCTGGTCCCGCCGCCGCCAAAGATGTCTGAGTAGATAGATGTGACGGCATGAACCCCATATTTCAATATTGCTCCCGCGACTTTGAGTTCACGGTCGAGGATGTCTCCCGCGACCGCGAGCAGATCGGCTTTGGAGACATCCTTGAGGATCGACTGGTCGCCGCTGAGGATGCTGTTGATTACTTCGCCTATCGGATTTTTGCCCTCTAGGTTTTCGCCGGTATAAAGCGCATACAGCGTTTCACGCGGTGTGCTGCCCGGTGGATACCTCAAAAAGAGGTCGGCGCGTCGCGGCGGTGGAGCACTCGAGGTCAATGACCTATACACCGCTTGGTAAGCCCCCTGCTGTTGGTGGGATGGCAGACGCATCGCGACATCGGCGGCGATCGCCTTGGCCTGCTTTTCATAGCTGTGGTCGCCTTTCACTGCTCGCTGTACCGCCTTGATCTCAAGCGGCGAGGGTGGTGACATACACCAGTTGACGTCATTTGTCTCGAGCGCGCAGAACGGACCAGTCGCGAATGTGTCGAACAGGTCGCTAGTGAGTCCAGCCAGCTTGCTAGCTGGCACCGTGCCGGTCTGGTTGTGGGCCGCCAGGTTGGCGCTTGAGATAGCGTCCTGCGCGAAGCCGTTCACGAACCCAGCCGGCTTTCCGATAAACGTCGCTGGTGCGTGAATAATCGCCAGCGCCAGGAGGATCGCGGCGATCGAGGCGCCTAGGTGGCCGATCGCTTCTGACTGGCGGCGGCGTACAAACGCCAGGTAGACCGCGTATCCGCCTATCGCCACGAACGCTGCATCGACCCATGCCTTGTCGAGCCCTTTGTAGAGCGCTTCGAGCTTGCTCTGGACAGAGCCCAGGGTGGCGGAATTGGTGAAAGGCGAGAGCGAGAACGCCCACCCGATCAGTGTCAGCCCACCCTTGAGTATGTAGAGCAAGAGCAGCCAGACAACGTTCATTACCGACTCTAGGACCGTGAGCACGTCGTTGATCGGGTGGGTGATCCCGGTGCTCATGTGAATGTCCATCTGGTAGTTGCCGAGCGGGTAGGGGACCGATGGATCACCCGTTCGCAGGCAGCGGCTGGCCTGCCCAACTGTCATGCCGCTCAGGCCGCAGGACGGGTCTGTGAGGCTCAGGACATCGTTGTTGACCAGGCTGTCGTTGGGGTTGGCGGCGCTCGGCTGTTGGAGCGCCGGTTCTGGTGAGCCGCCCGTGGTGGTGGTGACCGGGGGTGCTACGGGCGGGCGTGGTTTTGAGACTTTTCGCGTGTGCGAATGGGCTGTGCGGTTGGTGGTGGCGCTCGAGTGTGAAGGGGGGTTGGGCGCGGCACGCGTCGCAGGGGCTACGCAGAGAGCTAGAACGGCGGTGAGGAGCGGCGCGGTGAGGAGAGCCAGGCGAGGAAAGCGCATGAGTCTCGCTCCGCCACCCCTACGCCGGTTGGCTGGTCAACTGGTGTGCTGCTTGCTCGCTGTCCTCTCGATGGGGGGTGGTGTCCAATGCGTGTAGGAGAGAGGGATCGGGCATGTGCACCTGCATGCGGGTGACGTTGCCCTCGTAGTCGCGAAACAGGCAGCGACCCTTGCGAAACTTGATGAGGTCGTGACGGCGCTCGCTGTCCTGCGGGTCCAAGCCGAGGAGATCCAGGGCGCAGCGCGCCTCCTCGTCACTCTCCATGCCCATCATGAACCTGGCTCCAATCAGGTTGTCCATGCCGCGCGCGTCCGAGGCGAGATGCGTGGCCACGATCGGGGTGGCGTTCTCCGAACGGCCCCAGCGGAACAGCTGCTCCAGCAGTCGCTGCCCGACACTTGCGTTCTGCAGCAAGAACCATCCCTCGTCCAGCGAGAGCACCTTGTGTTGCGAGCGGTTGCCTGTCATCGCGTGCATCGCGAACACAGCCAGCAGGCGCAGCACCGCCTGGCTTATCAGCTCCTCTTGAGTCAGCTCAGAGCGCTCTGCGGCGCGCGCCGGGCGTAGGTTTCGCACACGCAACGAGACGACTTGGGCCGTGGCTACTGACTTGTTCTCGCTGTCCGGTCTCGCGAACCCGAGCTGCGCGAGCCCCTGGTCGACGTGGATACGCAGCGCCCGATTTGCCGCCTGTGCTGCCGGGTTCTGCGAGCTGCTGAGCAGTTCAATCACATCCCAACAGCACGCCGCGCGGCCTGTCGCCTGACGGTCGGCGATGACGGCCTTGACCGCCTCCTGGATCGCGACGATCTGCTCGTCGCGACGGGACGGAAGCAGATCCGTCAGCCACGAGACGGTGAGGTCGAACATCATGTCTGGGGGACTGACCCGCAGCGGATCGAGCAGTCCACGGTGTTGGCTGGTAGCGCCGAGCTCGACCTCTTCCAGGTGCTCGGTGATCAGTGGCAGCGCCGCCAGATTGTGGTCTCCCTTAGGGTCGATGTCGATCACCCGTGAGCCCTGCAAGAACGCTTGGTACTCGAGGTTCTCCAGCAGCACGGTCTTGCCTGAGCCGAGCGTGCCGATAATGAACACGGTCGGTGGCCTGCTCGTCTGGTTGGCCTCCGATAGGTCGAACAGGATCGGCTGGCGTGAGCCGGTGATCGTGTGGCCGAGGTAGGGGCCGATCTGTGAGCCCGCCCTGTTGCATGCGGTCGGCACCATCGCGCCGAACTGCTCGATCGTCAGATGGTCACGGTAGTCCTGAACTGAGAAAGGCTGGGCCGGCAGCGAGGAGAGGAACAGGCGATACTGAACACCCGGGGCACGATGCAGCTTGATGCGACCGAACTCGGCACGTACGCGCTCGACTCGTTCCTCGAGCATCTCGGGATCCGGTGCGCCGACTGCGACCGTGATACCCGTCCGCAACAGCGGCGGACGATCGGTGTTCGTAAGATGAGCCTCGAGATCCCTGGCTAGCGCCGGTCGCTCCTCGGAGGCCGCGGACGGGCCGTGATGGCCGTGCGTCTCCTCGACGTACTGGTTGTCGGCGTCGACCTTGCGCTTGTGGGCTTCCTTGACGGCGTTCTTGTTCGCTACCCACTGGGCAGTGAGGATGATGTCGATCGGGAACTCGAGATTCTCGACTGTGGCGAACATCAGCTCAGCCTCCGGCCCCGGGAACACGGTTTCCTCTGGCAGCGCCCCGACCGCCAAGAGCACCTGGTAGGCGTCGCCCAGCTCAGACTGCACGAACAGGCGTCGGGGGTTGCTCGCGTTGACGAGGCTGTCGTGCAGGCGCAGTATTTGCGAGTGGTCGGGTATATACCTCTGTGCGCCGTCCCCGTTGGGGAACTCGATCGCCTGTGGAGACCACTGTCGGTCGATCAGGGGCTCGCCCAGGCCACGTGTGTAGGCGCGTCTGACCAACCACTGTAGGTCGTCACTGGAGCAGCGTTCACAATCCAGATAGCCGTAGACACGCTCGAAAGTACGGTTCTCGAGGCGCATCAGCTGGCTGAGCTGCTCTGAGCTGAGTCCACGCGAATCACCGAAGCCGAGTTGGCTTGAGATCTCCTTGATCAGACCGCCCAGGCCGCTGGAGAGCCCGCGGCTTACGGACTCAGCCAAATCGACCGTCGCGTCACGCAGCCGCACCGCCAGATAAGTCTCTGGACGGGCAGTGTTGTGTTCGCTCAGTACCTGACGGTGACGCTCCAGGTATCTCCGCCAAGCCTGCAAGTGTCCCCGGTGTGGGTCGATTGTGCGCATCGCCCCGGAGATGTAGTCCTCGACCGACCAGGAGCGGCTGATGCGCATGACCTGGAAGTCGGCGCCGATGCGATAAGCAAATCCCTCTAGATGATTCTTTATCTCCCTCTTGCGATCGTTGGTCAAGCCGGGATAGCTGATGTTTCCCAGCCGGTAGAGTGCCCACGCGTCTCGCGCGTGTGCGCCGAACACGACGTTGTGTGACATGTGCGTGTAAATCGGTTTCATCCTTCGAGCACGACCTTTCGTCCCGCCGGAATCTCGAACGTGTTAAGCCCGTGCGCCAACCGTCGATAGTTGGGGTTTCTCAGGCGCAGGTCACCGACCTGCGCTCCACTCCGGTTCAGAGCCATGTGAGCCTCGATCGGATAACGGATCACAAGCAGCGTGGGGCCATGGATCTTGGCCGGGCGGTAGCGAGGTGCCCGCCAGTCAGGGGTGACCCAGACCGCCTGGATCGGGGTGTGCGACCTAGGCCTGTCGGCCTTTTGCGCACCCGCGATCAGTCGCTCACTGAAATACCAGCTGACAATGCTCGCCAACACACGGTGCGGGGCGCGACCCTCGATCTGCAGCTTCAGCAACACGAAGGTCAGTCCCCCGGGAATCAGGGCCCAGTGCAGTGGAGCGGGCAGCAGGCCAAACAGCAGCCCGAGTCCGGGCAGGCGACTGAGGAGCAGCATGCCGAGCAGGATCACCGCGCCGTAGACGATTGCGCGGATCTCGACTCCCCCCGGTAGCGGCAGTCGCCAGCGATCGATCTTGAACAGCTTGCGCTCGATCTTGAATACGAGCCCATAGCTGCGCACCAGTGTGTGTTGTGAATCAGAGTCTGCCATCGGATTGCACGGCTCTCTAAGTGCGTTGTTGGCAGCGCACCGGGAGTGAAGCGCCGAGACGCCCCGCCTGGAAGCTGTTCCAGGGCGTTTGGGCGACCGTGTCGGCTAGCCCGCGATCTTTGCCCAAACAGCCTGGGTGAGCGTGTTCATCGAATCGGGTGCGATAACGAACCCGCCGACGATCAACGCAACGAGCAACAACGCGAGCCCCTCGCCCACGCTACGCTTCGCCACCGCTCCGAGGCCTACGGCGCCGACGACAACACCGAACAGGGCGCCGACCCAGCTCTTCAGCCAGCCCGCGAGATTCGACCCAGGATCTGAGCGTGAGCTTGCAGGTTGAGAGGCGCTGCTCGACTGCGCAGCAGCGACCGGTTTAGAGGTAGAGACGGCCACTGCTGTCATGGGAAAGGCGAACAGCGAGATCGCTGCGGTCACAAGGAATATGATGATGTTCATACGCATGAGAACTCCTTACTGACTGGGGATTACCTCGATTGAGTTGACGTACCAACGTTCGGTCTTGACGACACCTATCTCGTAGCTCAGGGTGTATGAAGCGCCCTGTTGATCCTGTGCCTGAACGCTCACAAGGACACCGTCGTGGCCTGTCCAGTCGATCTCGCTGGGAGTGCCGACCACCTGAAGCTGATTGGGTGGATATGTAACCTGTGTGCCGGGCGCCAGATCGGCGGTTAGATCGTTGGCGTCCCCGGCCAGGTAGTTGGTGAGGGCGCGCTCTACGACCGTTGTGAGTTCCTGGTCGTCAACGCTGTGCAGGAGCTGGGCGTGCGGGCTTTCCTGCACGCTGGGAGCACCTACAAAAGAAGGCGGTGCGTTGACAGCGAGCGCTCCGCTCTTGTCGCGCGAGACAGATACCGCCAGATACTCGGTCCTGCGACCGGGAGCGACGGTGGCTTCAACTGTCACGATGCGCCCGCCGAGTGCAGAGGGCTCATCTTGCACGACCTGTGTTGCGGTGACGACCTCGACTGTGTGTGACGGCTGAAAACCGGGTTCGTCGGCGAGCGAAGGGTTAAACCTCGTGAGCGCCCTTTCGCGCGCCATGAGATTCCGTGGGTTCCAGCTGAGATAGATGTGCGCGTAGTCCTGCGCGAAGCTCTCCAGCCCGATGTCGATCGAGCCTGCCTGAAAATACCGTTCGATCTTCGGTCGCGGTGCTCCGAAGATGGCTGTGCGCGCACCAGCGAAGGCGAGGATCGCAAAAGTCGCGAGGGTAAGGTAGCGAGGCAGCAGTGCGCGCATACGGGTCCGTCGTCGGGACTCGTAGTCGATACGGGCGCGCCCGTTTGAGCTGACGCCAGCCGGTCGGTCTGAGCTGCCGAGACCACTCAACGGAGGTCTCATCGCGCGCCCCACCGGTTAGCCATACTGACACTGATGCTCACACTCAATAGACGCAGCGAGCGCGAAAGTCCCCCCCCTCGACTTTTGTGCCCGTCGTATCGTTCGGCCACTGCAACAGGCACGTAGACGTCTAGGCCAGGCTCGCTCGGTGCTTTGTCTGCCCAAGACCAACACGCACACATGACGCCGGCCGCGTGATCAGAGCCGGCGCATATGTGTGACAGGGCGATCTACTAGCCCCTAAGGCGCTTACACATGCATTGCGGCTAGCCGGCGAATACACGCTGTCTGCGCGTGGAGCGCCGGCGCGATGTCATCCTCACCCGTGTGGGGCGCGGCATACCAGCGCGGGTGCTCACTATTGCCGTTTCGGGAGCGTCCGAAGGATTGTTCATAACAGGCTGGTTGGGCGCCGGCCGATCCTGCAGTGTGCGCCTAGAGGAGCGGATCAGCCATGCGGTGCGTCGGCACGCTGCGCAATCATCCAGGTGTGCTCGCGCGAGCGCGCTACGTTCCGGGCTGTAATGCTGATCGCCCCAAATCGCGTATCCGGTGACAAGCGACTCCATCTCAGGAGTACCGCATATCCCCTGGCGTGCTTGGTCTAGCTTTGCAATGAGAAAGCTGGTGGCTTGTTGCAGCGTCTTCTCATAGGCCTTGCGGCTCAACCCCATGCGCTGCATGATCTCCTCCGGACTGTAGTCCCACACAAACCGCGCCGACCAAACACGCTTTTGGCGGCTTGGCAGAAGATTGAGGATGAAACACACGTCGCGCAGCACGTGGCGCTGCTCGATCGCGCTCGAGGCGTCTTGTCCTGGGGCCGATGGCTCACCGCAGTCATACTCGGCAAGGGACCTCTGTCGCGAGGTCTTGCGATGCTCGCTAACTATTTCGTTCTTGGCGATCGTGGCTATCCAGCTCGCTGGATGCGCGATCACTCCTGGGTGGAGCGTCTCAGCCTGGTAGAGCTTCCAGTAGGACATGTTGAACGCGGCATCCCACTGGTCGTCGCTGACGGTGCCATAAGCGTGCTGGTAGGCCTTGCGCGCTTCCAGCTTGAACCGCTCGTACATGCGGTTGTCGTTGAAGCGCTCCTGGACGGGCGCCTCGGCTGTGACACGTGAGCAGCGTCCGCTGGTCTGGCCAATGCCGGTGTTCAGGGTGCTGGCAGCAGAGCCGCTCATATGACTGGCTCAGAGCTGCCGGTCAGCTGGTGGCTGTCATCTGGCCGACCGCCACCGCCTGCCGCGCTGCCGCTCGAGTGCGAACAGTCGCTCGTGGAGTGGGGTCTCCAGGCAAGCGACTGCAAGCTGTGTCGGTAGGTGCGGCGCTGAGTCATCCAGCCTCGTACTCCTTGGGGCGGTCGGTACGTCAGTGATGTCGGTCCAAGGAACGTCGAGACCCCCCCTCGATCTGTGGGGGGCTTCTCGACCGCAGCGGCGACTCGACGCCGGTCGCCGGTACAGGATCACCGGGCGAGCTCTCGACTCGCCCGGCGTCTGCCGGTCATAGATCACCTTGAACTACTTGCGTCCCAGGACTTGTGTCATGTGCCTGGGCGGCTTGACACTCCCGACGGCTGGGCCAATAAAGACCCTGGCCGAGTGGCGATCCGCCGGACACAGAAGCCTGGCTGGTGTCGGCGCCGCGCCCCGGCGAAGTCCATGCTCGTCGCGGCCCTCTAGAGTTGAGCGCCGATGGATCAATCACGCATACGCAACTTCTGCATCATCGCCCACATCGACCACGGCAAGTCGACGCTCGCTGACCGCATACTCGAGCTGACGCACACCGTCGACCCACGCGCAATGCGCGCCCAGGTTCTTGACTCCATGGACCTCGAGCGTGAGCGCGGGATCACGATCAAGGCTCAGGCGGTCCGCGTGTTTTTCACCGCCAAGGATGGCGAGACCTACCAGCTTCACCTGATCGATACGCCAGGTCATGTCGACTTCACCTACGAGGTGTCGCGCTCGCTAGCGGCATGCGAGGGAGCGCTGCTGGTGGTAGATGCCTCACAAGGCGTCGAGGCGCAGACCGTCGCAAACACCTACCTAGCGATCGAGGCTGGGCTCGAGCTGATTCCGTGTCTGAACAAGCTCGACCTGCCAGGCGCCGAACCGGACCGCGTCGCTGGCGAAGTCGCTGACCTGATCGGTGAGGATCCCGCCTCGATCCTGCGCATCAGCGGCAAGACTGGCCAGGGCGTCAGCGAGGTCCTGGAGGAGCTGATCCGGCGAGTACCGCCGCCTTCGGGCGATCCGAATGCGCGACCGCGAGCGCTGATCTTCGACTCCGAGTTCGACCAGTACCGTGGGGTGATCGCCTACATCAGGGTGGTCGACGGCATCTTTCGCAAGGGGGAGGCGATCAGGGCAATGGCCGCTGGCACCCATGCGGAGATCGACGACATCGGCTTCTTCTCGCCGACGATGACGCCGGTCAAGCAGCTCGCGGCGGGCGACGTTGGGTATCTGATCACCGGCATCAAGGACGTAACGCAGCTGCGTGTAGGCGACACGCTCACCACCGCGGTGCGCGGCGAGAAGAGCACCTCAGAGGCTCTGCCCGGCTATCGCGAGGTCAAGCCGATGGTGTTCTGTGGTCTGTTCCCGATCGATTCCGACCGCTATCCGGATCTACGTGACGCGCTAGAGAAGCTCACTCTCAACGACGCTGCTCTCTCGTGGGAGCCCGAGACCTCCGACGCACTCGGGTTCGGCTTTCGCTGCGGCTTTCTCGGTCTGCTGCACATGGACATAGTGCGCGAGCGCTTGGAGCGCGAGTACGACCTCGAGCTACTAGCGACGATGCCGTCCGTCGAGTTCGACGTGACGCTCACCAACGGTGATGAACTCGAGGTCCACAACCCTTCAGACATGCCTGATCCAGGCACGATCGCGGAGATCAGCGAGCCATTCATCAAGGCGCAGATAATCACCCCGCGGGAGTTCGTCGGCGCGGTGATGGAGCTCTGTCAAGAGCGTCGCGGGCAGCCCGCGGGAATCCACTACCTTTCGCCCGAGCGGGTGCAGATGACCTATGACCTACCGCTTGCGGAAATCGTCATGGACTTCTTCGATCAGCTGAAGTCCCGGACACGCGGCTACGCGTCGCTCGATTACGAGCTCAACGGAATGAAGCCGTCCAGTCTGGTCAAGCTCGATGTACTGCTCGCGGGCGATCCCGTCGACGCTCTATCGATGGTGGTGCACCGCGAGAAGGCATACGAGATGGGTCGTCTGCTGACCGAGAAGCTACGCAAGCGCATACCCCGCCAACAGTACGACGTGCCAATCCAAGCCGCGGTCGGCTCGCACATAATCGCCAGGGAGACCGTAAAGGCGTTCCGCAAGGACGTGATCGCCAAGTGCTATGGCGGGGACATCACACGCAAGCGCAAGCTGCTCGAGAAGCAAAAGGAGGGCAAGAAGCGGATGAAGCAGGTTGGCCGCGTCGAGGTGCCGCAGGAGGCCTTTCTCGCAGTCCTAGAGCTGGGTGACGAGTAGCGGCATGCGCGTCCTATTCGTGTGCCTGGGCAACATTTGTCGCTCCCCGACAGCAGAGGGCGTGATGCGTAGCCTGCTCGCCCGAGACGGCGAGAGTGGCATAGAGGTCGACAGTGCGGGAACGGGGGGCTGGCACGTGGGCGAGGCCCCCGACGCGCGTGCCACTGAGGCCGCCCGGCGTCGCGGGATCAGGCTTGAAGGACAGGCTAGGCAGGTAAGCCAGCGGGACTTCGCGGAGTTCGACCTTATCCTCGCGATGGATGGCTCAAACCAGCACGCTCTGCGTCAACTGGCGCCCGATGAACATTGCCACATGAAGGTGAAACTGCTGCGCGAATTTGATCCGGCCAGCGCCGAGGCACAGAACCTCGATGTTCCCGACCCCTACTATGGCGGGCCGGCTGGATTTGACGACGTGCTCGATCTTGTTCAGGCGGCATGTGAGGGATTGCTAGAGCACATTCGCTCGTTGCAGACAGCATGAGCTTGCCCAAGGGCGCGACCGAGGCTCGGCGGCTCGGCGGTGGAGACATCAACGAGGCTTGGCGCGTAGTGCTCGCTGACGGGACGCAAGCGTTCGTGAAGACCCGGACGGACGCTAGCCCCGAGGAGTACATGCTGGAGGCGGCTTCACTGCGATGGCTGGGTGAGCCCGAAGCGCTCAGGGTTCCGCAGGTGCTGGAGGTAACCGCTGAGTATCTAGTGTTGGAGTGGATCGAGCCGGGACACCTCTCCGGCACCGGTACGCGACAGCTGGGTGAGGGCCTGGCGGCGCTGCACGCCGCTGGCGCGGCGTGCTTCGGTGATCCCGGCCTGGCGGCTGGCGTCGGCGCACAGGCCCGAATCGGCTCGCTGCAGCTACCCAACGAGCCATGCCCGGACTGGCCCGCCTTCTACGCGCAGCGACGGCTACTTCCGCTGGCGAAGATGGCGGCGCAGCGTGACGTGCTCTCTCGTGCCGGTGTCGCCGCTGTGGAGCGAGTGTGCGAGCGTCTACCAGAGTTGAGTGGGCCGCCGGAGAAGCCGGCGCGCCTGCACGGTGACTTGTGGCGCGGCAATGTCTGCGGGGACGCCAACGGCGATCCCTGGCTGATCGACCCCTCCGCATACGGCGGCCACCGCGAGGTTGACCTGTCGATGCTGCGCTTGTTCGGCTCGCCGTCAGACCGGATTTTCGACTTCTACGAGGCGGTCACGCCGCTCGCAGACGGATGGCAGGAGCGCGTTGGACTGTGGCAGCTGATGCCGCTGCTTGTACATGCCGTGCTGTTCGGCGGCTCTTACTGCCAGGCCGCCGAACGGCTGGCCAGACGCTACGCCTAAAGTGCGTCCCTCTAGGGCCTTACGGTCGGAGTGGGGGATGTGCGTCCTCATACCGTCAGGGAACGTCGCCGCCTGTACCTGTTGGCACGGTTGATCATCGACCGCCATTACCGCCGGCCGCTGACCTTGAACGTCGTCGCGAAGGCACTCGCAAGCTCCCCAAGGCAGCTGCAGCGAGCCTACGCCCAGTTCGGCGAAGGGTCGTTCCGCGAAGATCTCGTAGCCAGAAGAATGGCTGCAGCTGCTGAGCTG
Source organism: Solirubrobacteraceae bacterium (assembly GCA_025451035.1). Classification (GTDB taxonomy): domain Bacteria; phylum Actinomycetota; class Thermoleophilia; order Solirubrobacterales; family Solirubrobacteraceae; genus Palsa-744. The sequence goes on from JANWLE010000096.1 coordinate 35,874, forward strand.
CTGTCACAGCCGGCGATACCTGTGCGGGATGTCGCACGGCTCGTCGGCTATCGCCAGCCGCCGCACTTCGCCCAGGCATTCCGCCGCCGTTACGGCGTCTCGCCGGCGCGCTACCGTGAGGAAGTTCGCCAAGCCAAGCGCAAAGCGCCATCCAAGATCGCCATGCAGGCGCGCGCGAGCCATAGCCAGGCGGCCTTCAGCGACCGGCAGGATGAGCAGCCTCGCGCGGTCGCGCACTGAGCATCGAGTTCGCTCGGAACTCACGCGTACATCGCACGCGACCGGCTAATGGCATGTAGTGGCCGCGTGGGGCCGCACGCGCTGTCATGCTCAATGCAGATGCTCGATCGTTTTCGCCCAGGGATGTTTCGTCTCTTCGGTGTGCCACAGAGCGAGCGCCGCTCTTCGGCAGGCGAAAACGAGCACGCCGAAAGTGCCAGGCTGCCGGGGTTTGCTACCCAGACGCGCCGGCTGCGCAACAACCTCATTGCCCTGGCGCTGTTTTTCGTGATCGTCGTAGGTTTGCTGTTCGCTGTCCCGGGCTTGCGTTCGGCTGGAGAGCGGATCACCGACACCAACATCGGCTGGCTCGCGATTGCGGTCGCGCTGGAGCTCCTTTCGTGCGTGTCCTACGTGATTCTGTTCGGTCTCGTGTTCAAACGGCTCGGCAGAAGCCTGAGCTCGCGCCTTTCGCTGGCCGAGCTCGCGATGAACTCGGTTGTCTCGGTGAGCGGCCTCGGCGGCATCGCGCTCGGAGCCTGGGTGCTGCACAGCAAGGGCATCTCGATGGAAAGGATCGCTAGACGATCTGTGTTGTTGTTCGTGCTCACCAGCGCGGTCAATGTCGTCGCAGTAGTCGTCTTCGGGATACCAATGTGGTTGGGTTTGCTGCCTGGCACTCGCAATGAGCTGCTTACATTGCTGCCCGCGGCGATCGCGCTTATCGTGATCATCGGCACGCTTGTGCTCGCCAGATCGGCTACGCGAGCAGCCACGCAAACGGGGCAGCACGGTCGTGTGAGGACTGTGCTTCTAGCTGCCGCGACTGGCGTCACCGATGCTGTTGAGCTCATTCGTCACCACGACTGGCGACTGCTGGGAGCGGTTGGGTACTGGCTCTGGGACAACCTCTGCTTGTTTGTCTGTCTGGCTGCATATGGCAACCCACCGACGTTCTGGGCTGTGGCGATGGCTTACCTAGTGGGGATGCTCGGCAATTCGTTGCCGCTTCCCGGCGGGTTTTTCCTCGTCGAAGGCGGACTTGTCGGGATGCTCGTGCTACTCGGTACGCACCCGGTCTCTTTGGCGCTCGCGGCGGTACTCGTTTACCGGGCGATCTCGCTGTGGATTCCCGCGCTGATCGGTGCGCTAGCGTTCCTGAGCTTGCGCAGCGAGATCGGCAAGCCACTCGGCGACACCGCACACACGCTAGCGGGCGGCTAGTGCGTCGCAGCTGATTCGCGACTTACCCGGATCCGTTCGCCGGCTATCCGGCAGACGTCCCCGGGGAGCTTGTCAAGCAGCGCTCGCAGCGCTTGGGGAATGGCCCCTGACAGGCCGGGACAGTAGACCGGCACTGGCAGCGCAGCAGAAGCGGACCCCGGGGCGTTCAGCGAGCGCAGTTGGTTGGCGGCTCGCATCGCGAGCGCGGGATCGCTGGAGAAGATATCTATCGCCACGCGGCCGGAATACAGCTCGATCGAGCGGCCTTCTTCATAGACCGTTGCTGGGACCCCGCGAACCACGCTGTTGTGCTGCGGGCCGAGGCTCGAGTTCGAGTGGAAGCGGTAGATGACGGTCGTGACCTGCAGTGGGAGCTTGCAACTGCCGGTAGCGAAGATCCCGTCGCTGTGGGCGCAATCTCCGTAGTACACGCTCTCGCCGATCTCGCTGTTGTAGCTCTTCTGCCCGTCAACGGCAGTGAGCGGCGCTCCAGCGAAATGCGGGCCTGCCCAGTAGATCCTGTAATAGGGGAAGCTTTCGGCCTGAGCCAGTTCTGCGCTGGAGATCGGCTGCGGATGTCGAGACGAGCAGCCGGCAATCGCAGCACAGAGGCCGGCTGCCGCGAACACCGAGAGGACGTGGATAAGTCTGCCTGCTGCTCGTCTTTTCACGCCGCCGATTATCGGTCACCTGCCCAACTTGCGCTTCACGCCGCCCTTGGCCGAGCCTGACTGCGCCGAGATGTTGCGTGCTCATTGGAATACAGCGACTTTTACGCAACTCGCGGGTTGAAGAATCAGACCTGCGAGTCCGTGTTGGAGAGGGCGGCTCGCGGGGACACCGGGGCCCGACGGGGGAGGATCGGGTCCCGGTACTGATTCAGCGCGGCGCGGGCGGCGGGGGTTGGCGTTTACCGGTGAGGAGGCGGCCCGCCATACTGGCGGGTCATGCCGGGTGAGATCCTCACCACTCCCGCAGCCCCTGCTCAGCGAGCCGTGAGCATGCCTCGCTGGCTCCCGGTCGGTGCGCTTACCGCCGGCGCTCTTATGACGCTGTGGCTGCTCGTCGAACCACGGACACCAGACATGGCTGCACAGGTCTATCGCGTCGAGCTGTTCCAGCGAGCCGGGTTCACGCTCTGGGACGAGCGCTGGTACGCCGGACATCACATCCCTGGCTACAGCCTTCTTTATCCGGCGCTTGGCTCGGTAGTTGGCATGAACCTGCTCGCGGTCTTGTGCGTGCTTGCGTCGAGCTTGATTTTCCAGCGGATCGCCTACATCGCCTACGGACCCAGTGCGCGGTTCGGGATAGTGTGGTTCGCCGTCGCGGCGAGCTGCGATGTGTGGGTCGGGCGTCTCACATTCGCGCTGGGCGTGACGCTAGCTCTCGCGGCTGTGTACGCGCTCCTCACCGACCGCGGCTGGATTGCGGCACTGCTGGCCGGTCTATCTGCCGCGGCAAGCCCTCTAGTCGGGGTTTTCCTGATCCTCGCCGCGCTCTCGAACGCGTTTTCCGCTCGCCGTATGGGCGCACGCAAGGCATTGATTATGCCCGTCGCGATTGTCGTGCTCGCCCTCGCATTGCTGTTCCCGGAAGGAGGCTTTGAGCCCTATCCGATGCTCTCGTTTCTCGCCACCGTAGTTGTGACGCTCGCCTTTATGTGGGGGCTGCCAACGTCGCAGCCAACGCTTAGGCTCGCAGCGGTCGTGTATCTATTCGCCTGCGCGGCTAGCCTGCTGGTACACACCCCGATGGGGTCAAACATCGAGCGTTACGGCGTACTGCTGGCCGGGCCGCTACTGGCATGTTCGCTGACACCGGCCCGTGTGACGTTGAAGACGGGTCTGGTGTTCTGTGTTATCGCGCTATGGACCGTGTGGGGTCCCGTCAGGGAGATAGCGGCGGTGGCCGGCAGCAACGCGACGAGAGCGTCGTATTACCTGCCCATCCGGCGCTTCCTCGAACGCCACGCGGCTCAGGCGGTGAGGATCGAGGTGCCGTTTACCAGGTCCCACTGGGAGGCAGCGTTGCTTGCACCCTATGTCTCGCTCGCGCGCGGCTGGGAGCGGCAGCTGGACAAGCGCTATGACCAGGCGATCGAAGCCGCGCAGCTCTCACCGGCCATCTACGAGCAGTGGCTCCAACGCAACGCGGTGAGCTATGTCGCGCTGCCCGACGTGACGATCGATGGCTCGAGCCGCGGCGAGGCTGCACTCATCACCGCCGGCACGCCTTATCTGCACGAAGTGCTCCACACCGTCCACTGGAGGTTGTTTGCCGTGGCGAAACCAACACCGCTTGCGTCCCCGCCAGCGGCGGTTAAGCAGATGGGGGAGGACGCGTTCACGTTGCGTTTCGCGCGCCCCGGCACCTCGCTTGTGCGAGTGCGCTACACGCGCTACCTCACCGGCCGGGGTGTCTGCGTGAGGCGTGGCCAGGAAGGCTGGACGACGGTCAGCTCCACAAGAGCTGGTGTCATCACGATCGCCGCGCGCTTCTCGCTTGGGCGGGCGCTAGGCCTGAGCTCCCGCTGTAGTGATGGTTCCTAGCAACGGCAGCTCGTCGGGCTTTAGTGGGCAGGTCTGAGCCCGTACAGGCCTGTGTAGCCAGTGAGGTAGATGTTGTGCCCGTCGCTTATGACTGGGTCAAACGACCCGGTGTTTTCCTTGAACAGGAACTTTCCTGTCGAGATTCCCAGGCCAAACGTCCGGCGTTGCCCGAGATCGGCGAAGTAGACGATCCGCCCGACGATCGTCGGCGAGCCGGAGATACGACCGCCGGCGTGGTACTCCCAGACGATACGTCCCGAGCGGGCGTTGATGGCGTAGAACGTCCCGTCGTATGAGCCGACATAGACGGTGGGCCCGATCCCGGGAGCGTCGGTCACGGCAGGAGAGGAGTAGACGTAGGCGCCGGTCTGTACCGCCCAGTCGAGTTTGCCGCTCGATGCGTCGTACGCATATACGCGCCCGTCCGTGTTCCCGAGGAAGACCCGGCCGTAGATCACAGCCGAGGTGGAGTAGAAGGTGCCGCTGCCGAGTGGCGCACCTTCGGAGCCGCTCAACCACACGCGGTGGCCGTCGCGCTCGCGTATTGCCTGCACTTGGCCAGAGTAGTCGCCGAAGTACAGCTTCCCTTCCGACAGGCTTGGGCTTGCCTTCACCGCGCCGGCAGCATGGTAGGTCCACAGGAGCTTGCCTGTGTTGGCGTTCAGCGCGTAGACGGTGCCGTCTTCGCTGCCGAAGAAGACCTTGCCGTGGTCGAGCAGGGGAGATGACTCGCAGCGACTCGATAGTTCCCGCGACCAACGCTCATGCCCATTGGTGCTGTCCAGCGCAACTATGCGGCCCTCCTGGGCGCCGGCACTGCGCGAGAGAATCGTCACGTACACGGTGTTGGATGAGACGGCGGGGGTCGAAGCCGAAAGTGCGCCGAGGCGCCTGCTCCACAGATCGTGGCCGGTGTACTTGTCGATTGCGTGCAGGGTCGCGTCGTCGCTCAACTGGAAGATCCGATCTCCGTAAATGACGGGTGGGAACTCAAGCAACGCGCCTCCGGTATGGACCCAGAGCCGCTTGAAGGGAGGACGCAGGCTTTCTGCGGCTGGAAGGAACCGCGTGTGGTTCTTGGTGTAGCCGTAGAGCGCCCACGCGAACGTGTGCGGCGGCTTTTTCGGCACGACAGGAGGGCTCTGCGGAATGAAACGAGCGTTGGGATGGTAGATGCTTCCGGTACGGTGGCGCTCGTAGAGATACGCACCGACGGCCGCGCCTGCGATCACAAGCAAAACCACGCCGCCGAGGAGCGCAACACGGGCTCTTCTCGACCGTGGCAGCAGTCCTCGTCGCGGGCTCATGAGGTGATCGGCACTGGTTTAGATAGTGATGACCGTCAGCGTTGATGCTGTACAGCAGTCCGGCACGCTGAACGCAGGACACGTCACACGCTCCACACCAAGGTGCGGTCTGGCGTCCGGTGCTGCGATGTCGTAGAGAGTGCGGACTGGGGTCATGCTGGGAGGACTAGACGATGCCAAGACGCGCCTGAGGATAGATGTTCCCGGCCGGAGGCGATGATCGGCATAGACGGGCCAGCGACAAGGATCAGGCAGCGACCTTGCCGCGTCGCGCAGTTGAGGTGCGCGGTTGGGGCACTTCGCCCGCAGGCCGAGCCGTCAAAGTTCCATCCTCGACCGATCGATTGAGACTCGCGTGCTGAGAGTCCGCACCGAGGGGCCGGCGCCGCGCCGGCGTTGAGCTGTTTAGCAGGCTCAGGAAGTTTCGTATGGCAAGTAGGATCAAGACAACGAGCAGCACTGGCAGCGATAGCCCAGAGATGATCGCCACGACGTCGTGGTTGCCCGCAACAGACCAATTCCAAATCAGGTAGTCGCCGACGCTGAGGGCCCCGAAGATGCCCAGAGACCTGTAAGGCACGCGGACAACCATAAAGAATCTATAAGACGGACGTATGATCCCCTGCCAATGACGTACGCACACGAACAGGGCTCAGAGATATTTTCGCCCGGCCTGCTCGATGGGCTGGTCGCCCTGGTGACCGGCGGGGGTACGGGCTTGGGAAAGGCCACGGCTATCGAGCTCTCGCGCTGCGGCGCACTGGTGGTGATAGCTGGTCGCCGCGAGGAGATGCTAGAACAAACCTCGCACGAAATAGGGCCCAGCTGCAGTTGGATCACCGCAGATGTGCGCGAGCCCGAGCAGGCCTCGCGCCTCGTGCGTGGCGTGTTGGAGCGTCACGGACGCCTAGACATCCTTGTAAACAACGCTGGCGGCCAGTACTTCGTTCCCGCCGAGGCAATCAACATGAAGGGATTCAAGGCGGTCTGGCGACTAAATGTCGACGGCACCGTCAACATGGCGAAGGCCGCCTTTGACCTGGCGATGGCGCCGGTCAAAGCCGGGACGATCATCAACGTGACGCTGTCCCCCCATCATGGAATGCCGGGGATGGCCCATTCGGGTTCGGCTCGGGCAGCTGTTGAGGCGCTCACGGCCGAACTGGGGCAAAAGTGGAGGACGCACGGCGTGAGTGTGATCGCAGTAGCCGCTGGCCACTTCGATACCGAGGTGCTCGACAAGTACCCACTCCCAGTCAGGGCAGGAGCAGCCCGCACGGTGCCGCTTCAGCGGCTAGGTCGCCCACAGGAGCATGCGTGGGCTGTAGCGCTGCTGGCCTCTGGGCTAGGCGACGTATTCAACGGCAGAGTCGTGACGCTGGACGGTGCTAGGGACAACTGGTTCGGCCCATGGCCGCCTCCCACGCTCACCGACGAGAGCGGTGTGGTGCCGACCGAGGAGCGCGGGATTCGCAGATAGGCCTCGGCCTGATTCCTGGCGTTACTCGCGTGCAGGTATCATGCGAGTACGCTTGCGGGCGAGGTGTCAACGGTTGCACGGGAGCCTTCCAAGCTCTAAGAACGGGTTCGACTCCCGTCGCCCGCTCTGAGACATAGCAGTGACCACGGGGAGTGGCGCAGTCTGGTAGCGCACCCGGCTGGGGGCCGGGCGGTCGCAGGTTCAAATCCTGTCTCCCCGATACA
>JANWLE010000097.1 GCA_025451035.1 Solirubrobacteraceae bacterium
ATGCACGCTGACCCAGTGGAATATGCCGGGGAGCACCTCTTGCATACCCTCTAAGGTAGCGGCGCTGGCGCAGCGGCGTGGTGCTTGCTTAAAGCCAGCTAGCGCCCGCGCCACCACCGGTCTATGGCAGTGCTCGAGAGGGCCTCGACATGGGCCGGGCACATGATCGCGAAGTGACGGTAATCGAGCGTGGCCGGGCCGTCTCAAAGTCATATCACTATACAACTGTGTAGTTGTGCTATTGTCGCTGCTCATGGACCAGCTGGACATCGCCCGCCTCAGCCACCGACCCACCCCCGCCGCCCCGCGACGCGAGGTGAGCGAGCGGTGAGCGTTCCCGCGCTCGCGCCGCTGAGCGCGCCGGAGGCGCAGCTCGGCCCAGTCGGGCGGCTGGGCCGCTATGCCGCCCAGCACTTCCGGCTCGTGCTGGCGTCCTGGCTCGTGCTCGCGCTGGGACTCGGCTTCTTCGCTCCCAAGGTTGAGAAAGCCCTCTCCGGCGCGGGCTGGGATTCCTCTGGCTCGCAGTCGGTCAGGGCGCGCGCTCTGATCGACCGCCATTTCCAGGGCGTCTCCGCCTACAGCCTCATCGCGGTCGTGCACTCCGCGAGCAAGCGCAGCAGCGACCCCACCTTCGCCGCGACGCTCGCGGCCGTCGGGCGCAAGCTCGCCGCCGATCGCGGCGCCCGCGCACCCGCGCGCAGCATCGTCTCGCCGGACGGCCACACCGCGATCGTGCAGGTCGGCGCCGCGCGCGATCCGAACGCGATGGTCGCCGCCGCCGACAGGCTGAAGGGGCCGCTCGCGGCCCTCGGACGCGGCGGCGTCCAGGTTCACCTGACCGGCGCGGCGGGGATGTGGTCTGACTTCAACGCCGCCAACCGCCAGGCGATGCTCGCCTCGGAGGTCATCTCCTGGCCGGTGACGCTCGGCATCCTGCTGTTGGCATTCGGGTCGCTCGTCGCCGCCGGGCTGCCGCTGATGCTGACCATGCTGGGCCTGCTCGCGGCCGCCGGCACGCTGTATCTCGGCACGCTTCTCACGCCGATATCGATCTGGGCGATGAACTTCGCGTTGATGTTCGCGCTCGCGCTCGGGATCGACTACGCCCTGTTCATCGTCTATCGCTTCCGCGCCGCGTTCTTCGGCTCACAGCTGGACCCGGTGCAGGCGACGGCGCTGACGATGGACACCGCCGGCAAGGCCGTGCTGTTCAGCGGCGTGACCGTGCTCATCTCACTGAGCGCCGTGATGCTCGTGCCGAGCCCCGCGTTTCGCTCGATGAGTCTCGGGATCATGCTCGCCGTCCTGTTCGTGCTGGCGGCGACGCTGACGCTGCTGCCCGCCGTGCTCGCCAAGCTCGGCCCGCGCGTCGATGACGCCTCGCTGCCGTGGGCGCACTCCGGCGAGCACCGCTCCCCGCTTTTCGCCGCCTGGGGCGAGCGCCTGTGGCGCCACCCGCTGCGCTACGGGCTGCTCGCCGTCACGGTACTGGTGGGTCTCGCCCTGCCAGTCACCCAGCTGCGCACCTCGATGCCGTCGATCAAGGTCGTGCCTGGCGGGGACTCCTCGCGGATCGGCTACGCGCAGATCCAGCAGGCGTTTGGCGCCGGCGCCACGGGCCCGCTTCAGATCCTCGCGCCCGCCTCGCGGGCAGACGCGGTGATCTCGCTGACGAAGGCCGAGACCTCGATCGCGAGCGTGTCCGGCCCCCGCGCCGGCACGGGCGGCTGGACGCTGATCGAAGCGATCCCGCGACAGGACCCCTCGAGCCCGGCGGTCGCCTCCACGATCGAGCGTCTGCGCGCGAAGCTTCCAGCCGGAGTGCTGCTCGGCGGAGCGGTGGTCGAAAACCACGACCTGCAGGCGCTGCTGAGCGCCAGGACGCCGCTGGTCATCGGCGTCGTGCTGGCGCTCGGGTTCTTGCTGCTGCTGCTCGCGCTGCAGGCGCCGCTCGTCGCCGTCGCGGGCGTGCTCACCAACCTGCTGGCGAGCGGCGCCGCCTTCGGCGTGGCGAAGTGGATCTTCCAGGACGGCGCGCTTCAGGGCCTGCTCGGCTTTCAGTCGCAGGGCTTCCTGGACGCTTGGGGGCCGGTCTTCTTCTTCGCGATGATCTTCGCGATCTCGATGGACTACACGGTCTTCCTGCTCTCGAGCGCCAAGGAGCACTGGGACCGCAGCGGCGACGCGCGCGAGGCGATGGTCGGCGGCGTGGCGCACTCCGGGCGCGTGATCTTCGCCGCGGGCGCGGTGATGGTGGCGGTGTTCTTCACCTTCGCCCTGTCGGGGCCGCTGCCACCTAAGGAGATGGGCATCATCCTCGGCTTGGCGGTGCTGCTGGACGCGGCGCTCATCCGCCTGCTGCTGATGCCGGTACTGCTGGCGCTGATGGGCCGCTGGGCGTGGTACCTGCCTCGCTGGGCGCGCCGGGTGCTGCCAGCCGTGCGCTTCGGCCACGCCTGAGCGGTCCCGCGCGCGGCGAGAGGGAGCTCCTCTCCGCGTCCAGAGGCGGTTGATATAGCCGCCGGTGTCGTTCAAACTGCTGCGTGATGTTCCAGGTAGCGAAACGCATCGCGTCCGGCAGGCTCCTTGCGGCGCTCGCCGGGACGATGCTCGCGACGGCGCTGTTTGCGCTGTGGTTCGCCAGCGATCTCGGTGGCGCGCGGGCGACGCTGTGGGCGGACGATGTGGCTACGCCGCTGGCGGCCGCGACCGCCGCCGTGGCGTGCCTGCGGGCGGCGGCGCGGCACGGCGGGCGGATGCGCCTGTTCTGGTCTCTGCTCACCGCTGCGACTGTCTGCTGGACGCTGGCCGAGGTGGTATGGGGCGTCTACGCGCTGGTCCTCTCGGAGGCAGTTCCCTCGCCGTCGTGGGCCGATGTCGGCTACCTCGGCGCGATCCCCCTGGCCGTCACGGCGCTCGCGCTTCACCCCGGCACGCGAGCGTCAGGCAGGCGCCGCGCGCGGCTCGTGTTCGACGGCGCAGTCGTGGCCAGCGCCCTGCTGTTCCTCAGCTGGACGCTGGTGCTCGGCCCGCTGTGGCGCAGCACCGACCTGAGCACGCTCGGCGGCGTCGTAACGATCGCTTACCCGTTCGGCGACATTCTGATCCTCTTCTTCGTCGTGCTCGCGATCCGCGGCATGACCGGCTCAGAGCGCCTGTCGCTGTGGTGTCTGCTCGCGGCGCTGGGCGCGATGGCTCTCTCCGACAGCTCCTTTACGTATCTGACGGAGGTCTCGACCTACTCGAGCTCGAGCGCGAACGTGATCGACGCCGGCTGGATCGCCGCGTATCTGGGCATCGCGCTTGCCGCGCTGGCCTCCCGCGGCGGCGCCTGGACGCCGCAGCCGGATCGCTCCCGTCCATCGCTGGCGGCGCTCACCGCGCCGCTGTTGACGGTGCTGCTGGCGCTGATCGTTGTCGCGGTGCAGATCAACCTGGGGCACCGGCCCGACCGCGCCGCCTGGCTGATGGCGTTCGGCCTGGTCGCACTGGTAATGGTGCGCCAGGCGCTGGCGCTTTTGGAGTTCTTCGCCGCCCCGCACGAGGACACGCTGCGCCTCAGCGAGAGGATCGCCGAGGCGGCGCTGGGAGAGGCTCCTCGTCCGTACCCCGCTCGCGTCCCGGCCGAGCGGTGACCGGCGCAGGCGCCGGTCCGCCGCACCCGGACTGGGCCATAGACCGCCCGCGCGTCAGGCTTGAGCGCGAGGGCACCCCCTACCTCGAGCGCGGCGGGTCCCAGCCGAGCGGCGAGACGGCCCAGGCGATGATCGTGATCGCGCTCACGCTGGCGTGCACGGCGCTGTCGATCTACGACCTCTTGCTGCTCGCCTCGGGCAGCGCCTGAGAGTGTCCTGCGCCGGGCAGGCGAGCGTCGTCATTCACTCGAACCTGGGCAGCCGTCGCTCGACGGGACCCGGCAGCCACCAGATGCGTGTGCCCGCCGCGCGCATGATCGCCGGCAGCAGCACGAGCCTGACGATCGTCGCGTCGAGCACCACCGCGATCGTCAGCCCGACTCCGAACTGGCGCAGCGGGATCACGTCGGCGCCGGCGAAGGCCAGGAAGACGGCCGTCATGATCGCCGCGGAGCCCGTGATGATGCTCGCGGTGTGGCGCAGGCCATAGCGGATCGCGTCCTCGTGGTTGCTTGTGGCGATCCACCGCTCGCGCATGCGCGTCAGCAGAAAGACCTCGTAGTCGATCGACAGGACGAACATGATCGAGAGGATGCCGGCGCCCGAGGCCGCGTCGATGTAGCCGGGGCCGCCGAGCACGTGCGCCTCGGTGAGCAGCTCGAGCGCCCCGAGCGCGACTGCGATCGTCGCGAGGTTCAGCACGACCGCGATCAGCGGCAGCAGCAGCGCGCGCAGGACCACGATCAGCGTGAGCATCGCGACAGTCGCGAGCGCAAGCACCAGCCAGGGGACGCGCGCGGTGTTGGCGTTCTTGTAGTCGAGCAGATACTGCGCCCCCTGACCGATCTCGACGTTGCCGCCGGTCGCCGCGGCGAGCGCCGGCAGGCTGCGGCGCAGGCGGCCGCTCAGAGCCGCGGTCGCCTGAGAGCTGGGCGGGCTCGAGGCGACCACCATGATCCGCGCGGCCTGCCCGCCGCCGTCGACGTTGACGAGCTGGGCGACCTGTTCGCGCATCGGCGAGACCGTCCCGTCGAGCGCGGTCAGCACGAGGTAGCCGGAGTCGATCGCATTCGGCGCGTCGGCGTGCAGAAGCCGGTAGTCGCGCTGGTAGCCGCCGAGCATCGTCGCGTACTCTCCGAGCGGCCGCTTGGCGCCGTTCAGGCCCGACGCCAGCGCTCCCGAGCGCGACGCGGCGCCCGACAGCCCGCCCGCGAGCTGTGCATTGCCCCCGCTGAGCTTCCCGAGGCCGCCCGCGAGCTGCCGGTTTCCCGTCGCGAGCTTCCCGAGCCCGCCCGCGAGCTGCCGGTTTCCCGTCGCGAGACCGCCCAGCCCGCCCGCGAGCCGCTTGTTGCCGGCCGTGAGCTTGCCGAGTCCCCCGGCGAGCTGCTGGTTGCCGGAGGACAGCTTGCCGAGCCCGCTCGTCAGCTTGCTCGCTCCGCCGTTCAGGGCGCTCAGGCCGTTGTCCAGGGCGTGACCGGCCCCCGCCAGCTGGTGCAGCCCTTCTCTGAGCTGGACCGCTCCTTCTTCGGATTCGCGCGTTCCCCTCGCCACCCTGTCGGCGCCCGCCGTCAGGCGATCGAGGGAGCTCGTCAGTTGGGCAAGCTCGGCGGGGAGCGCTTCGAGCGCGTGCAGCCCTTCCGTCAGCTGCCCTTCAAGGGCCGCTAGCTGTGAGAGGTCGCTCTGTTCGATCAGCTGTTCGAGGGCCGCGAGGTCCTGCGCGAGCGCCTGATAGCGCGGATCTTCGCGCCCCGCGGTCATCGCTTTCAGTTCGCGCATCGCTTCGCGCACCCGGTCGCTCAGCAGCCGGCTCGATTCCTGTAGCGAGGAGAGCTTTGCCGACCACGACTGCAGCTGCGCCGCGAGAATGTCGACCGGCGCAACGGCCGCGTGAACCGTCGCGTCGAGCGCGTCCATGCCTTGGGCGAGCTGCGCCGCACCGCCCGCCAGTTCGTGGTCGGAGCTCGCCAGTTTGTCGGCGCCCGCGGACGCTTCGTCGAGACCGACCGCCAGCTTGCTCGATCCTTCGGCCGCCTGACCGATCCCTTCGCTCAGCTGCCTGGCGCCACTGCTTGCGTGCCCCGTTTCGCGGGCGAGTCGGCTCGCGCCGCTGTGCGCGCGCCCAGTTTCCCTCGCCAGCTTGCTCGCGCCCGCGTGCGCCTTGGCGCTTTCGCGCGTCAGCCGTTTGGCGCCCGTGTAGGCGCGAGCCGTTTCGCTCGCCAGCCGCCCCGCCCCGCTCTGCGCGCGTCCGGCGCCGCCGCTGAGCGATCTCGCGCCGGACGCGGCCGAGGCGAGACCCTCGCGCAGCTGCGCGACGCCGTCGCTTGCGTGGCTCAGTCCCGAGCGCAGGCCTTGGATGCCGTGCTGGGCGCCTTCCAGGTGCCCCGGCGCGGAGACAAGGGCCGCGTGCGCTTCGGCCAGCTTTCCCTGAGCGCCCGCGACCGACGCCGGGCCGAGCACCGCCGCGACGTCCGGCTCGCGGGCGACGGCTTCCTGCCACTTCATCAGCGCCTGCAGGCGCTTTGGAGATGTGATCGCCCCGTCGCGGGCGCCCGCGACGATCACGAACGGCGCCGACCACCCTGGGCCGATCGTGTGTTCGACCATCGCCACCGCGTGGCGCGCCGGGCTCGATGCCGGAAGCTCCGCGGCGTCCGGCGGGCCCATGCGCAGCGCGCCCGCCGGGACCGCCAGCACCAGCATCCCGCCGAGGATCAGCGGGACGGTGATCGCGGGGCGGGCGATCAGGCTGTCGGCGAGCGTCCCCAGGCGGGTGCGCCGCCCGTCGGAGCGGGAGCCGGGGAGCCGGATCTCCCAGCGGTTCAGGCGCGGGCCGAGCAGGCGCAGCAGCGCCGGCATCGCGCTCAGCGCCAGGGCGACGCTGAGCAGGCCCGAGATGACGACCCCGATCGCCACCGGGCCGAGTAGGCCGGGGGTCGCAACCGCGCTTGCCGCGAGCATCGTAAGCGCCAGGGTGCCTCCGGCCGAGGCGATCGTGCGCCCGGCGGCCTTGGCCGCGATCGCCACCGCCGCCTCGTAGTCCCATCCCTCGACAATCTCCTGGCGTACGCGCGAGACCATCAGCAGCGCGTAGTCGACGCCGAGCGCGAGGCTCATCATCGCCGCGATCGCGACTCCGAGCGAGTTGATCGGCGTCACGAAGCTCGCGAGCCACAAGAGCCCGTGCCCGGCCATCACTGTCACCGCCCCCATCGCGAGCGGCACCGCGGCGGCCACCGGCGAGCGGAACACCAGCAGCAGCACGAGGATCAGCACCGGCAGCGCGATCATCTCGGCCCGCACGGTGTTCGACATCGTGGATTCCTGAAGCGCGCGCCCGATCACCGCTATGCCGGTCAGATAGCTGTGCACCGGCGGATGGACCGTGCGAGCGAGGATCGCTTCCGTTTCGGGCACGACCGTCATCGCGCCGCTCGGGGGCCGGATGTAGTTCACGAGCACGAAGGCCGCGCCCGGCTGGGGCCGCAGCGAGCTCCTGGTCGCCGCTCCGATCGACGTCGATGCGTCGAACGGCGAGAGCACCTGGACCTGGCGAATGCCCCGCAGCTCGGACACCAGACGGCGCCCCTGGCTGTCCAGGAGCGCCGGCGAGCCCTTGAGCAGGATCGCGATCGGGATCGTGTTGCCGAACTTGGCGCGCAGCATCGCTTCGGCCCGCGATGAGGGCGTGCCCGGCACCTCCAGCGACATTGGCGCGAGCCGCTGAGTGATGCCGGTGCCGAGGAACGTGAGCAGCGCTATCGCCACCGCCCAGAGGATCAGGGTCCTCCACGAGCGGGATCTCGGGACGGCGCCGGCCGGCCCTTTCGGCACGGGGGGCGCCGGCTTTCCCCCCTCACCCGTCGGCGCCTTCACCCCGCCTGATCGCCGCCGAGAGGGTCCCATCAATATGCCCCAGCAAAATGATACATAGATCTAGGTTACATCGTATCATGCGCCGCCCTATTGGGTATTCCTTCTTCTACGCCGGCTGCGCGTGTGTCTGCGCCGGCTAGCGGGAGGCCGCGAAGGCTTCGCTCATCGCCAGGCGCTGGGCGATCGTCGGGTGATCGCCGTAGAGGACGTAGGCCCAGCTCGGCGGGTCGGGGTTCTCGAGGCTCGTGCGCGCGAGCTTGACGAACAGCGCTCGCGCGGCCGCCGGCTGGCGTGTCGCGCGCAGCGCCGAGAAGTCGGCCTCGGCCTCCATGCGCCTTGAGATCAGGTTCGACGCCGGCGCGAACACGAGCCCGGCCGCGACGAACACGGCGAGCGCCAGCGGGACCGCGCGCGGCTGGCCCATGCCGCCACGGCGGGAGGTGAGGTAGGCGATCAGTGCCGCCAGCGGGATCAAGAAGAGCACCAGCCAGCCGACCCGCTTGAGCGGATGCTCGTGCGCGAGATGGCCGAGCTCGTGCGCGGTGACGATCCTGATCTCGCCGCGGTCAAAGCGCCCGTCGAGCAGCGTGTCCCACAGGATCACGCGCCGGGTGGGGCCGAAGCCCACGGCCTCCGCGTTCGGGGCGCTTGTGAAGCGAGCGACTTTCTGCACCAGCACCTGGGTGCCCGCCACACCCTCGCCTCGCGCCAGCGCGCGCGCGTCGGCGGCCACGTCGCGGCGGCGAAGCGGTTCTGTCGCCGGTGTCAAATAGACGCCGAGGAAGGTGAAGCTCAGCGCGAGCGCGGCGAACGCCGGCGCCGCGAGCGCCCACCACCAGCGCCGCGTCAAGCGGGCGAGCCCCATCGCCACGAGCAGGGCGAAGCAGACGAATAGGAACTTCCCGCCGAGCGCGAAGAAGCTTTCGATGACGGCCGCAGCGTAGCCCTGGTGAGAGACGTGGTGGCGGCGTTCCCACCACACCGCCGCCAGCCCGAACGGCAGCTCGGCGATCCAGATGAACGCGAAGCCGAGCATGCCGAGCAGCATTCCGGTGCCGATCGGCCCGGCCGCCGACTCGCTCGTCAGCCGCTCGCCGCGGATCGCGTAGAGCACCATCGCCGCGAGCACCGCGAGCTGCGCGAGCAGCTCGTCGATGTTCAGGAAGCGTTCATAGGAGGCGCTGCGCGCGAGGAAGGCGCCGCTGAAGTAGCGCGCCGGGTCCACCCGCCGGACTCGCAGCGAGGCGGGCACCGTCGTCGGCCACAGCCAGTGGCGGGCGGCGAGCGCCGCGAGCAGGGCGAGCGCGAGCGCGGCGGCATAGATGAGCACGCCGCGCCCACGAGTCGCTGGCCGCCTCACGCGAGCGTCGGCGCCGCTGTCAGGCGAACGGGTCCTGTGAGCCGGCGAGCCCGGCGGGCGCCGCGGCGGTCGGCCCGCTGTAGGGGTAGGAGTCGGTCAGCAGCAGCAGATAGCCGTGGGCCTGCGCCGAGTAGCGGATGGCCAGCGCCCCCGCGTTGCGCATGCCCAGCGGCATGCGGCCGGTCACCAGCGCGGCGAACCAGCCGAGCATGGCCACGACCATGAGCACCCCGCCGTAGGCGCTAACGATGATCATCACCGGCAGCGCGAGCACCAGCCGGAAGAAGACCGTCCAGCGGTTCTGGCGCTCGGGCGGCGCTATCCGCGCTTCCACCGGGTAGGAGCCGCTCTGGCCGAGAAAGCCGGGGAACGGGTTGGCCACCAACAGCAGGTAGGCGTAGACGTGGACGCGGTAGCGCACGTACGCCGCCAGGAAGCGGTGAAGCGACTCGGGGCTGCGCCCGCCAATCAGTGTGGCCACCCAGTTGACGATCGCCGCCACCAGCGTCGCGAGCCCCCACACGGCGAGCCACAGCAGGTGCACGAGCGCCAGCAGCAGACGAAAGAAGACGGTCAGGCGGCTGCGTCGCAAGTCGTCGTCGTTCTGCAGCGAGACCGGGTCGCTGCGCACGGGCAGCGAGCGCAGCGCGGCCTGCGGGTCGCTGTTGGGGTAGCGGTCGGTGAGCAGCAGCAGGTACGCCCACAGCTGCGCGCCGTAGGAGAGCGCGTAGGCGATCGCGTCGCGCATCCCCCGCGGCATACGGCCCCACGCGAGCGCCACGAACCAGCCGAGGAACGACATGGCCGCCATCAGTCCGAAGCTGCTGTAGTTGAGGTTGGCCTGGGTCAGCAGGACGCTGGAGCCGACGAGCGCGAAGGAGATCAGCAACGCCGGGAAGGCGAGCACGATGCGAAAGGCGACGGTCCAGCGGTTCTGCCGGCGGGCCGCGTCGATCTCGAGGTCGATCGGGTAGCCGGGCTTGCCGTCGAAGTTGGGCAGCGGCTCGGCCCCCAGGTTGAAGTAGGCATACACGTGGGTCGCGTACCTGACGAAGCGCGCGAGAAAACCGTGCAGCGGCGCGGGGCTGCTGCCCCGCGCGAGCGTCGCAAACCAGTTGGCTATCGCGACGAAGAACACCACGATAGCCCACAGCGCGAGCCACAGAAACAGCGGCAGCGAGAACCACAGGCGGAAGAAGACGCTGCCGTGGCCTCGGCGCAAATCGTCGGAGACGATCAGGCGGACGGGATGCTCGTTCACGGCGCTCACCTTTCTACCTCAGGACGGATAGCCCGATAGCCCAGCGGACATCTGCTTATTGGTAGTCGCTCGACCGGACGGCTTCGTGGCGAGCGCCACAAACTGCGCCGGCGGGCGAACGCTGCTTGGCTAGGGGCGCAGCGAGCGGGAGCGCGACTCCTCGCACCTGACCCTGCGCTCACGTTCCGCGCGACGCCTGCCACGCGGAAAACGCCGCCGTCAGCGTGGATTTTGGGCTTGTGTGGTCGGCTGCCGTGCGATGCCGGCCAAGACGTCGAACCCGTGATCGAAGCTGAGGATCTCGGTGATCGCGTGGCGGCGCATCACCGCAGCGTGGAGCGCGTCGCGAGCAGACAGATGTTCGTGTGCGTGGAGAAGATCCTTCGCGGCGAACACATCGGCTCGCTCGACCGCGAGCACCTCGTCGACGACCCCACTCAGCGCGTCAAAGGCCGGCTCGATGCGCTCCCGCCGTCCGGTGGCGACATACCGGTGCAGGATCTCCTGGAAGACCTCGCTGCTCGTCACCAGACGACGGCGTTCGCCGACCAACCGCTCGAGCGCACGCTGCGCGTCGAGCTTGTGTGGATGATCAGCCCCGATCAGGTACATCGGGATGTTCGAGTCGAGGAAGATCACCGCGTCTCGGAGCGCCCGTATCCTGCTTCGATCTCGGCCAGCATCGTGTCGATGTCGACCTCGGGGAAGGCATGGACGGTGGCCCTGCGAATTGCAGAGAGCTTGGCGTCGATGTCACCGCCCGAGCTCTCCCGCTGGGCGGCCGACATCGCCTGCCGCGCCCATTGCGAGACCGTAAGACCGGCTGCACGGGCAGTCCGCTCGTACTGTGCTGCGGTCTCGTCGTCGACAACCACCTGAAGGCGCTTACTCATAACAGTAGTATGCCATACTACTGCTAGCAGGACGAGCAGCGACGACAGGGCGATCACACCATGTGCGGCAGCGCCAGCAGGGCGCGGAAGAAGACGGTCAGGCGGCTGCGCCGCAAATCGTCGGAGACGACCAAGCGAATTGGGTGCTCACTCACTGCGCTCACCTCTCTGCTCTCAAGGACGGGTAGCGGTCGCACGTGACCGCGGGACGAGGCCACCCGATGTCCAAGCGCAGCTCGAACGGCCCCCCCTTGCATCTGCTTATTGGTAGCCGGACGGCTTCGTGGCGAGCGGCACAAACTGCGCCGGCACGGGCGACAGGCTCCTGGGCTAGGGGCGCAGCGAGCGGGAGCGCAGCTCCTCGCTTCTGACCCTGCGCTCGCGGGCCGCGTGGCGGGCGTCGCGCACCGACGGCGGCG
>JANWLE010000098.1 GCA_025451035.1 Solirubrobacteraceae bacterium
CGCCCGTCCGGCAGGGTCACCAGGTACAGGCCGCGGTCGGGGATCGTGCCGGCGTTGGTGATCGCCAACTGGCGCGCGCCCTTGCGGGCGCGGATGCTGCCCGCCAGCCGGTCCCACACGATGCGTGGGCGAAGCTCTGAGAACTCGCTGGAGGGGTAGCGCCCGTCGAGCATGTCCAGCACGTTCTCGAGCTGCGTGCGCGGCAGCTCGGCGTACGAGTAGGTGCCCTGCACGAGCTCATACAGCTCCTCGACCGGCAGCTCGCCTCCTTGCGGCAGCGAGGCGGCCATCGCCACGATCTGCTGTGCGAGCACGTCCAGCGGGTTGCGCGGCACGACCGTCGGCTCGATCGCGCCTTCGCGCATGCGCCTGGCGAGCACCGCGCACTCCAGCAAGTCGGCGCGGAACTTGGGGAAGATGCGCCCCTTGGAGACCTCGCCGACGCCGTGCCCAGAGCGTCCGATTCGCTGCAGACCAGCCGCGACTGACTTCGGCGACTCGACCTGCAGGACAAGGTCCACGGCGCCCATGTCGATCCCCAGCTCGAGGCTCGAGGTCGCGATGATGCAGGGGATCTGCCCTGCCTTCAGCTGCTCCTCGACCAGCATCCGCTCCTCGCGTGCAAGCGAGCCGTGGTGGGCGCGGGCGATCAGTGCCGGCTCGCCGTCCGCGCCGGCCAGCTCATTCAGCCGCAGCGCCAGGCGCTCGGCGGAGCGGCGATTGTTAACGAACACGATCGTCGAGGTGTGCGAGCGGATCAGCTCGAGCAGCTCGGGGTAGATCGCGGGCCAGATCGAGCGCCGGGTCGCCTCGCCCCCGGCGACGGGCTCCAGTGGATCGGCCGGCGCGTTGCCCTCTGGGTGGGCCATCGACTCGACCGGGATGTGGATCTTCAGATCCAGCGGCTTGCTGGCGCCCACGTCGATGATCCGCGCGCTGCGCCGTGGCCCCACCAGAAAGCTCGCTATCTCCGCCAGCGGGTTCTGTGTTGCCGACAGCCCGATGCGCTGGGGGTCCTTCCCGAAGGCGCCTCGCGTTTGCGCCGAGAGCCGCTCGATGGTCAG
The DNA here is from genome assembly GCA_025451035.1 of Solirubrobacteraceae bacterium. Taxonomy (GTDB): domain Bacteria; phylum Actinomycetota; class Thermoleophilia; order Solirubrobacterales; family Solirubrobacteraceae; genus Palsa-744. Next base: position 1,065 of record JANWLE010000098.1, read on the forward strand.
CGCGAGGTGAGCGCCGCGCTTGGTTGCGGCAACCGCGTGAATCTCATCCACGATGAGAGCCTCCACGCCGCGAAGCATCTCCCGTGCCTGCGAGGTGAGGATGAGATACAGCGACTCCGGCGTGGTGATCAGGATGTCGGGCGGGTTGCGCGCCATTGCCGCGCGCTCGCGCTGGGGAGTGTCGCCGGTGCGGATCGCGACCGACAGATCAGCCCCGATGCCGCGCAGCGGCGCCCTGAGATTGCGCTCGATGTCGTACGCGAGCGCCTTCAGCGGCGAGACGTAGACGATGCGCGTATAGCGGTCTGCGCGCGCCAGCGGATGGGAGCTGAGGCGGTCGAGCGCCCACAAAAAGGCGGCGAGCGTCTTGCCTGAGCCGGTCGGCGCGGATAGCAGCACGTGCTCGCCGCTTGAGATCGCTGGCCATGCCTGCGCCTGAGCGCTCGTCGGAGACTCGAAGGCTGCGCGAAACCAGTCCTGCACGGGCTGGCTGAAAACGGATAGCGGCACCTAACCGAGGCTAGCGCCGTCGCGCCGTCGATGCCACACCTCTCACGGCCAGGGCGCCCGGAGCGCACGTCACGTACCCTTCTGTCGAGCATGACCGTCAAAGCCGTCAAGCGCCCTGGCACAGCCGTCCTCGCCATGATCTCGGCGATCACCTTGGCGGCCTGCGGCGAAACCGTCTCCACCGGCTCCTTCAAAGGAGAACAGGGCGCCGTGGCAAAGCGGATCTCGCAGTTTCAGAGCGACGCGACCAAGGGGGACCAGAAGGCGATATGCCGCAACGACCTGGCTGCGGCGGCGCGTACACGACTCGGCCACAGCGAAAGCGACTGCCAGCACGCGCTCAACGATCAGCTCACCCAGGTAGAGACGTTCGCGCTGACCATCAGCTCGATCACGATCACGGGGACCAGCGCGACGGCGGCGGTCAAGAGCACCTACTCAGGCAAGACTAGGTCGCACACGCTTACGCTGGTCAAGGAAGCCGGCGGCTGGCGGATCTCAGGGGTCGCCTGATAGTCAGGCGAGCGCGCGGCCGTACTGGCGTTCGTAATAGGCGCGGTAGTCGCCGGAGCGGATCGGCTCCCACCACCAACGGTTGGCGCGGTACCAGGCGACGGTCTGCTCCAATCCCTCGGCGAAGCGCACGCGCGGCTCCCAGCCGAGCGCCCTGGCCTTCTGCGAGGACAGCGAGTAGCGGCGGTCGTGGCCGGGGCGGTCGGTGACGTGCTCGATCAAAGACTCCTCCGCGCCGGCGTACTGCACGATCCGCCGGACGACCTCCATGTTGGGGCACTCGTCCGGCCCGCCTGCGTTGTAGACCTCTCCCGGCTCGCCGTGCTCGAGCACGTGGCCGATCGCGCGCGCGAAGTCCGTGGCGTGAATCCAGTTACGGACCTGCATCCCGTCCCCGTAGACGGGCAGCGCATCGCCGTGCAGTGCGTTGAGGATCATCAGCGGGATCAGCTTCTCCGGATACTGGTAGGGCCCGTAGTTGTTCGAACCGCGGCAGATCAAAGCCTCGAGGCCAAACGTGTGGAAATAGCTCTGCACAAGCAGGTCCGCGCCCGTCTTGGTCGCCGAGTACGGCGAGGATGGCCGTAGCGGAGACTCCTCGGTGAACGAACCCTCCTCGATCGACCCGTACACCTCGTCTGTCGAGACCTGCACGTAGCGGACACTCCGCTCACGCGCGGCCTCCAACAGCACGTAGGTGCCGAGCGCGTGCGTCTTGACGAACGCGTCGGGCTCGGCGATCGAACGATCAACATGCGTCTCGGCCGCGAAGTTGACGACCGCCTCGACCGGGCGGGAGCCCTCCATTGCCGCGGCAACCGCGCGCGCGTCCTCAATCGCGCCGTGAACGAAACGAAAGCCGGGATCGTCCGCGACGTCCTTGAGGTTCTCCTCCCGCCCGGCGTAGGTCAGCTTGTCCAGCACCACGACCTCATCGCCGAACTCACGCACGCGCTGGCGCACGAAAGTCGAGCCGATGAAGCCCGCGCCGCCACACACCAACAATCTCATCGGCGCATCATTCCATCCCGCGCCGCCAAATAGCCCGCCAGCCCATCCTGCCAGGGACCCATCGGCAGCACATCGGGGCGTTCTGACTCGAGCACCGAGAATTCCGGACGCTTAGCGGGACGGGCGATCTGCTCGCTCGAGATCGCCTCCACCCGGCAGTCGAGCTCCGCTTGGCGGAAGATCTCCTTGGCGAAACCATTCCACGAGACGCTGCCACCGCCCGTGAGGTGCACCACGCCCCTCACGCCGCGCTCGAGTAGCCCGACCAGGGCGGGCGCGAGATGCCCCGACCAGGTCGGCGAGCCGATCTGGTCATCGACGACCTGCACCGACTCGCGCTCACCCGCCAACCGCAGCATCGTCTCGACGAAGTTCGGCCCCGCGACCCCATACAGCCACGCGGTGCGCACCACCGTGTGCTCGCCCGAGGCGCCCAGCACCCGCCGCTCGCCCTCGAGCTTGGTCTGTCCGTACACCGAGGCCGGACCGGTCGGGTCGCGCTCCACATACCCGCGCGGCCGCCCGTCGGGACCCATCGGCGCAACCCCGTCAAAGACATAGTCGGTCGAGATGTGCAGCAGCGGCGAGCCGATCCTCGCCGCTGCTGCAGCGAGGTTGCCCGCCCCGGTCGCGTTCACCGCATGCGCCAGCTCGCGCTTTGACTGCGCCCCGTCGACATCCGTAAAGGCGGCGCAGTTGACCGTCGCCTCCGGGCGCTCCCGTTCATAGAACTCAAAGACGGCGCGCTCGTCCGTTATGTCCAGCTCGGGCAGATCGACCAGGATTAGCTGGTGGCCGGCGCGCTCACTGGCCCGCCGCACGTCGTGGGCCAGCATGCCGGCCGCGCCTGTGAGGAGGATCCTCATCTACAGAATCGAGATGTCGGAGTTATCACCGACCATGAAACGGAACGCACGCGGCTGGCGCTCGGAGCGGCGCACCGTCACGTTGCGGCCCAGCAGCGAGGACTCCATCCGCCCGTCCAGGTCGCACACCGAGGAGCCAGCGAGCAGGATCGAATGCTCGACCTCAGCGTCCCTGATCACGCAATCCTCGCCGACAGAGGTGTACGGGCCGATATAGGCGTCGATCAGACGCGCGCCCGCGCCGATGACCGCCGGCCCGCGCACCGTCGAGCGCTCCAGGTACGCCCCGCTTTCGACGACGACCCGCCCATCGACCTGGGACTCCACCAGCTCGCCGTCGACGCGCTCGGTGAGATTGTCGAGGATCAGCCGGTTCGCCTCGAGCATGTCCTCCAAGCGGCCGGTGTCCTTCCACCACCCTCGCACGATGTGCGGCTCAACGCGCCTGCCGCCGTCGACGAGATACTGGATCGCGTCCGTTATCTCGAGCTCACCTCGCGCGGACGGCTCGATCGCACGCGCGGCGTCGTGGATCGCGGCGGTGAACATGTACACACCGACAAGCGCCAGGTCGCTGACCGGCTCGGGAGGCTTCTCGACTAGGCGCAGGACCCTACCGACACTGCCGCGCTCCGAGGGCGCGAGCTCCGCGACACCATAGTTCTCGGGATCAGCCACCGGCGTCAGCAAGATCAACGCGTCCGGCGCATGCTCGCGGAAGGCGCCAACCAGATCGGAGATCCCGCCTTGCAGCAGGTTGTCCCCCAGGTACATCACAAACGGGTCCTCTCCCAGGAACGGCTCGGCCGTCAGCACCGCGTGGGCGAGTCCCAGCGGCGCCTCCTGCGGCACATAGGTGATCTTTACGCCGAAGCGCGAACCATCCCCCGCGGCCTCTTCGATCTCCGCGCCGGTCTCCGGCGCGATGATGATCCCGACCTCCTCGATACCGGCCGCCGCCATCGCCTCGATCCCGTAGAACAACACGGGCTTGTTGGCGACCGGCACAAGCTGCTTGGCCGAGGTATGCGTGATCGGACGCAAACGCGTCCCCTTCCCGCCCGACAAGATCAAACCCTTGAGCTGCTGCATCGCGACAGCAGACTAGCCGACAACGCACCCGCACCGCGAGCGCCGAGCGCGTCGTGCGCGCCCGTGTTGCAGTCAGTAGATGCCGCCGAGCTTACGGTGATCCCAGCTCACGCGCCGGCGCTCGCGGAACTGCAACGCGACACGCTTCGGGGCCTGCCTCGTAACCATCTCGGTGACCCGCACGTCCAGCTCGCTGACGGGGTCCTCACCGGCGGGAGCGGCGTAGCGAGCGAAGATCTCCCTCCCGAGCGCGGCGACCCTCTCGAGCTCGCGATGGATCGTCACGTCGCACTCGAGCATCACTCCCCGCAGCTCCTGGTATAGCTCGCCCGTCTCGACCAGCAGCGTGGCGCGCGGGTCACGCTCGAGGTTGCGGGTCTTCTGCGAGGCCGCGTACGTCCAGGCCCAGATCTCGACCTCCTCCTCGGGAGCGACTCGCAGCACGTACCACAGCGGCATCAGATGCGGCCAGCCGCCCCTGCCCAGGGTCGCGCAGATGACCGTCCGCTGAAGCTGCAGGAATGCGGCGAGCTCGTCGGCTGCCATCTCGATCTGCTCGCGGCGGCTCACTGTCGCTCGTCCTCCTTGCCGCGCCTACCGGCCGGCCTCTAGCTGACCGCTGCCGGTGCCACCTTGAGCCGCGCCAGCGCCCCCAGCAGCGCTTCGCGCGCGTCCTGCGGCTCGAGGATCACGGCATCGCCCGCCTCCTTGAGCACCTCGCGTACGAGCCACTCCACACCGGCGAAACCGAGCTCGACCACGATCGAGCCATCGGCTCGCTCCTCGATCACACGGCGCTGCTCGCGAGCCCAGCGAGCCCGTTCGGGGGAGATCCACAGTCGTGCAGTGCGCGAGGCCTGCACCTCTCCCGTGCGCAGCCAGCCGTCGACCTCGGCAGCCGGGTCGACCTCGGGCCGGGGCTCGAACCGCTCGTCGGTGAGCTTGGCGTCCCGTATCCGGTCGAGGCGGAAATGGCGCATTTCTCCCTTCTGAGGATCGAAGGACGCCAGATACCAGCCCTCGCGGCCGTTAGTCAGCGCGTACGGCTCGACGCAGCGCAAGGAGAACTCATCCTCGTTCTCCTTGTAGTAGTCGAGCTCCACCAGCCGGCGTTCGCTGATCGCCTGGGTCAGCTGAGGCGCGACATCGCCGTCCTCGCTGCGCGCGTGCGCCACGTGCAGGCCCTGATCCATCGGGTCTTCTCCCAGCGCCGCGACGATCTTCTCGCGGGCGGAGGTCAGCGACCCCTCCGGGATGTGCTCGCCGATCAGGTCGATCGCGGCGACGAGCGCCTTGGCCTCCACCGGCAGCAGGCGCGCGGGACGGTCGAAGTTGTCGCTGTAGGGCTCGGGATCGACCTCGATCTCGCCCTCCTCGTCGTGGACTTCGGCGTAGAGCACATAGGAGCCGCCACCGAAGTTCACGACATTGAGCACGCTGATGTCCTCGCGCAACTCGTCCTCGGAGAGCTGCAGCTGCTCGCATATCTCGGTGATCTTCAGCCGCTCGCCGCGGCGCCCCGCTTGAATCAGGATGCTCGCCAGGGTCACCAAGCGCGCGAAGCGCTCGGGCCTGATCGTCGCCTCGCTGCGGCTCTCTCGTTCGGCGCCGCGCGCGGTTTGCGCCTCGCGCGTGCCGTCGTCATCGGAAGCGGGGGCCTCCTTGTGGGCGTCGCCGTCGGCGTGTGCGATGCCCGTCACGTCGGCGTGGCGCTCCTCGAGCAGAGCCAGGCGCCGCTGCAGCTCCTCCGTCAGCTCCTCCGGACCGATCAGGCGTGCGTTCTCGCCCAGGCCCAGGACCCAGGAGACGATCATGCGCGGACTCGCATAAGAGGTGACAAAGGCCCGGTCTCGCCCATCTGGTTGCTGGGAAGGACGGATCTCGCCGTAACGGCTGAAGTGACGCTCGATCTGCCACGCGATGCGCTCGGAGATAGCTATTTCGGCTGTGCCCCGCTCGGCTCCGAACTGCCACTCGGCGCGGTTGGCGTAAACGCGGGGGTCGAAGTCCGCCGGGCGCTTGAAGTCGTGCTCGGCCTTCGTGGCGTAAGCGATCTTGCCACGGATCCGCGACAGACGGAACACCCGAATGGCTTTGCGCTCGTGCGCGTACCCGAGCACATAGAACGCGCCGCCCTGGAAGAGGAGGTGGTAGGGGTCCACCTTGCGAGGACCGACTTCGTCACGCTCCATCGTGTAGTAGTCGAAGGTGATCGTCTTGTTACGGAAGATCGCTGTCTCGACCTTGGCCAAGCGCGCGGAGAGCTCGTGCCCACCGGCGGAGGCGGTTATCGCAAGCGCGACCGAGCGCTGCTCGGGCGCGCGCAGCGGGCTGGGGCGGCCCCAGGTGATCTGCTGCAACGCCAGCCGCAACGGCTCGGCGTACGCGAATTCCCCGTCCAGCAGCTGCAGCGCGGTCTGCAGGGCTGCCAGCTCCTCGTCGGTGAAGGCGATCGGCGGGAGATGAAAGTTCTCCGGCCGCAGCGAGTAGTTCTCCTGCTCGGCCGCGCCGTCTGATTGCCGGTCGACGGTTAGATGAATTCCGAGCGACTCGAGCTCCGCGCGGTCGGCGTAGAAGCGTCGCGCGAAGGCGTCTTCGTTCATGCCGCTGTAGCCCTCGACGTCCCGCCTGATTTCAAGCGCCGTGACGGGGCGACGCTCAGCCATCAGGTAGGAGATCAGTGACAGCTGACGGATGAGCTTCTCTGTGTCCTTAGCCATGCCTTGCGCTAAAGATAGAGCCCCACAGGGAGAGGGTGATTAGCGTGTGCACCAACTCCCGCTATTTGCGGGCTTTCGCCGGACGTTCCCTATCGACGACTGCTGCAGGGCGCCCGCCGGCAGGGCGCGGCGTCAGGTCAAGCCACCGCTGAGTGCTCGCCGGTGTGCTCGCCGGCGCCGATCGGCGACGGCTGCGAGCCGCCGAAGAAGGCTCCCGTACCGATCGCGCGGTCGAAGGCGGACCAGCGTTGGCCGCCGGTCAGTTCCTTTTGCAGGCGGTCGAAGCTGCCGAGGCGCCCGCCGAGATTGTCGATCATGTGCACGAGCGTCGCCTCGCGCGTGCACGGCACCACCGGGCTGCCGTGCTCCAGGGCCCCGTGATGGGAGAGGATGATGTGCAGGACAGCCCACGCCAGCTCCTGCGGGAAGTCTTCCTGGTCTTCGATCATGCGGCGTATCCGGTAGTAGCCGAGGGCTATCTCGCCGTGCAGGCGACCCAGGTCTGTAAGGTCGATGCGCTGCGGGTCATCGCTGTACGCCTCGAGCTTGCCGATGTCGTGAAGCAGCGCCCCGGTAACCGCCACGTCACGGTCTATGCCGGGGAAGGTGGCGCTTATCGCGCTGACTGCCTGGGCTACACCGAGGCAGTGCTCGAGCAGGCCGTGCTGGTAAGCCTGGTGGTAGTACTTGGCCGCGGGCGCCACGCGATAGCTGGCCCACAGCTCTGAGCGCTCCCCGAAGACACGATCGAGCAGCTCCGCCAGATGCCTGTTTTGGATCGTCCCGACGAGCTCACGGACTTCGCTCTCCATCTGCTCCGGGCCCCTGATCGAGCTGTCGAGCAGCTCGTCCATCGCGTAGCTTCCCGGCTCCGCCGCATATACGGCGCGAAGCTTTATCTCAGGGCCGAAGCTCGGATGAACCACGTAACGTCCGACCACCCGCACGGGCTTTCCTTCCTCGACCTCGCCAAGGCCGCAGACGTCCTGCCAGACCATTGCCTGCACCGTCCCGGAACGGTCTCCCAGGCGGGCCCGCAAATAGCTGCGGCCGTCGCGCAGCTCACGTCGTTCAACGCGCCGGACCAGCAGCACCTGATCCACCTCGACGCCATCGCTGAGGTCCTTGACGAGCATGCTTCCAAGGTAGAGATGTCGGCGGACGGGACAGCTCGGCATTACGATTGCCCGGTGAATACGGCTCTGATCAGCGGTGGCACGGGCGGGCTGGGGCTTGCTGTCACACGAAGTTTCCTGCAGTCAGGCTGGCGCTGCGTGGTGCCTTACAGCAAACCGGCAAGCGCACAGCGGCTCACCGAGTTTTTCAGCGATACGCAGACGCTCGAGCGCCTGCACCTGATCCAGGCCGATCTGTTCGAGCAGGCGGCTGTGACCGACTTGGTCAGCCAAGCCGATGTCCCCACGGCCCCGCTGGCCGCGCTAGTGAATCTCCTCGGCGGCTTTGATGCTCCCGGCCCGGTGCACGAGGTGCCTCTCGAGCGTTTCGGGAAGCAGCTCGAGCTCAACCTTCGTGCTACATATCTGCTCTGCGCGGCAGCGCTGCCTGGGATGCTCGATCGCGCCGATGGCGCGATCATCTGTGTCTCCTCGCGCGCCGCGCTGAGGCCGTTTCCGGGCGCGGCTGGCTATGTGACATCAAAGGCGGCCGTGCTGGCCTTCGTTGACGCTCTCGCCAGCGAATACACAGCGGCGGGAGTGCGAATCAACGCGATCCTCCCCAGCATCATCGACACGCCCTCGAACCGCGCGGCGCAGCCCGCCAGCGACTATTCCAATTGGGTGAAGCCCGAGGAGATAGCGCCGCTGATCAGCTTCCTATGCTCACCCGGCGCGCGCGCGATAAGCGGCGCGCACATACCCATATACGGGCGCGCATAGCCGCCTGCCTGCAGGCGGTCGCGCGAGCGCCCACATTAACGGTTTGGTTAAACGCGCCCCCGCCGCTGTCAGGGGCACCAGTGCGGCTGCACCGCGAGCGGTGGACACACGTTGTAGCGACCGCGCCTGCTCACGCAGAGCCCCCTACCTGGCGGCTGATCGCGCCGAAGAGGGGCGCCTTCTGGCGTTGCGCTGCTCCGCGGGGCTTTCCGTTTAGGCCCCGGGCGCCAAAGGCAGTACAGTGGAAGCATGGATGACGAGACTTTCTCTGAGCAGCAAGCGGGCGAGCTCGTAGAGCGCCGTCGAGAGGAGCGGCGCGCGGTGGAGGAGGCCGGCGGAGGAGAGGCAGAGGGCTTTGAGCTCGCCGAGCGGGAACTGATCGAGCATGCCTCCCACGGCGACCAGCACAGTCCCTTCAGGATCGTGCGCGACGCAGGCGCGCAGGAGGAGCCCTCCGACGCGGTCTACGGCGAGGCCGACGAGGAGCTCAAGGGCGACTGAAAGGCGGCTCGCCAGCCGGCCGGTCGCTGAAAGCGGCGCCGGTCACCGCCCGTATACGTTTTCTCGCCGACGCCGGGAGGCTCAAGGTGATGGAAACGAGGATGTTTATCTCTATTGGAATGCCTCTTACGGGCGCTCATCGAGCCGTCCAAATCATAGACATATCTGTTTATGATCACGCGGAAATCGTGTTTACGCGGTTGGGCACCGTGCCTTTTCCCTTGATAGGACCCCGAAAAGCCGGGCTGGACAGGTTCGCTGGCGCTATTCGAGCTATTCGAGCATGCCAGCATAAGCGAAGTGTGGAGAAAACTGGATTTTTGGTGTGAGTTCGCTATAGGATCACGCCACCTGGGCGACCGTGACGGGCGGTCGGTCCGGAGAGCTGCCGCTCCCATGAGGCGACCGTAGGTGTTCGATACCGACCGCTAGTGATGGACTCCAAGTTCTCTCAATCGCTGGACAGAGGGCTCGCAGTCCTGTCAAGCTTCACGCCCGAGCGCCACACGATCAGCACTTCCGAACTCGCCGACGAGCTAGACATCAGTCGTTCGACTGCCCACCGCTACGTAACGACGCTTGTCGCGCTCGGCTATCTGCAGGCAGATGGTCACGGCAACAGATACCGCCTCACCCTTCAGGTCACCAAGCTCGGGATGTCAGCGATGAGCTCGACCAGCGTGCGCGAACACGCCCGCTCCTATCTGAAGCAGCTATCGCGCGAGACCCGCCTCACCGCCAGTCTCGCGGTCCTGGATGGCCCTGAGATCGTTTACCTGGAGAGGATGCGCGGATTGCGCCAAGCCGGGCTCGACACGCGGGTGAACGCCCGCCGGCCCGCTTACTGCACGGCTGCGGGCAAGGTCCTACTTGCGCACCTGCCAGCCGCGGAGCAAAAAGACCTGTTGGGCGCGATGAGGCTGACCAGGCGCGCGCTCAACACCCTCACCGATCCGCGTCAGCTGCAAGCACAGCTCGAGCAGGCGTTCGAGAGCGACATCGCCATCGACGACCAGGAGCTCGCTCCGGGCGTGCTGGGGCTCGCCACTCCGGTGCGCATGGCCAACAGAGAAGTCATCGCAGCGGTAGACCTCGTCGCATCGATCACGGCGGTTGACCACGAGGATCTCCTCGACTCATTCAGCGCACCGCTGCTGAGGGTCGCGGGCCAAATCTCCGCGCGGCTAGGCTACCGCCGCAGCGAAAGCTAAACCAGAGATCTGCTACGCGTCGGTGAAATCCCGGCGCTGCCCGCGCTCCCGTCGGCGCCTGCCGAACCTGTGTTCAGCGAAGTAGGTGAGCGCGATCCCCACGAGCAACGAGATCACGATCACGATTATCAACGGCGCTTTACCGGACCCGAAGACCCAGTTGACTTTGACTTCGGCGGTGTTGAACACCGCGAACAGGGTGATCAGCACCGCCAGCACCACGAGAGCGCCTGTGCGTACCCGCTCACGCCTGCTGCGAGCAGACCCGCTGCTTGCCTCGGGTCCTTGCGCGGAGCGGGGTGAAGCTGCCATTACCGCTCGATCCTACCTGCAGCGATGCTCATAAACCAGTCTTTTGGCGCGCCAGCCCTGACGGGAGGTATTGACAAGGGCCGTGGCGAATATCCTCACAGGCGATGAGACGCGCATCACTCTCACTCTGGTTGAAGGCGCTCACTTTGAGCGGCGGCTGCCTGCTCGCCGGCTGTGGGGGATCGACGACAACCGTGACGGTGTCGAGCGCGCCACCTACTCAGAGCACCCCAGCCTCGCCGGCGAAGCGGACCACGGCCTCTCCCGCGCCGGGCGCAACGACAAAAGCCCCGACGCGGACGGTGACGACGAGCCCGCCACCGCGCACAGCGCCCGCCCCGTCCTTCGCCGAACAGCAAAACTCGGGCGCTGGGCAGGGATCGAGCGCGGCGACGATCGTCAAAGCGCACGGCTATACCCCCAACAACACCTCTGACTACCACTCCGATCAAACCCTGGCGGTGCTGATCGGCACACGCTCGGGCTCCGGCGACGGTTATGGGCAACAGGCGTTCTTCTTTGTCAACGGCAAATACATCGGCACCGACTCCACGCAGCCCAGCGCCACGCTGAAGGTCGTCAGCCAGAGCGACACGGCGGTCACGATCGGCTACCCGCGCTACCGCTCAAAAGACCCGCTGTGCTGTCCAAGCGGCGGCCAGGCGAACGTCACGTTCCAGCTGAACAACGGAAAGCTCCAGCCGCTGCAGCCGATCCCGCCGGCCAACTCGAGCACCGGCTTCTCCCGCCAGTAGCGCTCGGCGCGGCGGGCTTTCAGTCACCCAGCGATTACCCGCCGCTCTGCTATCCCTAGTGGGGCACCCGACGAGAAGGGAGGCTCTCATGCTCCAGGCGAGCATCGAGTCGCGCAGCGAGCAGCTGCTGAAGGCCAAGAACTTCTGCCATGTCGGCACCATCCGCAAGGACGGCACGCCACACATCGTGCCCGTCTGGGTGGACACGGACGGCGGTGAAGTCCTGCTCAACACCGCGAAGGGTCGCGCCTGGATCACGAACGCCGAACGCGACCCGCGCGTGACGCTGACGGTCCAGAACTTCGAGAACCCGTACGAGTACGTGACGATCCGTGGCAGGGTGGCCGAGGTCACACACGAGGGGGCAGACGAGCACATCGACGCTCTCGCGAAGAAGTACCTCGACAAGGACGAGTATCCCTTGCGCCAGCCCGGTGAAGTCCGGCTGAAGGTCCGGATCGTCCCGGAGTACGTCCACCACAACGGTTGACTACGGCGCTTAGCGCAGCCGGGCCAGCAGACGCTGCCACAGCTTGGGCGGCTTCGGTTGACCGTGCGCAGACTCGTCCTCGAGCAGCAACTCCCCCCGCTGGCGCGCCTTCAGCACACATTGCGTGTGGGCGTGACGGCGACGCGCGAGGTCTCCTTCCGGCGCGATCAGTAGATGCTCGCTGAAGGACGGCAGGTGCCCGCCGCAGATCGGGCAGCGGTAGCTCGCCGGCTTGCGGTTCTGCGCGCGTCGCACCGTCCACCAAGCCGCCTGGGGGAGCCTGCTCATAGGCTCATTCTGCCCATATCCTTGACTCGAACGGTCATGCGCAGCGATAGACGAGTATGAGCCTCACCATGCCCCACACCAGAGCCCCCTTGAGCTTGCGCGTCGCGCGTAGGCTCACCAAGCGATACCCGGGTGTGGTGGCGGGAGGTGTGGTGGGCGGCGTGGTGGTGGCCTTCGCAGTGAGTCGAGCGGCGCGTCGGCACCGCTCGCCTGCGGCGGGCACCGGCCAGCCGGCAAAGCGAGCGAGCCCTGTCGGCGAGCCACCAGCGGCACGGCTCCAGGGTGTCGTGCTCGCGCAGCTGCAGCGCGCGATCACCGAGCTTGAGGGCACCGACCAGGACGCGATACACGAGGCCCGCAAGGCGATCAAGCGGGCCCGAGCGGGGCTGCGTCTGCTGCGCGCGCAGCTCGGCAAGGACAGTTTCGAGCGCGAGAACGCAGCGCTGCGTCAATGCGCGCTCTCATTGGCGCAGACGCGCGATACGCAGGCGATGCTCGCGACGCTGAACTCGCTGCTCGAACGCCACCCCAAGAAGCTCGTCAAGGCGCCCGTGCTAGCGCTGCAGGCCCAGCTGTATGGCGAGCTGGCAAGCGTCAGCTCCGCGCAGCAGAGCCGCCCGCAGGCACTCGCCCAGCTACGCCAGGCGCACGAGCGCCTGCGCGTCTGGCGACCTTCAGAGGCAGAGCCGAAACCGATCGAGGGCGAGTTCGAGCGGATCTACGAGCGCGCCCGCAAGAAGCTCAAGGCAGCCCGCAAACACCCCAACACCGGCAAGATGCATGATCTGCGAAAGCGCGTGAAGGACCTTCGCTACAGCGCCGAGATGTTCAGCGCCCAGGGTGCTCTGATCGCCGGCGAGGAGCACTACGCGCTGCGCCTGATCGAAAACTCACGGCGGGTGAGCGACCTGATTGGCGAAGAACACGACCTGGCGCTGCTCGCCGAGCGGGTGCGCGCACAGCCCAAGGGCGAGCGCAAAGCCATCTTGAGGCAGATCGACAAGCGCCAGCGGCGGCTGCGCACACGCGCCCTCCTCCGTGCCCAGCGGATCTTCCGTCGCTCCCCGCGCGCGGCCAGGCGCGCCGTCATGGGCGGCTGGGCAACGCGCTGAGAGCGGTCGTCAGCCGCGGTGCTGGCGCGCTTGGCGCAAGCGCACCAGACGCCGGCGCGCGACGCTATCAGCCGGCGCGGGCTGGCCTTGGGCGTGCTCGGAGACGTTGCTGAGGCGGTCCGGCTGCTCCCCCGGCCAGTAGCCGTGCGCGGCGAAATAGTCGCGAGCCTGCTGCTCGGCTTGACGTTCGGCCTCGCCGGCGAAGGCCACCCGCAAGAACCAGTTGATCGCGTAGATGGCAAGCGCCGCGCCAAGGATCCCGGCGCCTCCCTCGAGGTCGTCTTCTGAGCCCAGGCACATGATCACCACCCCCACCAGGCCGACGACAGCGGGCAGCCCGTACCGAACCATCTGCACGAAGCGACTCGGCGGCCGACGCCCTGGCATATGGGTGAGGGAGCTTCTCATGAGCTGTGCTTTCAGCGGCGCGGACACGTCCTTGGCTGCTTAACACGGTAGGGCCCTCGCCGGCCCGGACAGAAGCAGCTGCGATACGCGCTCGAGGCCCGCGTCACCTGGTGCTGATGATCCGCAGCACCCGCTCCCCGCGGGGCAGCGCGACTGCGGCCGACTCGCCCGCCTTGCGTCCCAGCAGAGCACGAGCCACGGGTGATTCGATCGACAGCTTGCCCTGTGCCGGTGAGGCGTCGTGTGAGCTGACCAGCTGCCAGGTGTGTTCGGCGCCGTGTTCGTCGCAGACGACGACGGTTGAGTTGAAGCCCACCTCGCCTTCTGTGCTCGCCTCAGCCTTCACGAGCACCGCGTTGGAGATCTTCTCGCGCAGTTTGGCGATCTTGGTCTCCAGATGGGCCTGGTCGTTCTTGGCATCGTGATACTCGCTGTTCTCTTTGAGGTCGCCCCACTCGCGTGCGGTCTTGATGCGCTCCGCGATCTCGCGCCTGCCCTCGCCCTCGAGCTGGCGCAGTTCCGCGTTTAGCGCCTCGAGCCCCTCGGGCGTGATCATGTTTCTCTGCTCGTTCACTCTCAACCACCTATCCGACGGCGCGCTGCGCGCGGCGCTCCTTTTAGAAGTAGCTCGCCGGCGAGCTACCCAACATCGCGTATATCTGTGTCACCGCTGCCTGCACCAGCAGCTGCGGCTGATAGGCGCTCGTGGAGAATAGACCGTTGCTCTGGTAACGGGCGCCCAGGTAGTCGACGTAGCTCTGGGCGAGCTGGGGCCCGGGGGGTTCACCGGTCACCGCGTCGAGATACAACAGGTTGCGCAGATACACCGCGACAAAGAACGGGTTTTCGCCCGCCAGGCGTTCCAGCGTGAAGTAGGCGAGCGCCGCGCTGGCGGTCTGGCTCGCCTGGGCGAGATAGGTGGCATTGCCGCTGGCTTGATAGAGCAGCACTCCGGCGCCGATCATCGTGCCCTGGTTGTAGCTCCACTCGGTAGATTCGACGATGCCGTGAGCGCCGACGTGGTCAGCGTAGAGCCCAGTGGAGAGGAGCAGGCATTCGCGTACCCAGGCGTAGGCCATTTCGGCGAAGCGCAAATATTCGACCTCGCCGGTGAGGCGATAGAGCTGGACGGCCAGCTCGGCGCCCGGCGCGGTGGTCACCGTGTTGCGCGTACCGTTTTCCGCGGAGTTCGAGAACGGCTCGCCGCCGGGACAGGCGAGCTTCGCGTCGGCCTGCCAGCCCGACATCACGAAGGCCATGATCTGCTCGGCGTGTTCCAGCGCCTGCGCTTCGCCGGTCTGCTCATACACACGGACGAGCTCGATCCCGACCCACTCGTTGTCGTCGTAGTACTTGGCGCCGCCAGAGCCCTTAGGGGGCGCGACGCTGCCGTCGAATCCCGGCAGCGAGCTGGTGAAGGCGCCTTCGTTGGCGCCTGAGTTGTTCGCGTCGAAGTAGGCTTCCAGCCCGACCAGGCGGGCGTGCACCTCAGCCCGGAAACGGGCGCCCTCTGCGGGGATACCCATCAGGTCAACGGTGGCTGCCAGCGCCTGCGAGAACGGCCAAAGGTACGAGTAGGGCTGGCCCTTGTACAGGCCGGTCCCCTGCACGTAGAAGTATTTCTGCATCACCTGATAGGCGAGGATCGCGCTGTCGACGTTCTCTCGCAGGAGCAGTTCGGCCGGCGAGGGCCTTGGCTTGCGCCGCTTCGTAGATCGAGGTTTTGCGTGCTTGGAGCTCGAGCGAGCGCTATGCGAGCGATGGCCGTGTTTGTTGCGCCGCCCATTGTGGTGATGCACAAAGCTGGCGGGACCGGCCAGCAGAGGCGGATAGGAGTCGGCGCCTGGGTGTGCCCGGGCGAGCGCCGCCGGCGCCGCTAGCGCGAGCGCCGCGATCAGCACCAGCGCAGGGACCCAGCGGTGGGCTTTGCTCAGAGGCATCCTCTACACAACAACCTTCGAACGAGTTTGATGTGGTCGTGGCTGGATCGGTGAGCGGATCGGCAGTCGTCGGCCATCCGCTTGATTGTGGGCTCGGATCTTTGCAAGCTCGCAGCTCAAGTGGGCTTTTGAGCGGCTCGCCGCCCGCCTGGCGTGCTCTCGTGCGCACGAATGCCACAGCCAGCTAGGCTTCTAGCGCTCGAGCGCCGCTGCGCGCACGGCGATATCTCCAGGAGATGCTAATGAAGACAGTCAGAGACGCCACCTTCCAAATGCTGCGGGAAAGGGGCATGACGACGATCTTCGGCAACCCGGGCTCCACCGAGTTGCCGATGCTCACGGACTTCCCCGAGGACTTCCGCTACATACTCGCGTTGCAGGAGGCGAGCGCGGTGGGGATCGCCGACGGCTATGCCCAGGCAAGCGGCCGCCCCGCGCTCGTGAACCTCCACACCGCGCCCGGCGTGGGCAACGGCATGGGCGCGATCTTCAACGCCCAGGCGAACAAGTCGCCGCTCGTCGTCACAGCCGGCCAGCAGCACCGCTCGCTGATGACCCTACAGGCGAACCTGACCAACCGGGACGCGACGCGCATGCCGCACCCTCTTGTGAAGTGGAGCTACGAGCCTCCTCGCGCACAGGACGTCCCGCACGCGCTCGCCCGGGCGGTGCA
This sequence comes from Solirubrobacteraceae bacterium, assembly GCA_025451035.1. Classification (GTDB taxonomy): domain Bacteria; phylum Actinomycetota; class Thermoleophilia; order Solirubrobacterales; family Solirubrobacteraceae; genus Palsa-744. Next base: position 17,365 of record JANWLE010000098.1, read on the forward strand.
CATGGCCTCACTGCCTCCCAAGGGTCCGACGTTCGTATCGATCCCGATGGACGACTGGGACCGCGAGCTGGACGACGAGCAGGCGGTGCGCCACCAGACGACACGAGTCGTCAGCGGTGCGGCTCAGCCCTCCCCACAGGTGATCAGCCAGCTAGCGGAGCGACTCGCCGGTGCCTCGCGCCCGGCGCTCGTCGCCGGGGGAGAGATCGACGCGTGCGGTGGCTGGCAGGCTGCGGTCCGGCTCGCCGAGGCTCAGCGGCTGGCTGTTTACGCCACGCCAGCCCCGGGCGGCGGGCGGATCGGGTTTCCCGAGAACCACCCGCTCTTTCAGGGCATCCTCCCGCCGGCCGTCGGACCCGTCGGCGAAGCGCTGGCCGCACACGACCTGGTGCTTGTCGTAGGCAGCTCTGTCTTCCCCTACTACCCGAACGTGCCCGGGCCTCTGCTGGCCGAGGGCACTGCGCTCGTCGCGATCACGAGCGACCCGGACGAGGCTGCCCGCGCGCCGATGGGCGAGGCGATCCTCGCCGACGTCGGCCTCAGCCTCAGCGCACTGGCGGACGCGGTCGCCGACTCGCAGCGGGATGAGCCAGCGGCGCGGCCCGAGCCCGAGGCGGCGCCCCTCACCGACCCGATGAGCCCCTCGACCGCTGCCAGGATGCTTGCGGAGGTCTTCCCCGAGGAGGGCATCGTCGTGCTCGAGTCCCCGTCCGGCACGCTCGCGCTGCGCAACCAGCTCCGCCTCTCGCGACCCGGCAGCTACTACTTCTCGGCTGGCGGCGGCCTCGGCTTCGGCATGCCAGCCGCGATCGGCGTCCAGCTGGCGTGCCCGCAGCGGCCGGTGGTGTGCGTGATCGGCGAGGGCTCTGTGCAGTACTCCGTGCAGAGCTTCTGGAGCGCCTGCGCCTACAAAGTCCCGGTGACCTTCCTCGTCTTGCGCAACGACGAGTACGCGATCCTGAAGTGGTTCAGTCTGCTCGAGGAGATCAAGGACGCGCCGGGCCTGGACCTGCCCGCGCTCGACTGTGTCGCTGTCGCAAGCGGGTACGGCGTGAACTCGTGTCGGGTCTCAGACCCGCAGGAGCTTCACGCGGAGCTCTCGCGGGCGCTGGCCTCCAGCGAGCCGGAGCTGATCGAGGTGCAGGTGACGCCGGGGATGGCGCTCGCGTGAGAGCGCGCCGCAAACGGGATCGATGAGCGCGAGCGCAGATCCCGATGTGATCGTGATCGGTGCCGGCATCACCGGCCTAGTGGCGACGCTCGAGCTGCTGCGCAGCGGTCACACGGTGGCGCTGCTCGACCGCTGCGAGCCGCGGGAGCTCGGCGGTCTCGCCCGCGAGGCGTTCGGCGGGATGTTCATGGTCGACTCGCCCGAGCAGCGCCGCTCGCGTATCGCCGACAGCGAGCAGCTGGCGCTGGAAGACTGGCTGCGGATAGCGCAGTTCTCTGACGACGATGTTTGGCCGCGGCGCTTTGCCGAGCAGTATGTATTGCGCGCACGCGACGACGTCGGGGGCTGGCTGCGCGAGATCGGGGTGCGCTTCTTCCCGGTCGTCAACTGGGCTGAGCGCGGCAACTTCTCGGACGGCAACTCGGTTCCCCGCTTTCACCTGACCTGGGGCACCGGCAAGGCGCTGGTGCAGGCCGTCTGGGCGGCGATCGAGGCGCACCCGCACCGCGATCGGCTGCGGGTGTCCTTCCGCTCGCGCGTGACGCAGCTGCTGCGCGACGGTGACGCGGTTCACGGCTGCCTGTTTGAGCGAGAGCCGGGGGAGCACGAGCTGAAAGCGAGCAAGGCTGTCGTGATCGCGGCGGGCGGCATCGGCGGCAATCTCGAGATGGTGCGCCGGCAATGGCCAACCGACCAGCTCGGCACCGCCCCACGGAACCTGCTGATGGGCTCCCACTACTACGCCGACGGGGCGCTGCACGAAGAGACGCGCCGTCTCGGCGGAAACGTCACGCATCTCTCGCGCATGTGGAACTACGCGGACGCGGTGCGTCACCCCAAGCCTCAGCGTGAGCACCACGGCATCAAGCTGATACCGCCGCGCTCCGGCGTGATGCTGAACCCTGACGGGCGCCGCTACGGCCCGGTGCCGGTGATGCCGACCTTCGACGCCTACGCAGCGCTCGAGCGCACCTGCGAGGACGAGCGCGGCTACTCCTGGCTGATCTGCAACTGGAAGATCGCCACGCGCGAGCTCGACGTCTCCGGATCCCAGCACAACCCGCATCTGCGCGAGCGCCAGCTCGCTCGCTTCTTGGCGAGCGTGCTGTTCGGCAAACGATCGCTCGTTCGCCATTTCGCCGATCACTGCCCGGACTTCGTGCTCGCTGACTCGGTTACGCAGCTTGCAAGGGCAATGAACGAGCTAACCGGCGAAGAGGCGATCGACGCCGAGGTCCTCGAGCGGGAAATAGGCCGCTATGACGAGATGATCGCTCGCGGCAAGAGCCTGTTCAACGACGATCAGCTGCGGCGCATAGCGCAGCTGCGCAGCTGGCGGGGGGACAGACTGCGTACCTGCGCCTTTCAGCGGATCGTCGATGCCAAAGCGAAGCCGCTGATCGCGATCCGCCTGCAGGTGATGGCGCGAAAGAGCCTCGGCGGCATCCAAACAGATCTCGCCTGTAGGGTTCTCAGAGAGTCAGACGGCAAGCCGATCCCGGGCTTGTACGCGGTGGGCGAGGCGGCCGGTTTCGGTGGTGGTGGAATGCACGGCAAGCGCTCCCTGGAGGGAACGTTCCTCGGCGGCTGCGTGTTCACGGGAAGGCTCGCGGCCGCCGCTATTGCCGGGCGTGAGCTGCCGCAGCGCACGCCCCTCGGTGCGGCGCGAGCACGCCCGGCGAGTGAGTGAGCATCCGTCCGAACGGCTGGGCAACGCGCGAGCGGACTGCTACTGTCCTGGCGGTGTCAAGCGACCCGCGCGAAGCAGTGAGACAGCTAGACCCCGCCGCGCTGCTAGTCGAGTTCCAGGCTGACGACGCAGGGGTCCTGCGGGTTAGCGTCACCGGGGAGATCGACTTCGCGAGCGCGCCCTCGCTGCAGGCGCGCCTGATCGCCGCCCGTGAGCGAGAGCACACCGCGAAGGTGATCCTCGACATCACTGGCGTCCCGTTCATCGACTCCACCGGCCTTCAGGCGTTGCTTCACCTCAAGCGCGAACTGGCCAAGGAGCGCGGGGCGCTGGTCCTGCTCGGCGCGACCGAGGAGGTCATGCGGGTCCTGCAGATCACCGGCGTGGACAATCATCTTGTGCTCGCCAGCTCGCTCCCCCAAGCACACGACCTGGTGCGCCGGCCACCCAGCCCGCAAGCCGGCGAGGACGAGATCTAGCCCGGGCGCTGCAACAGCTTCTTACCCGGATTGAGAAGACCCTTCGGGTCCAGGGAGTCCTTGATCAGCCAGTGGGCCGCCAAGGCAGCCGGCCCCAGCTGCTGGGCTAGCTGCGTGCGCTTGACCCAGCCGCATCCGTGCTCGCCTGTCACCGAGCCTTCGAGCGTGATCGCGAGCCTCAGCGCAGCCTGCGCGGCGGCCAGCGCCCTGCTCGTCTCCTGCTCGTCCTGCAGGTCCACCATGAAGGTTGCGTGCAGCACCCCGTCGCCGGCGTGGCCGAACGTGCATGTCGCCAGCCCGTGTTCGGAGCCTATGCGGTGGACCCCTTCGATCGCGCGCGCCAAATGCTCGACAGGGACTGATATGTCCTCGCTGACCTTGCCTCCGCGTTGCGCGGCGATTGCACCGTTGAGGCCGGCGCGCCAACGCCACAGCGCGCTCGGGTTTGGTTGCAGCAGACCCAGCGGAGCCGCATCTTTGAGGAGGTCCCTCAGCTCCGCGGACTCACGCGCGAGCTCCTCGCCGGTGCCGTCCAGCTCGAGCAGCAGCATGAATCTCGCCTCCGCGCCGAGCTCGCCGGGAAATGAGCGTGCCGCGGCGGACAGCGCGGCCTCGTCTAGGAACTCGAGCACCGCGGGCCGTATCCCGCTGCCGATCAGCTCGAGCAGGAGCCGCTGGCCCTGCTCTACGCCCTCGAGTACGACCGCGACCGCCTCCGTTTGCGTCGGGGCCGGCAGCAGCCTCAAGTGGGCGGCGGTGACGACGCCAAGCGTTCCCTCGCTGCCCACGAGCAGGCCCCGCAAGTCATAGCCGGCCACATCCTTGCTCACCTTCGCGCCGAGGTTCGTTATCTCGCCGGGGGCGAGCACGACCTCCAGGCCGCTGACGAAGCCGCCGGTCGGGCCGTACTTGAAGGCGTGTGGACCAGCGGCGTTGGTGGCGATGTTCCCGCCGATCTGCGACTGCTCGGCGGCGCCGGGGTCCGGAGCGAACATCAGCCCGTTCTCGCGGGCCAGACGGTGCACATGAGCGGTTAGCACACCCGCCTGGACGCTCATCCGCCACAGCTGTGGCTCGATCTCGAGGATCCGATTCAGCCGCTCGAGGCTACACACGACCCCGCCGCCGACGGGCACGGCGCCGCCCGCGAGACCGGTGCCGCCGCCTCGCGGCACGAGCGCGACGTCGTGGTCATAGCACCAGGCGAGCACGCGCGCCACCGACCTCGCATCAGCTGGGCATACGACCGCGTCCGGGGTGCCGCGCAGCCCGCGTTGAATCGTCGCGTCGTGGGCATAAGCCTCGTAGGCGTGCGGCTCTAGGACGCCCTCTGACCCGATCAGGCGAGCCAGGTCACGTCGCAAAGCATCCAAGTCACTTGCCATCCAGTGTGATTCTCCCACTAACGCCACGCACCTCACCGGCATGCGACAGCCCTAGGGGGTCCCCTCGCGCCTCGTGCGAGGGGACCCCGCAGCGCGTCATCCAGTAACGGTGAACGGCGGATGTTGCCCGGCGGCGTAGTGCCCTGGCTCTATGCAGACCAGCACGTAATTGCCGGGGTGAGGTTGGCGGTGAGGACTTCGCTGGCCGATGGTTCGAGCTGCGCGGACTTCGCCAGCAGCGTGCTCGCCTCGGGCGTGCCGGTCGAGTCGAGCTTGACCGGCGCCCTGGCTATCGCGAACCAGTGGGCCATCTGCCCGCGGCTGGACCGCTCAGGATCGCTCGTCCGGCGGCCTATATCATGAGCTTTACGCAGCCCGCAGCACGTACAGCTCGCTGTACGATGGCAGGCGTCGCGCCGACGTAGCTCAGTTGGCCAGAGCACCGCTCTCGTAAAGCGGGGGTCCGGGGTTCGAATCCCCGCGTCGGCTCTCGGAGGTGTTCACGTTTGAACGCCTCCCCTGTTCACGTTTGCGCTGAAGCGGTCACTCGTGACGATGACGAACGCTCAGCTTCGAAGCGAGACACCTATGAGGTGCGCGAGCCCGGCCTGAGCGTCGTCGCGCGTCAACAACGCTCGCCCTGTTGCTGCGCCGCCTACAGCGCACCCAACACCAGGCCGTGCGCCTGCCGGATGCCATGGTCGTTGCGACCGCACACGAGCGGGACGGCGAGCTACCGAGCTACGACGATCGACTATCTCAGCTCGCCCGCGAGCGGGCGTAAACGTCGGCAGCGACTCTTCGCACGCCATGTTGGGATCTCACTAGCCACTGGACGTTTGTGCAACTGCACGCAGTGCGCTCAAGCAAAATCGCTCGAGCGCCGAGCGCCGTTGTGTGAGCGAGTCTTCGGTTGACATCGCTCCCGCTAGGCAGGTGCGCCCCGCCGCGCGGGTGAAGACGATCGTGCTGATGCTGTCCGGAATGCTGCTCTCAGCAGCAGCGATGTACCTGGTCGCCCGCTCTGAGCTTGAGCGTGTAGCCCACGGCGCGAGCGCCGAAGGGGCAGCGCGGATAGTCATCCTCACGATCATGGCCATCATGGTCGCGTTCTCGGCGCTGTGTGCAGCGGGGTTCTACCGCGTGATCTTCCGGCCCCTGAGTGAACTCAACCGTGTCATCTTCAGGCATGCGGCCGGCGACCGCGACGCGCGACTGAATTGGGAGCGAACCGATGAGCTCGGGATGATCGGCCATAACTTCGACGCGATGGTCAGCACGATCAGTCAAAGCGAGGAGCGTCTGCGCGACTTTGCCGAGAATGCCGTGCGGGCGCTGGCGCTCGCCGTCGACGCGAAGGATCCGTACACCCGCCATCACTCCGAACGGGTCGCCTGCTACGCAGCCGGGGTCGCGACCGAGCTCGGTTTTAGCGCCGAGCACATCGAACGGGTTCACACCGCGGGAGTCCTCCACGACGTCGGCAAGATCGCCGTGCCGGACGCTGTCCTGCTCTCGCAACACCCTCTCAGCGACGAGCAGTACGAGACTATGAAGGGCCACTCGGTAGCTGGCGAGCGCTTGGTCGAGGGAGCTGGGTTGCCGCAGATCGCTCGCTGGGTGCGCGCCCATCACGAGCGCTTTGACGGCCGCGGCTACCCTGATGGTCTCGCGGGCGAGGTGATTCCGCTGGAGGGACGGATCCTCGCCGTTGCGGACTCTTTCGAGGCCATGACCTCCGATCGCTACTACCGCGCAGCCATGAGCGCCCAAGACGCGCTCGCCGAGCTTCAGCGATGCGCGGGCAGCCAGTTCGATCAGCGGCTGGTCGAGATCATGGTTGGCTGGGTCATGGCGCACGAGCAGAAGCTGCCGATCGCCGAGCGGTTCGTGCTCAGCTAACCGCCGTCCTTAGGGATGCGAGCTTACCCCAGGACCTAGCACAAGACCGCCTACTGAAACTGAAACGCGCGAGCACCTAGCGGGGAGTCTCGGGCGGGCCCTGGTCGCCTTCGCTAGTGGCTCGGGGCGGCTCGATCAAAGGCGAGACCTCCCCGTCCGATGCGGGCGATAAAGCCAGCGATCAGCGCGCCGAGGACCAGGTACACGATCAGAGCGATACCCCAGTTGACGGTGATCGCACGCTTGGGGTGGTTTCCGGCAAAGGAGATCAGGCCGGTGAATTCTCCAGCGAAGAAGTTCGCGCCTTCGTGGACGCCTTTGACGACCCCATTTGCCGGGTTGGCCTTCACGTCGACGAGGATGATCGCCAAGCCGATAAGGATCGCGATCAGAACCGCGACCAGCATGACGAGCCGTGCGATCAGTACTGCTCCCATCCCGACGGTCCCGATGGCCGCCGCGCCAGCTTCGCGGGTGCGCCCCGCGAAGGCCCGCTGCGGCGCTCGTTCGCGCGGCGGGCCTTCGCCGACGGGTTCTTCTCGACGCCTGGTTCTCCATCTCACGGATCTGCTCTCCTTTCACACGGCGCTACCGGCTCCTTGTGTCCCTGGAGTTACCCACCAGTGCATCCGCTAAGCCCGCAGCCGCTAGCGCTTGCGAGCTTCAACCGCGCGCTCGAGCTGCGCCTTGTCCATGCTCGAGCGGCCGCTCACGCCCAGCTTGCGAGCCTCTTGATAGAGCTGCTCGCGAGTGCGCCCGCGCGGCCCGGGCCTACCGGAGCGCAGTCCACCGCGCCGGCCCGAGGACAGATCGCTTACCGAGGTGCGTGAGCGGGTGCGTGACTCACCGCTGCGGGCACGTTCCTTGTTGACCGTGCGAGCGGCGATCTCCTCGGCGAGACCCTCCGGGGCGCCGCGTTCGCGCTGACTGTCCTTGACGTGCTCGTATTGACGCTCGCGCTTGGTGCCCTTCTTCACGCCACGTGGCGGCATTTTTCAGACCTCCTCGCTCGGGGTGTGTCTCCCTACAGGACTACCCGGGCGCGCGCCGGCAAACTCGCGTTGCCCGCGTACGCGTGCCTGCCTCACGCATCGGGCGCGCAAAACAGGACGCTGCGAGCACGATCGTCGCCTCTTGGACGGGCGTGAGCACGAATAGTCCGATCCGCCAGCGCGGACGGCGGTGCTCGCCCCACCCACAGTGATAGGGGTCCGGCGGTCAGCTTCTGACCGGGAGGCCCACCGCGGTCAGTTGGATGGCCCACGCCCGATGCGCCTGAGCGCAACAGAGCCAAGCGCTCGGCGCCGATGCACCGTGAGCGCCTGTTGCTCCAGCGCCTGCACCACCTGACGGTAACAATGCTCGCTACGCTCGCTATCGAGCTTGACTTCGCATCTGGTCAAATAGCCGACGAGCATTCCGGCTGGCAGCACCCGCACCCCCCTGCGGCGGGCGAGCGGCTTATCCACCCAGGCTCGGCTGAAGACGAGCAGCGACTGGACCGGCTCACCCGTGATCCGTTCGATCAGTCTCTGCTGGGAGTGCGCCTGAGCGATCGTCGCGCCGTGTATGCGCCGCGCGCGCACAGGACCCGGGTGGCTCTTGGTCTCGACGGTGAACACCCCTCCGGGGCCGATCACGATGTGGTCCACGTTGCCGTGGCCGAAGCTGACGTCGTGGATCACCCGCCAGCCTTCGTGACCGAGCCGGTCCAATAGCGCCCCGACGTGCTCCTCTCCCGTCGCGCCTCGATCATGGCGCTCCACGAGCGGCAGCACGAACCGCGATACCACGAAGATCGTAGCCAGCAGAGCGATCTCCGAGACGAGGAAACGCACATCGTGAAGTCCGAAGGCCCGTCCCAGGAGGGTGGTCGCGACAGCTAGCACGCCGAGGGTGATCAGCGTGCGCATGCGCAGGCGCTGCACGGTCGAGCGGGCGTGGTGTCCTGGTGGTCTAACGGTTGGGTCGTAGCTCATAGGAGTACCTGCGATGGACATCGGCGCAACGGGCACGACGACTTGAGAGTGGACAGTGAGCTACCCGACTTTGGACGCACAGATCTTCGGTGTTTGGGGTCTTATCGCCTCTTTTGAACCGAAATACCGTGGAAGGTTGCGGCATTCTCCTAAAGCAAGATGTGGGCTTAGCCGAAACCGTCGGTAGAGCGAACCCTTAGCGAGAGTTGCTTGATGCCCACAATACCCGCAGATACATCTCCCCCTCCCGACGTTTGCCTGCTGTTGCGTGCCCACGCCGAGCAACGCTGGCTCAGCCGCGAGGTGATACCTGTGCTTCGTCAGGTGGAGGTACGCGACGATCTGCCTGAGGAGCAGTACGGAGCCGCCTTGGCCTACCTGGAGGTCATCTGGATGGAGGCGCAGCAGCGCGCGCAAGAGACCGACAGCGCTCGCGAGAAGCTGAAGCGAAGCGCGAGTAACGACTCGGTCCTGCCGCAGAAGGCGTTCCGCTACCACGCCGCAGTGAGAGACCTACGCAGCGCCGTCAGCAGGCGCGTCGGCACGATGCTGACTGGCGTCGCGAACCTGCCGAAGCAGGCGCCGGCTCAGTTCCAGTAGCCCGAGCGCAGCTACGCCGCCCGCCCGCGCGGGGGGACGTGGCCACGCGAGCGGCCCGATGATTGCGCCATGCGCACCGTCTGCGCGATCTGTGCGGAGCTTTGTTCATCCAGTGCGGGCTCCTGCGCGGAGAGCCAGCCGAACAGATCCCGGCCGTGCACGAACGTGATCTTGGTGGATTCCGCGACCGCTTGAGGGAACTCACACCACAGGACGACGAGGGGATGGACCTCCACTTGGTAGTGGCTGCGGGAACGGATGTCCCGCTCGAGCGCGCGCGCCGCGTCCAGAGCACAGCGGTTGATCGCCGTGCCGGGACGACTGGCCCTCCGATCCTCTCCCTTGCGCAGCCACAGAACGCCATCCCGGACGCGTACTCCCGGACCCTCGGGCTTACGTGAGGTGATCGCAAACACGCCAGCGGGGCCCACGACCACATGGTCCAGGCCATGCTTGTGATCGGCACCATCGAGCACTATCCACCTACGCTCGGGCAGCCGTCGCAGGACGTGCTCGGTACGCAGAGCGGCGTCGCGGTCGGGGTTCTCTCCAGCGGCGCGATCGCGATGCGGCAGGTGAACCACGGCGGGCAGATGGATTCTGATCGGCTGGTGGCGTGCGGTTTCGGCACTCAGGCTCGGGTCTGTGCTCTTGCGTAGTCTCATAGTTGGCTCAGCGTGACGGGTGCTCCGGATGTCTCGAGCAGGCAGGCGTGGAGATGGCACTCCTCACTCCATCCCCGCCAGATAGGCTCGGGCAATGGCCGAGGCCGATTCGCGACCCACCTTTGATCTGCAGTCCCACTCCACCTTCTCCGACGGCACCCTGTCGCCCGGAGACGTAGTTGCCCGCGCCGCCGAGGCGGGCGTGGAGCTGTTGGCACTCACCGACCACGACACCCTCAGCGGTGTCTCGCAGGCCCTTGCCGCCGGTGTAGAGCATGGTGTGCGCGTAATACCCGCGATCGAGATCTCAGCCGTCGATGACGGTGCCAGCGAGCCTCGGGAACTGCACATCCTGGGCTACCTCGTCGATCACCAAGACGCCGCGTTCAACGCAACTCTGGGGCATTTCCTCTCAGACCGCGAGCAGCGCACACTGCGGATGGCCGACGCGCTGCGCGAGCTGGGCTGGCAGCTCGATGAGCGGGAGATAAACACACGGCTAGAGGCCGGCAAGCCAATCGGGCGACCCCACTTGGCGAATGCCGTGCTCGGGCATGCGGCAAACTCGGAGCGTCTGCGTGAGGAGCAGATAGACGACGTCGGCTCGCTGATCAGGGCTTATTTGATCGAGGGGCGGTCCGCGTTTCGCATGCGCCAGACGCCGACCGTTGCCAACGCGGTTGAGGCGATCCACCAGGCGGGCGGCGTGGCGATCTGGGCACACCCGTTTTGGGATCTGACCGACCCCCGCGAGGTGCTCGAGACGATCGACCGTTTTGTTGAGTTCGGGATGGACGGGGTCGAGGCCTTCTACATCAGCCACACGCGCGAGCAGACGGAGCTGCTGGCCGAGCGGACCGTCGAGCTAGGCGTGTTGAGCACGGGCTCAGCTGACTTCCACGGCCCCGAGAACAAGCTGTTCAACCGTTTCCGGGCATTTGAGACCTTTGGGCGCACCCCGAACCTCGGCCCGATCGCCGGCTAGCTTCAGTCGGGCGCTGGAACGAACAGGCGCTGCAGGCGATATGCCAACGCCTCGAGCGCAAGCTCCTCGGACACGTTGACCGCCAGCCGCATTCGCGTCTCTGCGACGAGCTCGATGCCTTCCGAGAGGCGCCTTGGCTCAAACGCGCTCGTCTCGCCGTTGAGCGTCTTGAGCCGGCCGGGGACATAGGCGAGCTCGCTCGCTCCCAGCGCCTGACACCATGCGTCGCGCAGCCACAGCTCGGTCAGGTGCAGTCCCCGCCCGAGCGCGCTCGTGCGCTCCCTGCGCTGTGAGCGGCGCTCGGCTTCCGTCGCCTCCCGTTCCAGGCGGCGATGCTCCTTCTTAGGCAGCAGCTCGAGCTCACGGGCGAGCCTGTCTTTGATCTCCTCGCCGGCCAGCTCACCCGCAGCCTTGGCGCGGTCGATCAGCGCAAGCCACGGCCGGTGAGCCGTCTCGCCTTCCACACAACAGCGCGCGAAGGTCTCCGCGTCGGCGCGAAGGGCTTGTCCTTGCGCGCCGGCCAGCCACTGCGCGAAGGTCACGTCGCCGAGCGCGAGCCGAGCGCAATCGGTGGCGTCGGCCTCGGCAACACCGTCATCCCGCAGGCGCGCCTGGATCGCCTCACTCGAGAGCGGATCAAAGCGGACCGCTTGGCAGCGAGAGGTGATAGTCGCCAGCACGTCCTGCGGGCGCTCAGCGAGCAGGATCAGGTGCACGAAGGAGGGCGGCTCCTCAAGAGTCTTCAGCATCCGATTGGCGGCCTGGTCGTTCATCGTCTGCGCGGACTCGATCACGAACACGCGCCGCGTGGACTCAAACGGCGTGCGCGTCGCACCGGCGATGACCGGCTCGTCGATGTCGCTCACCAGCATTTCAGCCGCGCCGCTAGGACGAACCCAGACGAGGTCGGGATGCGAGCCGCGAGCGACGCGCTCGGCGACCGTCGTCGGGTCGACGGCGCCGTCCGCCAGCAGGGCGGCGGCGAACGACCGCGCCAGCGCGCGCTTGCCGCTGCCGGGGGGGCCATGGAAGAGATAGGCGTGCGACGGCGAGCCGTGCGGTGGCAGGGCCGGGCCGAGCACGGCACGGGCGTGTGGATGAGCGTCGATGCCGGGCAGGGCGGCGAGCGGATCGGCGAGCGTCACACCACCCATCCTAGAGACGGCCGTGGGAGGTACGGTCTAGCAGTGCAGCGCGGGAAGCTGATCACAATCGAGGGGCTGGACGGGGCGGGCAAGACGACGCTCTCGGCGCAGCTGGCGCACAGTATCCAAGCGGCCGGGGTCGAGCGCTTGGAGGTGCTGCGCGAGCCCGGGGGCGTAGCCATTTCTGAGCGCATCCGGGAGCTCGTGAAGGACCCGGGCTTGCGTGTGAATGTGCGAGCCGAGGCCCTGCTGTACGCGGCGGCGCGCGCCCAGCTCGTCGACGAGCGCTTGGAGCCGCTGCTCGCTGGCGGAGCGTGGGTGCTGCTCGACCGGTTTGTCGACTCCTCGCTCGCCTACCAGGGCTCAGGGCGCGAACTGGGGTTGGAGCAGGTCCGCGTGATCAACCTGTTCGCCACCGGCGGCCTTGTGCCCGACCGGACGCTGCTTTTGCGAATCGCGCCGCAGACCGGACGCCGCCGCCAAGGCGTGCGCGGCGAGGAGCCAGACCGCCTGGAGCGCGAGGACGAGCGCTTCTTCCAGCGGATCGCCGCCGCTTACGATGGGCTCGCCGAGGAGCAGCCGCAACGGATCCGCACGCTCGACGCGGAGCGGGAACCGGCGCTTGTCCTAGCGCAGGCGCTCGAGGCGATCGCTGATCTACTGCCCGTGGCTGGCGCCGAGAGGCCCACGAACATCTAGCATGGGTGCTGCCGTGCATAGTCGCTTTAGGAGACTTAGCCGCCTAGCCATCGCCTGTCTGTTGATGAGCACGGCGGGGATCTACATCTGCGCCAACGCCTGGGCAGCGAAAGCGGCCGCTAAGAGCTCGCCGCTCAGTCTTCCCGTGCCGGCTTCGGCGAGGATCCCCAGCGAAGGCAATTTGCCCAAGGGCGCCACGCCTAAGACCAGCACCACGACGTTCTCGCCGGCGGGCACTTCAACCACGACACCAAGCAGCGCCTCCCAGCATGCACCTGCGCCCCAGAGCGTGTTGGGCGCGGGTAAAGCCATTTCCCTCAAGACCGCCAAGAAGAGCGGCAGCAATCACGGCTTCAAGCTCCCGTCACTCAGGGGCGAAGCTCTCTATGTCGCGGTGCTTGCGGCGCTGCTCATCCTCGCGTGTCTCGCCTGGGCGACAGCGCGCTGGCTCGCATTCGAGCCTCACTGGACGCTCTCCATGCGCCACTCGATGGCGGAGGCCAGCTACCGCATGTCTGCGACTTTCTCGGAGTTTGCGGACTGGATTCGGCTGGGACGCTGAACGGCGCCCCGCGGCTCCTAGAATTTAAGCCAATAAGCCCCTCTTTCTGTCCGGCTTGCGCGGGACGATCTGCGGCTCAAACAACAGAGTCGAGTGGGCGTCGCCATGACGCCCGGCGCGGAGAGACAAGGAGCGAGACTGCTGATGAGACCTACCACTCACACCACCGCCATCGAGCAGAACCAGCCCGGCGTTGCGCTCTCGGTGAACCGCGTCTTCACCTCGGCCGATACCAATCCGTTCGATGCGGTCGAGTGGGAGCTGCGCGATGCGCGCATCGGCCACGGAGACCGAGTCGCGTTCGAGCAACGGGAAGTCGAGTTCCCCAAGAGCTGGTCGCAGAACGCGACGAACATCGTCGCCCAGAAGTACTTCCGTGGCCAGCTAGGACATCCCGCGCGAGAGCACTCGGTCAAGCAGATGATCAGCCGCGTGGCCGGTACGATCGCCGGCTGGGGGCGAGAGCGCGGCTACTTCGCATCAGATGAGGACGGCGACGCCTTCGAGGCGGAGCTCACCCACATCCTGCTTCACCAGATGGCGGCCTTCAACTCTCCGGTGTGGTTCAACGTCGGCTTTGAGGAGAGCCCGCAAGCGTCGGCGTGTTTCATCCTCTCGGTCGAGGACACGATGGAGTCGATCCTCGACTGGAACACCAAGGAGGGGATGATCTTCCGCGGCGGCTCCGGGTCGGGCATCAACCTGTCGAACATCCGCGGCTCGATGGAGCACTTGGCGAAGGGCGGCACCGCCTCGGGCCCCGTCTCGTTCATGCGCGGCGCCGACTCGTGGGCCGGCACGATCAAGTCCGGCGGTAAGACGCGCCGGGCGGCGAAGATGGTCGTGCTCGACATCGACCACCCCGACATCCGCGAGTTCATCTGGTGCAAGGCCAAGGAGGAGGACAAGGCCGCCGCATTGCGCGACGCGGGCTTTGACATGTCGATCGACGGCGAGGGCTTCAAGTCGATCCAATACCAGAACGCGAACAACTCGGTGCGCATCACCGACGAGTTCATGCGCGCCGTGGAGGCCGACGGCGAGTGGAACCTCATCGCCCGCGCCACCGGCAAGCCCGTAGGCGACCCGGTCCCTGCGCGTGAGCTCATGAAGGAGATCGCCGAAGCGGCTTGGCGCTGCGCGGACCCCGGGGTGCAGTACGACACAACTATCAACCAGTGGCACACCTCCCCCAAAAGCGGTCGCATCAACGCGTCGAATCCCTGCTCCGAGTACATGCACGTGGACAACTCGGCGTGCAACCTGGCGTCACTGAACCTGATGAAGTTCCGCCGCGCTGACGGGACGCTCGACGTGGCGTCCTTTGAGCACGCCGTGGATGTGGTGCTGCTCGCGCAGGAGATTATCGTCGGGCCCTCGAGCTACCCGACCGAGGAGATCGGCGTGAACGCGCGTGCGTTCCGCCAGCTCGGCCTCGGATACGCGAACCTAGGCGCCTATCTGATGAGCAACGGCATGCCGTATGACTCCGACGAGGGCAGGGGCACAGCTGCGGCGATCACCGCGCTGATGACCGGTCGCGCCTACCGCGAGTCGGCCAAGGTCGCGGCCGCGCTCGGCCCGTATGAGCACTACGAGGAGAACCGCGAGGAGCACAACAACGTGATGCGTATGCACCGTGACGCCTCGTACTCCATTGCAGAGGAGACCTGCTTGGATAGGGAGTTGCTGGCGGCGGCGCGGCGCTCGTGGGACGAGGCGGTGGAACTGGGTGAGCGTGTCGGCTATCGCAACGCGCAAGCAACGGTGCTCGCCCCCACCGGGACGATCTCGTTTTTGATGGACTGCGACACCACCGGCGTTGAGCCCGACTTCTCGCTCGTGAAGTTCAAGGAGCTCGTCGGTGGCGGGCAGATGACGATCGTCAACCGCACCGTGCCGCTGGCGCTGCAAACGCTCGGCTACTCAGAGCAGCAGATCGAGCAGATCGAGGCCCATCTGGCTGAGCACGGAACGATCCTGGGAGCACCCGGTCTCAAGGAGGAGCACCTGCCGGTGTTCGATGTGGCGGTCGGCGAGCGCGCGATCTCGCACATGGGCCACCTGAAGATGATGGGGGCTGTGCAGCCGTTCATCTCCGGCGCAATCTCCAAGACCGTGAACCTGCCCCAGAGCGCAACCGTCGAGGACATTGTCGACGCCTACACGCAGGCCTGGCACCTTGGTATCAAGGCGCTGGCGATCTACCGGGACGGCTCCAAGACTGCGCAGGCGCTGCGCACCGACGCGCAGAAGCGGGAGAGCTCCTCAGGCAAGGATGTGGATGCGCAGATCGAAGAGGCTGTCACCAAGGCGCTGGCCGCAGCCGGCCCGCACCGCAAGCGGATGCCGAGAGAGCGTAAGTCGATCACGCACAAGTTCTCGATCGGCGGCCACGAGGGATACATCACCGCCGGCATGTATGAGGACGGGTCGGTCGGGGAGATCTTCCTCACCGACATCGGCAAGGAGGGCTCGACGCTGCGCGGCATGATGAACGCCTTCGCGACCGCGATCTCGATCGCGCTGCAGTACGGGGTGCCGCTCGAGACGCTCGTGCAGAAGTTCAGCTACATGCGCTTCGAGCCGGAGGGCATCACCTCAAACCCGGAGATCCCGTTCGCCAAGTCGATGCCCGACTACATCATGCGCTGGCTGGCCTCGCGCTTCCTGGACACCGACGCTCAGGAGGAGCTCGGCATCCTCACGGCCGAGGTACGCGCGCGCAAGGCCAGCCAAGAGGCCGTCCAGTCGGTGAGCGCTTCGGACACCGCCGGGCCGGAATCCGAAGGCCAAGCGGCCGCTACGCCGGGCAACGGTGGATCCGGCGTAGCGCCCGTGACGGCGCTAACGGACACTCCGCCAGTCGTCCCCGCGCGCCTTCAGGGTCTTGATCTAGGACCGGCTTGCAGCCAGTGCGGCGGCATGATGCAGCGCACCGGCTCCTGCTACACCTGCTCTTCCTGCGGCAACAACACCGGCTGCGGCTGATAGGCCCAGCATGTGGCTTCCCCTAACGGACAGGGGAGGTAGGCCGTACGCTCACTCCGCCTGCTCGTCGGCGAGCGACAGTCGCGGTGAGCGCACGATGCCGATGAGCAGGACGACGCCCAGCAGCGCGAGCGAGATCAGCAGACCGTAGTGATTGATCGCCTTGGCCACTTTGACCGCAGGGCTGCCAATGCTGTATCCAAGCGCGACCACGGCGAGGATCCACAATGACGTGCCGAGCAGGTCGAGCGCGAGCACGCGGCGCAGCGACATCCCGGTCCATCCGGCGGCGGCGTAGATGAGACCGCTGGGCACCGGCAGGAAATAGGCGAAGACGACTGTCCAAGACCCATAGCGCTCGCCCCAGCGGATCGCGCGTTCGCTTCTGCGCTGCGCGAGCGAGCTGCCACGGGCCAGCATGTGCGCCAAGCTCGGGCCCCAGAGACGCCCCGCCCACCACAGCAGCAGGCCGCTCTTGAGCAGCGTCAGCACCGGAGCGAGCAGCACGAGCGGCAGGGCTGCGTGCCCTACACGCACCAAGGCTCCCGCCGTGATCATTGACGAGATCGAGCCGCGCAGCGCCTCGAGCAGGACGGGGTGGCTGCCGATCAGCGACGGTGCGAGCGGCAGCGTCACCCACGAGTAGATGCCGGTGAGCGCCAGCCCCGCGAGGCAGAGGCCGCGGGCTCGTTGCTGGGTCATCGCATCATGATAGGCGGGTGGCGATCGCAGCACGCCGGCGAGGTCGTATACCGGGTGCCAACCCACGGACGTAAGCAGGCGGTCACGCTCGCGCCTTGACAGGCGCCGATCCCCTCACAGCACCGAGTGGTTTCCGGATGCCGGCGGCTTGAGCGGTGCTCGGCTTTTCGTAAGATTGAGCAGATGGCGGCTACGAGCGAGCCCTCCAGCCGAGCACCGCTTCAGGGCGGCTGCCTATGCGGCGCAGTCCGCTTCCGGGTGAGCGAGCCGATCATCTCCGCCGGCTACTGTCATTGCACGCACTGCCAGCGCCGCACCGGCACGGGATCCTCGGCGAACTGCAGGGTGCCGCGCTCAGGCTTTGAGCTCCTCAGCGGGCGTGAGCAGCTCCGTTCGTACAAGCCACCCACGGGCGTACCGAAGTTGTTCTGCTCGACATGCGGATCGGCGATGTTCAGCGGCGATCCTTTCAGCGACGAGGAGGTAGCGGTGCGCCTAGGAGCCTTCGACTCAGATCCTTTGATTCGCCCCGAATATCGCCAGTTCGTAGACTCGGCCGCGTCATGGGAGCCCATACCCGAGGACAACCTCGAGCGCTACTCCGGTTCGCGTACTGCGGGCCGCTAGTAGCTCAATCCTGCGCATAGCTCGCGAAACCACAGCCGAGCGCCGCACCTAGCGGCCAACCACTCGCGCTGTGGCTAACGAGCGCGCGGCCGCCGGCCGATACCGCTGGTCATGGAGCGACGAGCGTGTGCGGTGCGCTGGAGCGCGGGATTGCGTGTGTCGGCTTTTGCCTGCAGCCTGCTGCTGGGCGCGCTCGTGCTGTGCCCCGGCGCTCAGGCCAAGGCCGGTCTCGCGCTGGGGAGCTGGAATCACACAGAGCAAATGCAAGTCGTAAGAGCAGGCGTAATGGAAGACCTCTCCGGCGGCTTTGGCGGCGAACAGTCATTGAGCGCAACGCAAATGCAAAATGCGCTTGCGGCGCTAGCGACACGGCAGGCGAGCGCGCCGATCGCATTTGATCCCTCGGCGCCGATGACCGTCGTGCGATTCGATGCGCTGCTGGTCGACCAGCTAGGCCTCGGTGAGGCCGCCGGCGTGGTGCAGAACCAAGCCGAGCAGGCAGGCCTTCATCCGCCGTCCTATTTCGGCAGCGAGGTGCTGGCCCGCTACCTGGACCTCCGCTACATGCAGCCCACCCGCTACGAGGCGTTTGAGCCGTACCCGACGGATCTGATAACGCGTGCCGAAGCCGCCCACTCCTTCGCGGCCATCCTCGGCTTCTCGGAATGGCAGCTGGAACAAGCTCGCGAAACCTTCGCCAGCTTCGCGCTGCCGCGCTACAACTCCGCGCAGCGGCGGGTGCTCTCGCTTGCGATCTCGAAGATCGGGATGCCCTACATCTGGGGCGGCACGACAGATGACACGAGCGACGGCCTGTCGCACGGCGGCTATGACTGCTCGGGCTTTGCTTGGCGTGTCTACAAGCTCTCGGACTTCCCTTGGGGAAGGAAGATCAACGGCCGCACGGCAGCGCAGCAGGCTGGCGAGATCCCCAAGCGCGCACGCCTTCGCCTATCGCAGGTGAACGGCGGCGACCTGCTGTTCTTTGGCACGGCGCACTTCAACTCCCCCGCCAAGGAGTCAAACGTCATCCATGAGGGCATCGCGCTGAGCGACGAATGGGCGATCCACTCCTCAGATCAGGGGGTGTATGTGCTGCCGCTGAGCACAGGCTGGCTGCACGAGAGCTTTACCTGGGCACGGAGGGTGCTCTAGCAGCTTGCGGCTGAGCGGCCGCAAGCTGCCGTCGCTCGACGCTGGCTCGCCACTCAACCAACCAGCAGGCAGGCACAACTCCTCCAGCCCAATGGGTTATGTGGGGTGCATCACATACGGCGAGAAAGCCGCGCAATAGCACCTAGGCGTGACAGCGACCACCCCACTGAGCAACCTCACCATCTAGCTGGCGAGTTGATCAGCCCCAGGTCTCTGGCTTAAAGCCTGACGGCAGTTATGCATGTGAGGGAACTCCGGCTAGCAGCCTCCGGTATCCGCCCCAGTCAGCTCGCTCAGGGGTTCAGGCGCTTCTTCAGCGCGCTGGCGGCCGAGAACTTGGCTGCCCTGCTAGCCGCGATGTTGATCGTCTCGCCGGTGGCGGGATTGCGGCCCTGCCGCGCAGAGCGGTTTGAGACGCTGAACTTGCCGAACCCAGCGAGCGAAACCTCGCCCCCCGCAGCTAGTTCGTCCGAGACTGCGTCGATGACGGCCTCAACCACGTCGCGAGCCTGTCCAACACCCAGGTCGGCGCGCTGAGCGATCTTTTCTGCCAGCTCGTTCTTAGTCATGGAACTTCCTTTCTAGGTGTACTTTCGGCGCAGGCTAACCGCTGGAGAGGACGGTTAGGCAGAAAACTTCGAGACTTTGTGCGTAAAGTCACGAAAGCGGGTTTCTGCCTACTCCCCTAAACCGAGGTGTAGGCGGAGGCCGCAGGCGCCAACTGCTCTCTGGCAGCGGCCGGCTTGAGCCGCGGGGCGCCCGCCGCGGAGGCCACCCACAGGGCCACGATCCACGTGGCACAGGCCAAGCCGACATGTACCCAAACGAGCTCTGTCGGCAGATGAGTCTCGTACTGATCGAGGCCGACAGCGCCCTGGAGAGCTAGAAGCGCACACAGCGAGGTGCTGGCCCGCTGAACCGTCGAGCCGCTCGCGAGCCGGCGCGCCAACCACCACATGAGTAGCGCGACCACGCCGAAGGTAAGCGCGATCTCGCCATGGCGATGGATGACGAAGTCCATGGTTCCGCGGCCGTCGAACTGCAAGCGGTTGATCTTCTGGCCCGGGGATCCGCCGGCGTGGGGACCGGCGGCGGTGGCGGCCGTGCCCGCGAAGATGGTCAGGCCAGCGAGCGCGACCAGCACACGGGAGCAGATGACCAGCCCACGGTTGCTCGTCTCGCGTTGACCAGGCTCGCTCCTTGAGCGCCAGACAAGCGCCCATGCGCAGGCGACGATGAGCATCGAGAGCGCAAAGTGCCCCATCACCCAGCCGTAGTCCAGGGCGCCACGAACGGTCAGCCCGCCGAGCACAGCCTGGCCCATGACGCCCAGCGGTAGCGTGGCGCTCAGCCACACGAGATCGCGCCGGTAGGGGCGGCGCCGGAGCGCGAGCACCCAGGCGAGTATCGCGGCGATCGAGACCGGGACGGTGACCAGGCGGTTTGAGAACTCGATCACCGCGTGCGTGGTGAGCGGCGGGTAGACGTTGCCGCCGCACTTAGGCCATTGGTCGCAGCCCAGGCCAGAACCGGTGAGGCGCACCGCGGCGCCGCTGAGCACGATCAGCGCCAGCGCGCCCAGGGCAGCCCACGCAACACGCGCATACTGAGATGGCGTGACGGTGTAGCCGTTGGTGCGCTCACGCAAGCGCTGTATCTGAGCACTCATCGCTTTAAGCATTACAAAGGCTTACTCAAGCACGTCGCGTCTGACCCTCGGTCAGCGCCTGCTCACAGACACGCGCCGCAGCTAGCCCGATGCCCAGCCGTCGGTGTGTCAAGCCTGGCTTTGGAAGACGAACGGCAGCTCGTCGGCCATCTCGCTCAGTCGTGGAGCAGATGAGTCGCGCGCTGAGACGATCAGCTCACTCGCCGGCAGCGGCCACTTGATGGCGACATCGGGGTCATCCCAGGCGATGCCCCGCTCCACCGCGGGGTCGTAGTAGGCGGTCTGCTTGTAGAGGACGTCAGCGACGTCTGAGAGTACGCAGAAGCCGTGGGCGAAGCCGACCGGCACATACAGGATCCTCATGCTCTCGTCGTCGAGCTCAAACCCCTCCCACTGTGCATAGGTGGGCGAGCCGCGCCGCAGGTCGACGATCACATCGAGAATCCGCCCCCGCGCGCAACGCACGAGCTTCGCCACACCCGGACCGATGTGAAAGTGCATGCCGCGCACGACCCCGCATGACGAGCGCGAGTGGTTGTCCTGGATGAACTCATCGCTCTCGGGAATCCCTGCCTGCGCATGCCAAGCCCGTCGGTAGGTCTCGGTGAAGAACCCGCGCTCGTCGCCGAACACGGCTGGCTCAAGCAGTGCCGGGCCCTGCAGTCTGGTGGGGATCCGCTTCACGGCGCACACGCTACTGCAGCTAGCCCCACACACGACTGCCCGAGAGATCTCCATCTCGCGGCCCGCCTGCAGGCGCAAAGTCCTGTGGATCTGAGACGCTGCAGCAGCATGAGAGGCACTGCCGCCGCCGATGTGCAGTCACCCGGCTACGCCGCGGGCGAGCCCGCGAGGCGCGGCATGCACGCCACCGAGGCTGGGTATCCATCGCCGGCGCTGCTTGGCGCAGCAGCGCTGTTGGGCCTAGCGGTGCTGGTGGGGATCCATCTTGCCTTGGCAGGTACTTACTGGGACTACAGCGAGGGTGTGTATGCCCTCACCTCGCGTCTGTGGCTGCATGGCTCAGCGCTGTATAGCGGAACCATTGCGGCCCAGCCGCCCGGCGTGTTCATTATCGGAGCCGGCCTTCTGGCGATCCACGACAGTCTTGAATGGCTGCGTTTCGGCGTGGCTGTGCTGGACCTCGGCGCCGGTGTGATCAGCGCTGTGGTCGTATGGCGGATCAGCAGAAGCAAGCCGGCGACATTGCTTGCGCCGGCGTCGCTGTTGCTCGCTCCGTGGCTGGTGCGCGAGCACGGAGCCCTGCTTCCGGAGCTCGTCGCGCTGCCTGTTTTGATGGGAGCAGCCGCGATGAGCGCCCAAGGGCGGCGAGCAGGCGCCGCCGGGCTGCTGTGCGGGCTCTTGCCGTTGATCAAGCTTCCGCTCTTCATCCCTGCGGTAGCCCTCGTAGCCATCTCACCGAAGCCGCGTCGGTGTGCTGTATGGGCGGCTATGACGCTGGTCATTGGCGTCGTCTCTCTCCTGGCTCTCGCTGGCTCGGCAGCGTGGCGCGATGTGATCGAGGCCCAAATGCAGAGCGGCTACCACACACTCAGTGTTCTCGGTGGCTACTGGGCGCAGGCGGCTTGGAACCTGCTCGGCTTGCTCGTCGCAGCAGCCTTCGCATGGCTCTACAGAGCACAAGCCGTCGATCGACGCCTGCTGCGCGCGAGCGGGGTGCTTACGATCGCCATGCGTGTCACCCTCTTGAGCACCATCAAGCTGGGCACCAGCCTCAACGTGCTTGTGCCTGTGCAAGCAGCTCTCATGCCGCTTGCTCTGCTTGGAGCGACCTTTGCCATCAGAGCCAATCGGACGCTACCCGTCGCTGTATGTGTCGCCGGCCTGCTCTTCACGCTGGCTCAGAGCGTTGCTCTGGTCGTCTCGCCGGAAGACCCCGTGCCGTTTTTGAGGCCGGCGTCCAAGCAGGCATGGTCGGTCGTTGCCTCAAAGCCACAGCTACAAAG
>JANWLE010000099.1 GCA_025451035.1 Solirubrobacteraceae bacterium
ACGAGCCTTGCGTGGGGTAGTGCAGCCGCAAGTCCGCGGCCGTGGACCGCACGGACCAGTTCGTCCTGTTCGCCCTGGATCACGACGGCGGGCGCCTCGATGCCGGCCAGGCCCTTGTCGATCTGGGCGACCGCGCCGTTGGACGCAAGGATCTCCCCGGACCACGCTTCGAGGTTGCCGTGGGTCATATTGATCTCCAGCACGCGCCGGCGGTGCGCGGCTACGACCGGCAGGGGCCGAAATGCTTCAGCGTCGGCTTGGTTCACCGACACGGTGATCAGCAGCTGGCCAAACGTCGCGTTGGCGATCTGCCTGATCACCGGCAGCTGCAGGAATTTCACGAGGTGCGCCTGCAGCTTGGCGAAGGTTTCGACTTCCTGTCCGGAGGCCGCCGCGTCGACGAGCACGAGCCCGCGCACGTCGCTCGGGTAGCGCTCGGCATACCCCAGCGAGATGGTCCCGCCGTAGGAGTGGCCGACGAGAATCGGTCGTACCACGTGGAGCTTGGCCAGCAGTTCGTGGATCGCTCCCAGCTGGCGGTCGAACGGCACGTAGCCACCGGTCGAGTAGCCGAAGCCGGGCCGGTCGATCGCGATCGTGCGACGCCCGGCAAGCAGCGGCGTCACGTCTTCCCAGTCCTCGGCCGTACCGGGCAGCCCGTGGATCAGCACGATGGGTGTGCCGCCACCTGGATGTTCGATGTAATGGATGCGCAGCCCATCGACCTGGACGAACGAGCCGGTCGGCTTGGGCTCCGCCGGTAGGCGCCCATAGGTCCAGTTGAGCACTACCACCGCCAGGGCGAGTATCGCCAGGGTGCTCAATATGAGTCTGCGGATGTACCAGGGCCGGGACATAACCGCAGGCTATACGTCGCTGCGCCGGCCTACTGCTCGGTAGGAGCTCTCACTGGCCGCTCCATCTATGAGGCCGCCCCGTCGATGCCGGCCCGCCGGAGCTCCTCGAAGATCGCGATCATCTGACGGTGGTAGGCGATGCCGCCGAGCACGGTCGTTTCTGGTCCGCGCCACTGGTCCTCGCGCCGTCCCTCGCTGCCTTCTTTCAGGTTTGCCAGATAGCCCTCGAGCTCTGCCAGTTGGGCACCATGCCACTCCATCCTGCCCACGAACGCGGCCTCTGGGTCGGCCCCAGCGAACACCTTCAACATCGCCTCGTCGCGGTACTGCGATGGTGGCGCCCCCGGCGTCCGGGTCCAGGACTCCAGCGCCTGGCGGCCAAGGTCAGTGAGCGCGTAGCGCTTGCGTCTGCGCCCGCCCTGCTCTTGGCTCTCGGACAGGTAGCCCCCCTTTGCCAGTCGCGCTGGCTCGTCGTAGAAGGTGGTATGCGGGATCGGCCAGAAGTGCTCGATCGAGTTCACCAGCATCTGCTTAAGCTCGTAAGGCGTCGCCTCGCCCGCGAGCTCGAGCAGGCTCATCACGGCATAGGAGGTGGTGGTCAGGCGGATAGGCTTGCGCTCCATAGTTCGTCCTGTATAGTTCGACTCGAACTATAGATTGCGCGTCCCGGCAAGTCCAGGGGCGCCCTCCGCGAGGAGCTTGACGAGATGGCCGAAACGCATGCAGAAGACATCCTCCCCGATATCTCGGACCGTGACCAGGACACCGTCGCCTCGAAGCCCAAACCGCCCGCGAATACCAGCGAGCACGATGTGGTGATCGTCGGTGGCAGCCTCGCCGGCTGCGCCACCGCGATCTTGCTCGGGCGCGCTGGGGCACGGGTCGCGCTGCTGGAGAAGAGCCCCGACGCGGACGCGTTCAAGCGAATCTGCTCCCACTACATACAGTCTTCGGCCATCGGCACGCTGGAACGGCTGGGGTTGCTCGAGCCGATGATGCAGGCCGGCGCGGTTCGCTCCCGCGTGCGTCTGTGGACGCGCGCGGGCTGGGTCGAGCCTCCCCGCGTGAGCATTGTCCCGAGCGGCGTGAACCTGCGCCGCTCACGGCTCGATCCACTGATCCGTGAGCTGGCCGCCTCAACCGCTGGCGTTGAGTTGATGTTGGGATACTCAGCCCAGGAGCTCCTGCGCGAGGATGGGCGGGTATGCGGTGTACAGGCGCACGGTCAGGGCGGTGAGACGATCCAGCTGCACGCCAGGCTCGTCGTGGGCGCCGACGGGCGCGGGTCGCGCATGGCCAAGCTCGCGGGCGTGACGAGGAAGACAGCTCCCCATGGGCGCATCGCCTACGGCGGCTACTACGAGGGGCCCCAACCACAGGGCGCACCAGCCTCGACACTATGGATAATGGACCCCGATATGGTGGCCGCGTTTCCCACGGACAGCGGGTATACGTTCTATGCCGCGATGCCCACCAAGGATCGTCTGCCTGAATTCCGCAGCGATCCCCAGGCGGCGCTTGAGAGGTTCGTGGCCGGCGTTCCCGACGCTCCACCGATCGCGAAGTCACGGCTGCTCCAACCGGTTCAGGGCAAGGTCGACATGACCAACGTCCTCCACCGGCCGATCGCCGATGGTTTCGCGCTCGTCGGTGACGCCGCAGGCGCGCTCGACCCGCTGTGGGGAGTCGGCTGCGGCTTCGCGCTGCAATCGGCCGAATGGCTCGCCGACTCCGTCGCCCCCGCGTTGAGTGGAGCCGAGCCGCTCGAGGACGGCCTCAAGCGCTACCGCCGTCACCACGCCCGGGGGCTGGGCGGCCACACCCGTACGATTCTCGACTACGCCACAGGGCGCAAGATGAACATGGGCGAGCGGATGCTCTTCTCGGCAGCTAGCTACGACGAGCGGACCGGGCGGGTATTCGAGGCGTTCGGCTCGCGCAACATCGGGCCCGTCCGAATGCTCGCGCAAGGGGTGCCGCTGGCGATGCTGGCCACGGCCCGCCGTTCGATCTCCCGGCGATCGCGGTCGCGCTCGGGGACCACCGCGGTGGCTGCCTGAGATGCCTCGCAGCAGACGGATCAACGTAGGCGGGATCGGCTCGCCGATGATCGAAGCCGGTCCCGAGCAGGCCGAGGAGGCTGTCGTTTTCGTGCACGGCAACCCCGGTTCGTCGAGTGACTGGACGGCGCTGGTGGATGCGGCGGGAGCTCACGGGCGGGCGCTCGCAATCGACATGCCCGGCTTCGGCAAAGCCGACGCGCCCCGCGGCTTCCGCTACGACGTCGGTGGCTACGCCGAGTTTTTGAACGAGGCGCTGGGGCAGCTCGGAGTCAAACGCGCGCACCTGGTGCTCCATGACTTCGGCGGCCCCTTCGGCCTGGTGTGGGGCCTGCAGCATCCGCAGGCATGGGCGAGCGTCACGCTGATGAACATAGGGATCATGCCCGGCTATCACTGGCACACGATGGCCAAGCGCTGGCGCACACCGGTGCTGGGGGAGCTCATTCAGGCTTGGATCCCGCGCTCTGCCTGGCGCAAGGCGATGGCCAGGGCTAACCCGAAGGGCCTGCCGGCGGAGTTCGTGGACAGAATGTACGACGACTACGACCGCGCCACCCGCCGAACAGTGCTCAAGCTCTATCGGGCCACACCCGACCCCGGCCGCACCGCGCAGGAGATGGGGGCCGCGATAGCGGCGCTGAAAAAGCCGGCGCTGGTGATATGGGGTGCCAAGGACCCGTTCGTGGGAGTCGAGTTCGCCGAGCGTCAGCGAGAGTTCTTCGATGTGCGTGATCTCAGGATCCTGCCCGAGAGCGGCCACTGGCCCTTCCAGGACGACCCGCAGGCCGTCGAGCGCGCGCTGCTCGAATTCCTGCAGACGCAGCTGCATACGGAGTCTGTATAGGCTGCCTAGCCGCGAATCTCCGTCGCGTCCAGGTCGGCGGGCAGCCCCAGCTCTTGCGGCGGCACGCCACTCGGCTGCTCCCACGAGGCGAACGCCTCGCCGTCGCGCCCATGGTGCTCGCCCTCGCCTCCCAGCGCCAGTACAACGAGGCGGCCTGGACCACGGTTGACTAGCTGGCGACGCAGTTGCGGGGCGATACGGATCAGCTCGCCCTCGCCCAGCTCGCTCTCCTCGCCCTCGACAAGCAGCGTGAGCGTGCCCTCCAGCACCAGATAGACCTCCTCCTGGCGCTCGTGGCGATGGATGCGCCCCCGCTGGCCGGGCAGCAGCGTGAGCTGGTTGATGCCGAACGAGCTAACGCCGAGCTGGCGCCTGAGCGTGAGAAAGCGCTCGCCGCTTTCGCGGTCTATGCGCGCGATGGTGACGCCCGGTTGCATTGCTACATCTTCGCAGGCATTAGCGAAACAAATCCTCGGACGCCGCCCGCACCAGGGCCCTGGCGCCGGGACCGTCCTCGCTCGTCACGAGCCGCTCGAGTCCGCTGACGAGGACGACCGGCTCACGCGAGTCCTTGGCGCGTGCTAGCTCCGTCGCAGCGGCGATCCCGTCAACGGTCGCTAGCCAGGTCGCGCGAAGCTCGCGGCCGAAGCTATCGACGCGCCCACGCCAGTCATCCAGGGGTGCGATTCCCGCGCAGCCGATCGCGATGTCGAGCTGGCCGTTGCGCCAGGCGCGGCCGAAGCTGTCCGTTATCAGCACGGCCAGATTCTTGCCTGTGAGCGCCCTCAGGTTTGCGCGTATCTGGCGCGCCGATTCGTCCGGGTCACGGGGAAGCAGGATCAACGTGTCGCTCTCAACGGCGTTTGATGCGTCGACGCCAGCGTTGGCGCACACGAACCCGTGGTGTGTTTCACAGATGATCACTCCACGCTCGGCTCTGATCACCCGGGCCGACTGATCCAACACGACCTGCACCGCGCGCGGATCCTTGCCCTGGCGCTCGCCGAGCGCCAGCGCCCGTGCGCTCGGCGTGACGTCTGCCAAACGCACTACGGCGCCCTCAGCCTTGGAGACGATCTTCTGGGCGATGGCGACGATCGTCCCGTCGGCGATCGTGCCCGCCGCGCCGACGATCAGCTGAGCGAGATTTTCGCCCTGACCGACCTCGGGCAGGCCGCTCAGGCTGAGGACGCTAAGTCCGCCCACTGCCCTTCGCGACTCCCAGCACCGCCCGGGTTCTGTGTGCCACGACGCCCTCGCCCGCGAGGCGCTCGCGCAGCGTCGCCAGATCCTCCCCGGTATCGACGTCAAGCAGCAGGGAGGGCAGGAGCTCTACCCGTAGGTCCACTTTGGCGGCACGCGCGAGCTGTTCGTGACGCACACGACTGTCCGGCCCAAAGCTCGGCGTGATCACGTCGGGCGGCGTGAGCAGCAGCCCGTTGGTTCCGCTGCCGTGACGGTCGGGCATGACCACCACCGAGGGTTGCTCGCCGTCGTCCGAGCCGAGCAGCCGCTCGAGCTCGCCCGGGTCAAGCGCGGGACAGTCCCCGGGGACGCAGAGGGCGCGCTGCGCGCGCCCGTTGAGCGCATGTTCGAGGCCAGTGCGAACGGCCTGACTCTGGCCAGCTTCGGCGCTGTCGGCGAGAACGCTCACGCCTAGGTACCGCGCGGCCCGGCGGATCTGCTCGTCGTTGGTGACGAGGATCGTCTCGTCGATCGAGGGCGTTTCCCGCAGCGCGATGAGCACGTCGCCGACCATCGCGCGGGCGAGCTCGAGCCGGGTGCTGTCGGCGACGCTCGCGCCGAGGCGCTGCTTGGCGTTGACGAGTCGCTTGACCGGAAGGATCGCCGCGGTTCGCACGTCGTCAGCCTAGCCAGCCAGCGACTGCGCGAAGCGCAGCGTCTGCTCGGCGACGCGCACCCGCGAGGCTTGGTCTGGCATGGCGGTGTCGATCTGAAGCGTGGCAAGGCCCGACGGCACCTCGCGCGGCGCAGCGACTTCTGGGCCAGCGCTCGTGAAAGCAGGATCCTCAGAGACGGCGACCTTGAAGGCAAAGCGCTTTTCTCCTGCGGAGCGGGCCGGTGGCCCTACAGGAACGGGCTCGTCGGCGACCACCCCATCGAGCAGCCCCGCATACAGGCTCTCGTAGTAGGCGACCACCCCGGAGGCGCTGGCTGGTAGTCGCAGGGCGTCCATGAACGCGTCGGTGGGGCCCTTGAGGACCTGTCCTTTGACGATTGGGCTGACCGCCACCACCGGCGCGGGCCCGGCCAGCAGCACCTCGCCGATGACCGACAGGATTGGCCAGATCGAGATGACCGGGTTGCTCGGCCCGATGATCACAGCGCGAGCGTCGCGCAGCGCCGCGAGCACCTGGGGTGTAGGGCTTATGTCATCGCCGCTGTCCTCGGGGCTGGTGAAGTTGACATCGCGGACAGGGCCACGTCCGCCGTTCAAGATCAAGAATTCCTGCAGCCCCACGCCGTTTACGATCGTCCGCAGAGGCCCGTCGCACATCGGCAGGACCTGTGCTGTGAGGCCGACACGCCGGTTCAGCTCCCCAAGCGCCTCGGTCGCAGTCAAGCCCTCATCCAGCATTCGCTGGCGCTCCATGCACCACGCGAGGTCGCGGTCGCCGAGGTTAAACCAGACGTCTACGCCGAGCTCGCGCAGCGCATCCATCACCTCGAAGGTGTCGCCCGAGAGCCCCCAGCCGCGCTCGTCGATCAAATCGGCTAGCCAGAAGGAGACGAGGTCCGGGTCGGGAGAGACACGCACGCCATAGATGTCGATGTCATCAGCGGTGTTGGCGATCACCACGAGCTCGTCTGGTCCCACCACGTCGAGCATGCCGCGCGCGAGCTTTGCACCGCCGGTGCCGCCCGCGAGCAGGACGATCTTCGAGCCGCCCTGAGCGCTGTGGGGCGCCGAGCGGTCCACTATGTCCGCGGCTTCTCGGGCAAACCGGTGATGCGGATACCGGCGTGCGTCTTGTAGCGGGCGTTGACGGAGATCAGCAGCGCCGTCAGCGACTCCATGATGCGCGCCATCTCGAGCCGCCCGCAGTCCACGCAGCGCAACCCGTCGATCCGCTCGATCAGCTCTTGCGCGCGGCGCTTGTCCTCCCTGGAGTCGCCGCAGAGAAGGACATCCTCGTCGAGCTCACGCTCCAGTTCGCTCAGGCATGCCGCGCTGACCGTGTGAAGGGCGGAGACAACGCGAACATCCTCGCCCAGCATTTCCTGCGCTTGCTGGGCGGCAGAGCCCTGCCAGACCCCGAGCATGCGGGTCGCCTTGCCGCTGACGGCGGCCGCCAGCGGCACGGTCGCGTCGATCACAGTCGTCCCTGGTGCGAGCTTCCCCTTTAGGTTGGTCAGGGTCTCCGACTGGTTGCGGAACGGCACGCACAGGATCACGATGTCGGCCTTCGACGCGGCCTGGGCGTTCTCATAGCCGCAGAACGAGCCGTTGGCGACCGCTGCGCGGGCCCGCTGGGCCGTTTCGGCGGCGCGGTTTGCCTCGCGCGAGCCGATCACGACCTCCACGCCCGCTCGCCCGAGGCGCAACGCGAGGCCGAAGCCGAGGGCGCCAGAGGCGCCGATGACACACACCGGTCCGGTATGACTGTCAGACACGGCGCCTGAGTATAGGCTTAGCAGCGAGATGAGATTCGAGGGGAAGATTGCGCTCATCACCGGCGGCGCGTCGGGCATAGGCCTGGCGACGGCACAGCGCCTGGCGGCAGAGGGCGCGCGCGTGGCGATAGGCGACATCAACGAGGACGGGGCGCGCGGCGTGGCCGGCGAACTCGACGGGCTCGCCTGCCGCCTTGACGTGAGCGACACCGAGTCGGTGGCCCAGGCGGTGCACGCGGTGCTGTCTGAGTTCGGCACGATCGACGTCCTGGTCAACAACGCCGGCACCGACCTGTTCTCGTTCTTCGTCAAGACCGACCCTGGCCTGTGGGACTTCCTGTTGGGCGTGAACCTGCGTGGCGTGATGGCTGTGACCCACGCTGTCCTGCCCGGCATGCAGGAACGCGCCTCGGGCGCGATCGTCAACGTCGCCTCGGAGGCGGGACGCGTCGGCTCACAGGGATCGGCCGTCTACTCGGCGGCGAAGGCGGGGGTCATAGGTTTCACCAAGGCGATCGCGCGGGAGGCCGCGCGCTACCGCGTGCGGGTCAATGCCGTGGCCCCCGGCCCGATCGAGACGCCGCTGCTGAACGCGGCGCCGAAGGTGTACGGCGAGCTGGGGGAGAGGCTCAAGCAAGGCATGGTCAACGCGACCGTCATGGGCCGTTGCGGCGAGCCGGAGGAGGTCGCCGCCTCGATCGCGTTCCTCGCCTCAGACGACGCTTCCTATGTGACCGGCCAGACGCTGAACGTCTCCGGCGGCCTGTCGATGTGGTGAGCGTCAGCTCTCTCGGTTCGCTCGAGGAGGTACCGCGCCCGACAGACGTCACGCTTGCCGCTGGCATCCAGCGCACGCAGCAGTTCAACGCCGAGGGCCCGCTGCTGACAGATGTCGCGGGCACCCTCGCGGTGAGCGTGCTCTCCACGCCCGGCATGATCGCGATGATCGAGCGCAACTGTGCGATCCTCGCGCTGGAACACCTCCCTGCAGGTAAGGCCACGGTCGGCTTTGAAGTGTGCGTCAAGCACGTCGCCGGAGCGCTCGCCGGCGCCGCCTGCCGCACGGAGGCCCGTCTGAGGGAGATAGCCGACGGACGCAAGCTTCGCTTCGACGTCGAGGTGCGGGCGCTAGATGACGGCGCCGCCGGCGAGCGCGTGATCGGCCTCGGCACCCACGAGCGGCGGATCATCGATGTGCAACAGCACTCGCGCAGCGCCGGTCAGCCGCAGGCATGAGAGCGACACGCAGATGACGGAGCCTCGGTCGGTGACGGTCAGGGAGGTCGGCCCGCGCGACGGCTTTCAGAACGAGCCCGAGATAATCCCGACCGAGCGCAAGATCGAGCTGATCGAGATGCTCGCGCGGACCGGGCTGCGGCGGCTGGAGGTGACTAGCTTCGTGCGCGCGGACGTGATCCCACAGCTCGCGGACGCGCCTCAGGTACTGCAGGCAATCGACGTGCCGCCAGAGGTTTCGCTGAGCGTGCTGGTCCCCAACGAGCGGGGCCTTGACCGCGCGCTTCAGCTGCGCGAGCAGCTGGCGGGCCGCGGTCGCAGACCCGCGTTCGACGAGGTCAACGTTTTCCTGTCGGCGTCGGAGTCTCACAACCACGCCAACGTCAACCGCTCCATCGCTGAGTCCCTAGCCTCGCTGGAGCGCGTGCTGGGCAGGGCGCGCAAGGAGGGCCTGCGCTGCGAGGGGGTCATCTCGACCTCCTTCGGCTGCCCATACGAGGGCCACGTGCCGCCCGGGCGCGTGCTTGAGATCGCCCGGCGCCTGGCTGACGCCGGAGCCCAGGAGATCGGCTTCGGCGACACGACTGGCATGGCCAATCCGGTCCAGGTCGGCAAGGCGTTCGCGTCATGGCAGCACGGCCTCGCCGGCGTTCAGCTGACCGCCCACTTCCACAACACCCGCGGCCAGGGGCTCGCGAACGTGTTGGCTGCGCTGCAGGCCGGCGTCAGCAGCTTCGAGTCGAGTTTCGGAGAGCTCGGCGGCTGCCCGGTGCCAGCTGGCGCGACCGGCAACATCGCCACAGAGGACCTCGTCTCGATGCTGCACGAGATGGGCTTCTCGACGGGCGTAGACCTGGACGCGCTGCTGGCGTGTTCACGAAGAGTCAGCGAGGTGCTCGGCCGCACGCTGGGGAGCCACACGCTCATCGCCGGTCCAGTCGACTGGCGCGAGTAGAGACCTGGGGGAGAGACGGGCGACCGTTACGGTCAGCTCGCCGGCACCGCGGGCTGGTCTGCCTGCTCGGCCTTGGCGGCCTGCTCGCGGAGCTTGGCCACGCAATACTCCTGCACTGCCACCTCCATCTCCAACGTCTGAGCCAGTGCGGGCCGGGCCGAGGCGTCGATCACGCGCTTCGCCCTGCCCACGGCGATGGGCGAGTTGGCCAGCAGCTCGTCCACCAGTGCCTGCGTGGCCTGTTCGAGCTCCCCTGCCTCGACGACGCGGTTGACCAGACCGATGTGCTGCGCCTCGGCCGCGTCGATCGTGCGGCCGGTCATGATCAGCTCCTTGGCGCGGCCCAGCCCCACCACCGCCGGCAGCCGCGAGGAGCCTCCGACGTCGGGGATGATCCCGAGCTTGACCTCCGGCAGCGCGAGCTTCGCGTCACTCGAGGCGATGCGCAGATCGCAGCCCAGAGCTACCTCGAGCGCGCCGCCGAGACAGGTGCCATGGATCTGGCAGACGACCGGCTTTACCATCTCTTCGCAGAGGTTGGCGCAGTCCAGAAAGACGCCGCGGAATGACCGCAGCACGGATGGTTCGCCGGCGAAGGACATCAGCTCGCCGAGGTCCACTCCGGCGGAGAACACGGGCCCTTCGCCGCGCAGCACCACGCAGTGAACGGACTCTCGCTCGGCGGCGGCGGACAGCGCATCCCGCAGCTCCACCAAGAGCGCTTGGCTCATCGCATTGCGCTTTTCGGGACGGTTCAGCACCAAGTGGCGGACCGCCCCTCGGTCTTCGCTGATCACCATGCTCATCTGGCATTGCCTCCTGATCGATCTGACGTGCTCTAGCTGAGATCGAGCACCGGTGTGGGTGCCGGGACTGAGCCGTCGTGGCCCTCACTCGGCACGATCGCCGTCCCCACCGCGAAGAACTCGATCGTGTGACTGCCCCAGCCGTGGCTCTTCTCCTGGAGGCTCACGCCCACGATCCCCTCTGCGCCTACCTCCTGGGCCTCGCTCTGCATCCGCTCCATCGCCAGCTCGCGCGCGTCGTACAGCGCTTGCGTGAAGTTGGTCAGCTCGACGTTGCGGCCTGTCTGGGCGATCGACTTCAGCATCCCGCGGTGGGCGACGTGATACACGCAGTTGCCCATCACCATCCCCACCGGACGGTGGCCCGTGCGCAGCAACGTCCAGAAGTCCTGGCCCGACAGATCGCTCGTGAACGGACGACCATTGGGAGCCCGGTGCAGTACGCCTTCGCGGTGCTTGACCGCCGTGCCGATAGCGATGAACTCCGCCATGTCCTGCCCCCACTCGTAGCGCCCGATGTCCAAACGCACGCCAACCACACCATCGGCGCCGAGCTGGTCGGCCTCCTCCTCCATGCGGGTCATCGCCAGCTGGCGCGCTGAGTACATCGCCTCCGAGAGGACGGTCATCTCCTGGCTCTTCTTCCAGCCAGCCATCTGCAGGCCGATGTGGAAGATCGAGCTGCCGACCACCAGGCCCACGGGATCAAAGCCCGCCTGTCTGACTAGCAAAAACTCGTTCACCGACAAATCGGACGTGAACAGCCCGGCGCGGTTCTGCTGAAGGCGAGTGCGGCCAGCCTCGGGCACGCCCTCCAGCGAGGTCGGGTCGTAGGCGGTCTCGCTGTCGCTCATCGATCGCTCCTTCAGTTTGAGAGAGACACAGTCGTCTCTGGTGGATAGGTGGGGGTGTCGGGCTGCAGGCACACCGCGGTCCCGGCCACATGGAAAGTCACGAGCAGGCCTCGCACTGCCGCGCCGCCGATCGAGGTCTTCATCTCCTGCTCGCTGATCGTGTGGGTGATGTTCACTCCCACGACGCCGTCCCCGCGCGCGTCGCGGACCTGCTCGGTGAGCCGCCCAAGCGCGGTCTCTCTCGCCTCGTAGACGCCCTGGGTGTATGCGACGAGCTCCTGGTTTTCGGGGAAGGCGAACCGCCCAGCGAGACCGCTCATCATCTGTGTTTCTGGTGAGGCAGCGACGAAGAAGCACGATGTCGCCGCGACCAGGCCGCATGGCTCGACACCCGCCTGCTTGAGCTTCCAGTAGTCCTGCAAAGAAAGGTCGGTGAGGACCGCCTCCCCGCGACGGGAGGCGGTCGGGTCGCGCACGGCGGTACCGAACACGGCGAACTCCACGCTGTCGGCGGCCCAGTCGTAGCGGCCGTTTCTGAGACGCACGCCCACCACGGCGTCCGCGCCAGCCAACTGCGCCTCCTGACGCATGCGAGATAGCGCGCGGCCTCGAGCCTCGTTGAACGCTTCGGTGATCACGTCGAGCTCCTGGTAGAGGCTCAGGCCGCGGCTATAGATCAGTTCTCGCGTGTACTGCCAGCCGACCTGATAGACGCAGCTGCCCATCACCTGGGTGAGCGGCTGAAGGCCCAGGTGGCTGCCGAGCATGAACTCTGAGACAGACAGGTCTGAGGTGAAGAGGCCGCCCTCGCTGCGCAGCTTCTGCAGCCGACGCTCTGCGCCCAAAGGGATTTCGCCCCGCTCGATCCGCGCGAGCGACTCGGCCTGCTCACGGTCTGAGAGCAACTGCTCGGCGGCGGCGGGACCCTCGTCCCCGGGCGAGGGTGGGAGGGGGCGCCCGGGGGCGTCCGGCTCGCTGCCTGGCGGCTGCGGCGCAGGCATCTTTAGGACAGGAGCCTTTCCAGGGCGACGCGCGCCTGCGAGCTCTGCTCGGCCTGCCCGCGCAGATCGTCGGTGAGGGCGCTTACCCAGCGCCCGGGGTCGAGTTGCTCACGCTTGATCGATATGCCCCCGACCTGACGTTCCCGAGAGCCCTCGACGTGGTCACCGTCCAGCCTCAACTGGTAGCGCATCTCGCCCAGATCGACCTGAATCAGCCGCACACGCTTCGCGCCGCGGCCCAAAAGCCCCGCGCCGCGCCGCTCCACGTTGGTGCATGCCGGCAGTGACTGCTCGAGCTTGCTGGCGAGCACCTCGACAGAGACTGCGAGGTCCGTTCCGTCGGCTCGCAACGCAGCTGCGGAAAGATCGAAATCCTGCTCGCCGACCATGCGCGAAGCGTACTCGCTGGCGTGTCGCCCGGCCACAGCTACGACGCTGACCGATGCGAAGCTCCCCCACCTGGGGCGCTGGCCTCGCGGGCGCGAACCGTCTGGCGCTGAGCTCGCGCACCGGATGCCGCCGCGCCGGCCAGCGCTCCGCGGCGGCTAGCCGGCTGGGTGGCCGACCCCGCCCCGGTGTTCTGAAATAGAGTCTCAGCGTGAGAGTTCCCAGCAGAACACGCGCTGATCACGCTCGCCGCCGGTCAGCGCCAGTCACCGCGGATCGCCTGAGGGATCAGACAGCGCGATGAGCGAGCGGCTCTCAACAGCCCGTGCTCGGGCGCTGTCGGGAGGACCTGAGCATCACCGTGCCAAGGCGCGTGAGCAGGGCAAGCTCGACGTCCGCGAGCGCGTTGCGGCCTTGCTGGAAGAGGGCTCTTTCGCCGAGGAAGCGATGCTCGCCAACTGGGAGCAAGACGGCCTCGGTGCCGACGGGGTTCTCACCGGGGTCGGCGAGATCGACGGGCGAGCGGTCGCGTTGATGGCGAACGACCCGACGGTGAAGGCCGGATCATGGGGCCCCAAGACGGTCGAGAAGATCCTGCGCATCCAAGAGCGCGCACTCGAGTTGCAAATCCCGATGGTCTACCTGGTCGACTCCGCCGGGGCGCGTATCACCGATCAGGTGCAGATGTTCCCGGGCCGCCGCGGCGCGGGGCGCATCTTCCACAACCAAGTGAAGCTGTCCGGTGTCGTACCGCAAGTGTGCGTGCTGTTCGGGCCGAGCGCGGCTGGCGGCGCCTACATCCCCGCGTTCTGCGACGTGGTCGCGATGCGCGACGGCAACGCATCCATGTATCTCGGCTCACCGCGCATGGCGGAGATGGTGATTGGCGAGAAGGTCACGCTCGAGGAGATGGGTGGCGCGCGCATGCACACCGGCGTGTCCGGCTGCGCGCACCAGCTGGTCGCAACGGACGAGGAGGGGATCGCCTTTGCCCGCAGATACCTCTCCTATCTGCCGAGCAACTGGCGCGAGAACCCACCCGCGATGGCGTCCGCCGCGCCGAGCTCCACCGAACCGATCAGCGGGCTCGTCCCCACCGACGAGAACAAGCCATTCGACATGAAGAGACTGATCGAGGTGCTCATCGATGCCGAATCATTCCTCGAGATCCAGCCACGCTTCGCCAAGGAGCTCATCGTCGGCTTCGCGCGTCTGGACGGGCGTGTCCTCGGCGTCGTCGCGAACCAGCCCAAGCACAGGGGGGGCGTGCTGTTCGGCGACTCCGCCGACAAGGCTGCTCGCTTCATCTGGTCGTGCAACGCGTTCAACGTGCCCCTGCTGTTCCTGGCGGACGTTCCAGGCTTCATGATCGGCACACAGGTGGAGCGTCAGGGGATCATCCGCCACGGCGCGAAGATGATCAGCGCGGTGTCGGAGGCGACGGTCCCAAAGATTTCGGTGATCGTGCGCAAGGCGTACGGTGCGGGGCTCTACGCGATGGCGGGACCGGCGTTCGACCCCGACTGCTGCCTGGCCCTCCCCGGTGCCTCGATCGCCGTGATGGGCCCGCAAGCGGCGATCAACGCTGTCTACTACAACCAATTGCAGGCGATCACCGATGAATCCGAACGCGCCGAGCGCACCGAGCAGCTGCGTGACGAGTACGCACAGAACATCGACATCCTGCACTTGGCGTCCGAACTGGTCATAGACGCGGTGATCGAGCCCGCCGAGCTGCGCAGCGAGCTGATCGCGCGCTTCGCGCACGCCTCGGGCAAGCAGCGCGGCTGGCCAGCCAAGCACAATTCGGTCACGCCCGTCTGACGCTTGGCCGCACGGCCAATCCGGTAGGTTTCGGCGCATGGACGCCACCGAGCTAGCGTTCGCCGGCATCGCACGTCAGGCCGAGATGATCGCCGCCGGCGAGATCTCCTCCCGCGAGCTGGTCGAGCTGTACCTGCGGCGCATCGAGCGCTACGACGGCCGTCTCAACGCCTTCCGGGTCGTCTTCGCCGAGCGCGCGCTGATGGAAGCCGAGCAGGCCGATGCCCGTCGCGGGGCCGGCAACGAGCGGCCGCTGCTGGGCGTACCGATCGCGGTCAAGGACGACATCGACATCGCTGGCGAGGTGACGATGCTCGGCACCAACGCGCACGGCGGCATCCCGGCCGCCGAGGACGCTGAGGTCATCAGGCGGGTGCGCGAGGCTGGCGCGATCCCGATCGGCAAGACCAACGTGCCAGAGCTGTGCATCTGGCCATTCACCGAGACGCCGACGTTCGGCGCCACCCGCAACCCATGGGACCTGCAGCGTGCGCCAGGGGGCTCCTCGGGCGGCAGCGGCGCGGCGGTCGCCGCCGGACTGATCGGTGCCGCGCTCGGCTCAGACGGAGCTGGCTCGATCCGCATACCCTCGGCATGGTGCGGTCTGTTCGGGCTCAAGCCTCAGCGCGGCCGTGTCTCGATGGCGCCCCACGCCGAGGCCTGGCACGGGATGTCGGTCAACGGGATCCTCACGCGCTCGGTGGCCGACACCGCCCTGTTCCACGACATCGCCTCCGGCTCTACACCAGTCGATCGCGACCGCACCGAGCCGCCTGCGCGTCCGTTCCTGGAGTGCGCGCGAACTCCCCCAGGCAAGCTTCGCATTGCTTTCTCCAGGAAGATCCCGCCGCTCTTGATCGCGCGCCTCGAGGACGACCAGCGCAGTGCCTTCGAGCAGACGCTCGAGCTGCTGCGCTCGCTTGGCCACGAACTGGAGGAGCAGGACCCCGACTACGGCTATGACACGGGGCCGTCCGTATTGACCCGCTACCTGCGCGGCGTCTACGACGAAGCCCACGCCCGCCCGCATTACGACCGCCTGTCGCGACGCACACGCTCGTTCGCGCAGATCGGCTCGCTGGTGCCAACCGCGCTGCTGGGATGGTCACGTGCGGGAGAGACGGCGCTGAGCGCTCGCTTGAATCGCGTGCTCGAGCACCACGACGTGCTGATCACCCCTGCGACCGCGCAGCCACCGCCGCGGATCGGCCAGTTCGACGGGCGCGGAGCGCTCTGGACGCTGAATGGCTCGATCGCGCTGGTCCCATACAACGCCCCGTGGAACCTCACGGGCCAGCCGGCCGCCGCCGTGCCGGCCGGCTTTGGCGCCGACGGCCTGCCTCGATCCGTTCAGATCGTCGGTCGCCCGAACGACGAGGGAACGCTGCTCTCGCTCTCAGCCCAGATCGAGGCCGAGCGCCCATGGGCCCAGCACCGCCCACCGGGCTTCGCGTGAGCGAGGAAAGCGAGCTGCTCGCGCTCGCGGTCTCTGTGGCCCGCGAGGCTGGAGGCATGCTGCTCGAGCGCTTCATCGCGGGCGCGGAGCGTGCGCTAGCCAGTAAGACCACCCCCACCGACCTGGTCAGCGAGGCCGACCTCGCCTCCGAGCGCCTCATCCGCGAGCGCATCGCCGCGGCTCGCCCAGACGACGCCATCCTGGGCGAGGAGGGCGGGGGGGAGGACGGGACGAGCGGGCTGACGTGGGTCGCCGACCCGCTCGACGGCACCGTCGACTTCCTCTTCGGCATCCCGCAGTGGTGCGTGAGCATCGCCATCCGCGACGAGCGGGGGGCGTTCGCGGGCGCCGTCTTCGATCCCTGTCGAGACGAGCTGTTCTCCGCCACTCGCGTCGCGCCGCCGCTACTGAATGGCGCCTTGATCCGGCCGCCGACGCGCGAATGCGAGGAGCTCTCGCACGCGATGGTCGCCACTGGCTTCGCCTACGACTCCTGCGTGCGCGCTGCGCAGGCCGAGGTGCTCGCTCGCCTGCTTCCATGTGTGCGCGATATCCGCCGGTTCGGGTCGGCGGCGCTCGACTTGGCGTGGACAGCGGCGGGCCGCTACGACGCCTACTTCGAGCGCACCGTCAAGCCCTGGGACATAGCTGCTGGTGTGCTCGTCTGCCAGCGTGCCGGCTTGGCCGTATGTGATCTACCCGAGCGCCCCGGCCTGCCGCCGGGGGTCATGGCGTCGACGCCAGTCATAGCCGAGGAACTGCTCGCGCTCGTCGGTTGAACCGCACGGCGTGTGGAGTGAAATCTCTCCCTCCACGGGATGTGCCCCTGTGGGCGCCGACTGGTCTGTCTAGGATGCGGCGGGTGG
>JANWLE010000100.1 GCA_025451035.1 Solirubrobacteraceae bacterium
CCTGAGCGGCAAGCAGCGCGGCAGGCACAAGCCCAAACGCCTGCGCTTTAGCTCGTCGTCACCGACGCCCAACAAGAACTGTTGCACGATCCCTTGCAACGCGCCCAGAGGATTTGACTTTCATCCGCAGCGTCGCGGCGCCAGCCGAACTACACCTAGGTGAGATCGCATCTGCCATCTCGGTGTCGCGTTGGTGCACGATTTCCAGCCTCGGGGTCAGTGAGAACAGGGCCGTGATTGCGAGCCAGGTGAGCGAGCCGAGCGAGGAGTGCGCCACATCCAGCGCCGTGTTCTCGCCCAGTCCGACGACGGCGATGCCCAGACCAGCCTGAGCGAGGTATAGGAGGGCCACCGTCGCTGCGGCGCGTCTGATCGCGGGTTTGCCCATCTGCTCGCGGCGGCTGCGTATGAGAACCCACAGGGCGAGCATGAGCATGATCCCTGCCCATGCGCGGTGGGTCATGTTGAGCAAGACGTGATGGTCGAGGTTGGGAAGCAGGGAGCCATTGCACAACGGAAAGCCTTGGCCGCAGGCGATATGCGAGTCGGTATTGGCGACGGTCGAGCCGAGCACCAGCAGGCCAAAGCTGAGCCCGGCAAACCAGCTGACCAGTCGTGAGAAAGAGTCGTGCATGGCTGGCCGTGCTGGGAGCGCAAGCCGTACGGCAACCGATGTGATCGATGCCACGAAGAGCGCGGCTGTGCCGTAGTGGGCGACGACGGTCCAGGAGACGTTGCGCAGGATGACTGTCACGCCGCCGAGCGCAGCCTGGAGTGCTAGCAGCGCAAGAACCAGGATGATCGAGCGCCGCAAGCGACGGTCCGCTCGATGAAAGCGGAATATCGCCACTGCCAAGCCAATCGTGCCGAGAATCACCGCTGCTGCCAGCCAGCGGTGAAGCTCCTCGATCATGGCATGGTGGCCGCTGCTAACGAGCTTGCCGTGACATGCCGGCCAGTCTGGGCAGCCGAGTCCCGATTCGGAGGCCCGCACGAAGGCGCCGAGGCTCATTAGCGCCCACCCAAGCAGCGCGATCGCCCCCGCCCAGGCGGCGAGCGGCCTGCTCAGAGCATTTGAGTCCTCTGCGGGCGCTGCAGCGGGCCTGTGTCCGAGGGCGGGCGCGGTGGTTGGAGTACTCATGCCCCGGGCAGAGGGGAGGGGACATGGTTGCTGCAGGTGGGTGTACGACTTCGCTCTGTCAAAGCCTCGATCCCAAGGCCTCTATCACTTGTGACATCCCACGCTCTCCATGTGTATTAGGGCACCCTAACACCTTGTTGGCGTATTGCGATTCCCCCAGTATGGCTCGCGGTGGCTCCGTATCCAGGGCGCTAGGCACTGCTCCCAGTTCACCGCCTGTCGCGAGGATCACGCAGCCCGCTCACCTACCTCTCAGACAAACAGTCAAGCTGAACCTGAGCTTCATCTCAGCCTGAACTGCAGGTTCATAGACACGGCAACTTGCGGCTTTGGCCGCACGCGGCGCTCAGCCTGTGATGTAGACGATGTCGCCTATCGCGAGCATGCGAAAAACGGTTGCGGCCGTGGAGATCGGGAGCTCCACGCACCCGTTCGATTGAGGCGACCCGTAGGAGGCGCGAGGAAAGCCGTGGACAGCGTCACCGCCGTTGAAGTAATTGACCCAAGGGACGCCCGGATCGTTGTATTTCGTCCCGTCGGGATTGGTCCCAACCATCGTGGTGGAGACGAAGCGGCTGTAGATAGGGAAGACGCCCTGAGGCGTTTCGGCGCCTCGCACGCCGGTGTTGGTGGGCGAGGAGACCACGACATGGGTGCCTCGGTGAAGCTCGAGTGTCTCTGGGATCGACTCGGACACCGTCACCCACGTGTAGGGCTGGGGATTGCGGTGGTTGAGCGTCAATGCCGCCAGCAGCGACACCCAAGTGCGGCCTTCCGGCGTTTCGCTCGGCGGTATGCCGTGATCCTCTTGGAAGACGGTCAGGCCACCACGGGTGGTCGCGTCGAGTCTGCCGCTTTGCAGGGGCGGAGCGCTCGCGGGATATGACTTGAGCCTTCCGTGTGGAGGGTCATACAACAGGCGCGCGGCCAGCCTGCGCGTCTGATGCCCATACTTCACCTTCACGCCGCGGCTCGGATAGAACCTAGCGCCCAGATAGCCAAGCCGGGCGAGGCTCTGCTGGAGCGCGAGAATCGACGGGCACTGAACGCGCAGCGTGATTCTGCGGCGCTTGCCAAGCGGGGCCTGCCCCACGGCCGTGGTGTTCGCCCACACCGTCAGCTGATAGGTCGCGCAGGGCTCAAGGGTCGAGGCAGGCCTGAAGACCTCAGTGTCGGCTGCTGATATCCACGTGCCAGCCACCCGGGGGCTCAACGTCGGCCAGGGAGAGCCCGGGGCCGGGGGTCCC
The DNA here is from genome assembly GCA_025451035.1 of Solirubrobacteraceae bacterium. Lineage (GTDB taxonomy): Bacteria > Actinomycetota > Thermoleophilia > Solirubrobacterales > Solirubrobacteraceae > Palsa-744. The sequence continues at coordinate 2,389 of JANWLE010000100.1, forward strand.
GAGAGCCTTATGGTGAGCGCGGCGGTTGGGTCGTGCACCACCTCGGAGGGCAGCCCTGTCAGGCGCGTGGGCCTCACCGGCGCGGGCGGTGGCGGCGCCGGCGCGCTAGGCGACGGAGCGGGGGGAGTTGGCTGCGTGCTCGTCGGGGTTTCGCCAAGACCAAACGCGCTGGGAGCGAACGCTGCGAAGATCGCCGCCAGCGAGCCCAGCAGGAGCACGGGCCCAAGACGTTTGCTCGAGCGACGAGGCCTCTCGAGAAGACGCCCGCGTGGAGCGCCACACGGCAACTGCTGGTCGCGCTCCACCCCCATCAAACGAAGGATATCTGGCTTCGCCGACGCGGCGTGGCGGTCGTCTGCGTGCTCGCGCTTGTTCGTAGCCAGGGGGCGAGAACATCTCTCACCAGGTCTGCTCAGGGCAGTGGGAACACCGGCCCGTGGGCGGTGACGCTCACGTGGGTGCCCGCCGGCAGCGCTCCTTCGCCGGGCACGCGGGCGATCAAGACGCCCTGGCCGACGGGCTCGGCGGGGCGGATATACAGCAGCGCGTCGTGGCCGTAGTAGCGGCACTGGGTGACCTCGCCACGCAGCCCGCCGGACTTCGGTCTGGCTGAGACGCTGATCTGCTCAGGGCGAACCATCACGATCCCGCCGCTGCCGAGAGACACCGCCGGATTCGCCCGCAGGGTCAGCCTTCCCAGCGGCGTGTCGGCCGCTCCGTCGTGGAAGCTAGCGGTGACCATGTTCACCGCGCCGAGAAAGCCGGCGAGAGCGGCGTCAGATGGATGGCGGTAGAGCTCAGCGGGCGTCCCACTCTGGACGATCACGCCGTCACGCAAGATGGCGACGCTGTCCGCCAGTGACAGCGCCTCCTCCTGGTCGTGGGTCACGAGCATGGTTGTCGCCCCCTGCGAGCGCAGCAGCGTGCTGACTTCCTCGCGTACGGCGGCGCGTAGGGAGGCGTCGAGTGAGGAGAACGGCTCATCCAACAGCAGCACCTGTGGTTTGCGGGCCAGCGAGCGAGCTAGCGCCACACGCTGTTGCTCTCCGCCCGAGAGCTGGTGGGGGTAGCGCTTGGCCAGGTGTGTCAGCGAGACCATTTGGAGCAGCTCTTCGACCGTGTCAGAGCGCCGCTCGTGCCGCGAGAGGCCAAACGCGATGTTGCCCTGTACGGTCAAATGCGGGAACAGCGCCCCCTCCTGGGGCACGTAGCCGATGCCGCGCCGCTCAGGCCGGACATATGTGTGGCCGTCATCGAGGACACGGTCTCCCAGGTAGATGCTGCCCATCCCGGCCCGCTCGAAGCCCGCGATCACGCGCAGCAGAGTCGTCTTGCCGCACCCGGAGAGGCCGAGCACAGCCGTCAGTGTGCCCGGCTTGACCTCCAGGTTCACGCCTCGCAGGACGGGCTGTCCGGACGCGAAGCTCTTCCACAGGTCGGCAACCCGCAGCGCGCTTGAGTGACTCATGCCTGGTTTCCCCCGTCGCTCACTGTCGCCAAACGGCGGCTCAGCAGATACGCAGGCACGGCGGAGACAGCGACCATCAAGGCGGCGTATGGGGCGGCGGCGCCGTAAGAGAAATTGCTTGTGTAAGTCCAGAACTGGGTCGCGAGCGTGTCCACGCCGGTGGGCCGCAGCAGCAGCGTCGCCGTCAGCTCTGTGGCCGAGGATATGAACACCAGCGCGAACGCGGCACCGAGACCGGGCACAAGCAGCGGCAACGTGACCCTCAGCCAAACCATGACCGGCCGCTGGCCGAGTGCGCGCGCGGCATCCTCGAGCTGGGGTGTTGCGTGCGCGACAGCAGTCCGCATTCCAACCACAGCCAGCGGCAAGAACAGGACCGCGTAGGCGATGATCAGCTCGAGCGTGCTCTGGTATAGCTGCAGCGCGTAGCGAACCGAGAAGGACACAAGTCCCAGTGCGACGACCAGCCCGGGGAGGGCCTGGGGCAGGTACGCCAAGCGCTCGATCAGGATTGTCAGGCGGTTGCGGTGGCGCGCCGCGGCGAACGTGACGGGTATCGCCAGTGCGGTCGCAAGGGCGCCAGCGGCGCCACTGAACTCCCCCGTGTGAAGGACGTCGGTGAGGATCGACGCCGACGGCAGCGTGGTCGAGCCGCTATGGATGAGCCAGTAGACCAACGAGCCGACCGGTACGCCCAGAGCCAGAGCGCACAGCACGGCGAGAGTGGCCAGAGCGGGGAGCGTAACGCGCCCGAGATGCACCTTTGAAGGAGGGTGCGGCGACCCGGGCCCGACCCGCGTCTGGCGGCCGCGGCCGCTTAGGCTCAGCTCGCCGACGAGCACGGCGATGCTCAGGGCGACGAGCACCAGCGACAGCGCGCAAGCCGCGGCGGTGTCGAAGCCGAGCTTGAACTCGGTGAAGATCGCCACGGTAAACGTCTGGTATTGGACGATCTCATACGCTCCGTACTCGGCCAGCAAGCCGAGCGTGACCAGCAGGCAGCCGCCCAGCACCGCCGGCCAAACCTGACGCAGCGTCACTCGCCAAAAGACCTTCCACGGGCCCATGCCGAGGCTGCGCGCGACCTCCTCGAGTGCTGGGTCGGCGTTCATCAATCCGGCGAGCACAGGCAGATAGACGAGTGGGTAGAGCGATAGCGTCATGATCAGCACGGCGGCCAGATACCCGTGCAGGCTGTGGTCGAGCGAAACCCAGCCGAAGCCGATGACGAAGTCCGGGATTCCGAGCGGCAGCACCAGCAGGAACCCCCACACACTCAGCCATGGCAGCGTGCTGCGGGCGATGAGCCACGCCGAGGCGACGCCGATGAGCGCGCACAGTGCCGTGCACAGCAACGCGAGCTTGACCGTGTTGGCGAGCAGCACCACCGTCTCGTGACGAAGCAGCACACGGCTGACGGTGGACCAGCCGGTCCCCTGGGCTTCGACCACCAAAAAGACGAGCGGCACCAGCACGAGCACGCCGGCGAGGAGCGCCCCGCCGAGGGTGAGCACTGGCCAGCGAGCTCTGCCCGACCAGGCACGTGACCATCTGCTGGTATTCAGGGAGCTCTCCGGTGAAGCGGGTGTGTTCATCTTGAGCAGGCTTGGTATCGGCGCGATGCTTTCTAAGCGAGCCCTAGAACAGGCCGAGCTTCTGCTCGAGTTCGAGCGGGAAGCGGCCGTCCCCAAGGTCGGCGGGCGTGACCGCAGCCGGCTTGAGTTGTGCGAACGGGCGCAGGGCGGTCGCTGCGCTCACGCCGGGTCGCAGTGGGTACTCGTAGCTGTGGCTGTGAGCGATCGCGTCCTGGCCTGCGCGGCTGGCCAGGAAGGCGACGAATGCCTGCGCGGCGGCCTGATGGGAGCTTGACTTCAGCACTCCCGCTCCCGAGACGTTCAGCAGATCCCCGGGGTCGCGCGGGGCGTAGTAGTGCAGCGCCGAGTGAAGGCTGCCGTGGGGAATCTCGTCCCGTAGCCTGAACCAGTAGTAGTGATTGATCAGGCCCACCGTGCTCTCGCCGTTATTGACCTGCGAGACGACCGTCTCGTTGTCGGGATATAGCTTGCTGTTGGCCTTCACGGCAGCGAGCCACTTTTCCGCGGCCCCACGCCCGTCGAGCTTGGCAATCGAGGTGAGCAGGGGCTGAAAGTCCGTCTCTGACGGGGAGATCGCAAGCTTGCCTCGCCATCTGGGTTCAGCCAGGGCGAGGATCGAGCTGGGCAACTGCGTCGGGGAGATCTGCTGCGCGTTGTAGACGAGCGCCGATATGCGGGCGGACAGGCCAACCCAGTCTCCCTGTGGGGAGTGGTACTCACGTGGGATCGCGGCGAGCGTCGAGGGGTACAGGCGGGCGAGCATGCCGCGCTCCTGTAGGTACTCGAGCACCGGTGTGTTCTCTGTATAGAAGACATCGGCCGGCGAATTGGCGCCCTCCTGTGAAATCTGGTTGCCGAGGACTGCCTCGTCGTCGCTGCGGATGCTGACTTTGACGCCCGTTTGCTTTTCAAAGGCCTCGACGACTGCCGCCGCAGTCTGTTCGTGCTGGCCGCTGTAGAGGGTGATCGACTGCCCGCGCAACGGGCCGCTGGGGGATGACCCGCCGGGTGACCCGCCACAGCCCACCAGCACAAGCGCCATGAATGCGGCGGTGAGTGACAGCTTGATGTTCATGGCAGCTTGATGTTCAGCACTGGGAAGACGTGAGCACGAGATTCTCGGCTGGCGGCAAGCAATATCCGAGTGATCCTGTCGGGTATTTCTGCGGGGAGCCTAGCACAGGCATTAGGGGCACCTAACCTATGCTGCCTGCTCGATCTGGGCAGCGGCGGTGAGCGCTCGCGGCGCTGTCCCCGACAGCCTCGCCAGGTCGGACCAGGCAGCGAGGTGTTTGCTCGCTTCATCTTCTGGCGACTAATGGGATTGGTCGCGGCGCTGTTCAGCCTGTCGCTGAGCACCTGGATCCTGAACAAGGGCATCGGCGGCCTACTTCCGGGGATCGGCAAGACGCCCGTGCTGAGCAAGGCTCAACAGGCTCTGCAGGTACCTTTGGCCACCGGGCACGCGCCAGCGCTCAACCTGCCAAAAGTGCCCCTGCCAAAGGTGCAGGTACCCGCAACCCCCTCCACGAGCGGGCTGCTGGGAGACACCGAGACAGGTGCGCACATGCTCTGGAGTGGGCTCGTGGTGTTCGGCGTGCCGTTGCTGCAGGCCGTCGTCTGGGGAGGCCTCACCATCCTCACGCTGCTCGTCTGCATCCGTCTGGCGGTTCGCCGCCAACGACGCTACGCGCGTCTGCGCGTGAGCCCCTACCGCACCGATCGGGCGACTGTGGAGGGCATCGTCTCCATGTTCGAGGCTCTTCACAAGCGTCTCTTGCGGCGCTGGTGGCGCAGGCTTTTCTTGGGCCAGCCGTCAATCGCGATGGAAGTGCACATGATGCCCAGGTTCGGGTCCAGCGCATCATTCGGCCAGGTGGCGGGCAGCCTGACGGGCCTCGATGAGAACGGCACGTTCGCCCAGCGCGGCTACCAGGCGTGGCTGATGATCAGCTGCCCTGAGGGGCTCGAGCAGATGGTTCAGGCGTCGCTGCGCACCGCCTACCCGAACTGTCGTGTGGAGCGGATGAACATGCCGCTGCGCTCACCGCCGTCGCTGCTGCGCCTGAAGAAGCATGCCGAGTTCATCAAGCGCGTGAAGGTGCTCGACCGCTACGAGCACGAACGGGATCCGCCCATGAACCGGCTGCTCACGGTGATGGGCGCTTGTGAAGAGCCGAGTTACGTGCAGATTGCGCTCACGCCAACGCCGATGCTGTTCGAGCGGCACGCCAAGCACGCATACAAGCACCACGAGCGCCATGTGACACACCACGGTCCGGGGCCTCACAGGCACCCACAGCGATCCGTGTTTGAGGAGAGCGAGCTGAGGGGGGCGCTCGAGGTTCAGCACCGGCCGCTCTTCTTCGTCGATCTGCGGGTAATCGCCTCCACCCGCGCCGTCGGTGAACGCATTGCCTCGGAGTTGCGCGCGGAGGGCGCCGAGAATCGTCTAGTAGAACGCTCCACGCGGGTCCGCCAGGGCCTGCTCAAGCTGTACGACAGGCGCGTGGACCGCGGCGAGGGCAACCCGCTGCCGAACCTGCACCGCGGCGTTTTTGCCTCCACTGAGCTCGCGGCGCTTTGGCACCTGCCGTCGATCGACTACATGACGGTTCCGTTCACCCGCTCGTCGATGCCGGTCGCGCCCGCCTCGCCCGCGATCTTCCGTCCCGCAAGCGGGCCAGGCACTTTGCACGACGCGCTCGGGCCAGTATCGATACATCCAGAGCTGCGCCGCCAGAACATCGCCGTGCCGGGTACGGTCGAGCAGGGCAAGTCGAGCTATCTGGTCGCGACTATCGCCGAGGACCTGCGCCGCGAGCGTTGCGCCGTGATCGTGCTGGACCCGAAGGGTGACGCCGCCGAGGCCGCCGTCAGCGCCGTGCCCGACGACCGCACCTGCACGCTGCTGGACTTCTCCCACCCCACGTGCGGCTTTAACCCGCTCGCCGCCAATGCTCCTGCCGATGTTGTGGCCGACTACGTCGTCGGGGCGCTGCGCAACCTCTTCACCGACGCGGACATCAGAGCCTCCTCAGATCGCTACCTGCGCAATGCGATCATCGCGGTCCTGGCGCACGACGAGCGCGCGACCCTGTGGGACGCGGCCCGCATCCTCTCGGTCGGAGAGGAGGGCTACGTATACAGGGCAAGGGTTGGGGCGAGCGTTCGCGGCATACCCGAGTTCAAGGAGATCTCCGAGTTCTTCACCGCGGAGCTCTCCGCTCAGCTATCGGATGCGCGCAGCATGACCACCGCCAAGCTCGACGCGCCCGTGAACAAGCTGGCGCGGCTTTTGAACTCCCCCTCGATCAAGCGGGTGCTCCTCAACGAGTCGCTGCAGGTCGATTTCGACAAAGTGATCTCGGGCTGCGAGGTGCTCGTCGTCAAGGGTGCGATGGGCGCGATGGGTGCCGGCAACACCTCGGTGCTGATGCAGATGCTCGTGGGGATGCTCGATGCGTCGCTGGCGCGCCAGCAGGACCACGCCACCGCGGATGATCGCGTAGCGGTCGCGCTGAAGATCGACGAGGCGCCGCTGGTTGTCAACCGTGGCTTCGCGGAGACCATGGCGCTCAAGCGCTCCGCCGGCCTAGAGACGGTCGCCTGCTGGCAGACCGACTCGCAATGGACCGAACGCGAGATCCGCGAACAGCTGGACGCTCTGTTCGCGCACCGCGTCTATTTCGCGACCGCCTCGACACAGGACGCACGCAACGCCGCAAGCCTGATGATGGCCGAATTCTCGGACATGGTGCGCCCCGATTTGCGCAACATCTCCGCGCTGGGGCACCCCGACGCACGGCTGCACCTGCCGAAGTACCACGCGATCGTCAGCTGGACCACGCCCCAAGGCCGACAAGGCCCCTTCATGGCCAAAACGATTCCGATGCACGCCGACCAACGGCGGATCGAGCTACACCTCGAACGCCAGGCAGAACGGGGTGGAAGCTACCGTGCCGACTTGCGCCAGCCACACTGGGAACGCGAGCGCTTGACGATCTCAGGGCAGCGGACGGTCAGCCGCAAAGAGTGGACGGCGAGCGTGGGCAGTGTCGAGCGGGCGCGGCCCGTCCCGGCGTCGCTAGGAGAGCCCGAGGATGAGGTGAGAGACCGCGCTCTCGGCCTAGCCGAGCATGCAGGCACAGAAGGCGCCCTGACCACGGCTGCTGTAGTGGTTAGCGCCAGCGACGGGCCTGCCCCGCCGGTTCAGGCGAATGCGACCGTCGTCGTTGACGAGGGACCGGAGCAAAAGCCAGCGACGCCAAGGGCTGACACAGAGGAGCCTGGCGCCGAGCCAGATACCGACCAACCTCCACCGTCCGGCGATCACGAGCACAAACCAGAAAGCACATCTGAGTCCGACCCCGACGCAGAAAGCGAGCTTCTCGCCAGCCCATTCCCCGCGCTCGAAGGCCCACCGGCCGAGAAGGCATCAACCCCGGCAGACACCTACCGGGAGCTCGTAGAACTCGACGGCGCGCACCGCCTGCGGTGGGCCAAGCAAGTCGAGTCCCTGCGCAAGCTGAAACCGGACGAGCTCGATCTCGAGATCATGGCGCTGCTAGCGCGTCTAGAGCACGTTCTCTCGAGCCAGATCCATCGCCGTTTCAACATCGGTCGCGCCGCCACCACCACGCAGCGGCGCCTGAAGCGTCTCTCCGAGGCCGGCCTGGTGCATCGCTTCCAGTTTCACCGCCGCGATGGGGGAGGCATACCGATGTGCTACGTCATCACCGAGGCGGGGCTTGAGCAGCTGCACAGCTCGGGGCTGATCGACTCCGCAGAGCTCGAGCGCGTGAGCTCGGAGCGCTCCCGTAGGCCACGGCACGCGCGCGTTGAGGACGAGCACATGCTCGAACAGGCTCGCCACGACATCCATGTGTCCGGCTGGGTGCTGGCGCTCGAGCGCACGCTCGGAGGTCCACCATTCCCGATCCGTGGCCCTCGAGAGTCGGTGCTCTCGCCGCCAATGCGCTCGACGCCGGCGGGAAAGGTTGCGTTCGGACCGGGGGATCTGCGGCTGCCCGGCGGTCGCACTCCCCACGATTTCTGGCGTACCGACAACGACGGTAAGCGGACGGACGTAAAGCACTTCGAGACCGTCAGGCCCGACGCGACTGTCGAGGTTCCCCTGACAACAGGCGAGAGCGGCAAGCCGCCCTGCGCGGATCTGATCGTCGAGCTGGACGATCGGCTCCCGATCGGCAGGCACGCCGCCAAGCTCGAGCGCTACGACCACCTCGTCTCCGGGTGGGCGCTTGAGCGGACCCGCTACGGCAAGCGTCTTGGATGCCCGCCCCTGGTGGTGTTCGTCTGCCGTGATCGCTCCCGCGCGAGAGAGTGCGCGCGCCGCGCCGACCCCGTGCTTGTCGCCTGCCGCGCCTACCCCGGCGAGTACCCGTCAGAGTGGGAGTACCCCGGACGGGAACGCATCTTCTTCGTCGCCGAGCGTGACATCCACGAGGGTCTGACGCGCGCCTACGGCGTCACGCCGTTGCCACCGACCGTGAGGGTCGCCCTAGCTGACGGGGATCCCGCCGCGCGATCGACAGAGCCGCAGCAAAGAGAGTTGGTGCCGGCGCGCACCACACGGCTCTGCTGAGAGAAGGCGAGGTGAGACGGTGACGAGGAGGGATGGCACGTGAGCACTAGGCCAGATCCACAAGCCACGACGGACCTCGTAGGCGCTGGCGTCCGCGTCGCACTGGTCGCCGGATTTCTAGCGGTGATCGGCGCGGTAGCGGTAGGGATGGTGGTGACGACGATGCTCAGCGGGTCTTTTGGCAAGACCGCGAGCTGCGAAAGCGGCGCGTCGACCATGTTCCCGGCAGGAGGCGGAGTCGTGATCGCCGCAACCGTCTATGAAGGCGAAGGCCCGGGCGCGTACGGATACGGGCTTGCGGGATCCCTTCCCTATGCGGAGCTCGGCCTGCACTCAGAAACAGACAGCGTGCGTCTGCACGCAAACCGGATCGGCCTTGCGTTTGGGTTGGGTGCGCCGCTCGCGCCGCGCACACAGCTCACGATCCTCGCCCCGAACGGCCGCTCGGTCGTAGCCGAAAAGCGGGATATCGGTATGGGGGGCGCACCGATCGAAGGACATCTCCGGGCGATCGACCTTTGGACATCTACTCGGCAGGCACTTGGGCTTGGCTCCAACTGGTCGGGGCTCGTGCATGTCTATCCCGGGCCCAGCGGCAAGCTGGCAACCGAAACCGGCCTGCTCAGCGAAAGCTTCGAAGCGCCCGCGGAAACCACCGGAGCTTGCGGCGAAGGCTCAGTGGAAGTGTCGGCGATCAATCAGCGAATCGTTCAGATCGCGGAACGTGAAGTCAACTACACCCATGACGCAGAAGGGTGGTACTGCACGAAGTTCGGACCCTGCGAGCAATGGTGCGCGCTATTTGTGACATGGGTGTGGCGGCAGGCGGGTGTCAAGATACCCTCAGAAGGATTCAGCGGCTACCTCTACACGTGGGCGAGTGAACACACGCACGTCTACGGGCCCACCGCCCACCCGCAGCCAGGCTGGGCGGTCCTTTTCGGAACCGGGCCGCAGAGCACCGAAACCTCGCTACATGTCGGGATCGTCGCCCGGGTCGATCCAGATGGAACGATTACCATCATCAACGGCGATTTCGCGGGCAAGGTAATGCGTACCGGTCCGTGCGCCCCGTCCAACGCGCAAGGCGGCTGTGAAGAGCCCGCCCCGATCTACGGTTATGCCTCGCCGACATGAGCAGAGAGGCAAGCAAGACCATCTTTGTGGCGGCGCTGGGCCTGACGGTATCTGTCCTAGTGCTACTCGCTTTCATCTTCAAACCACAGGCGCCGCAGTCCCTTGTCGCCGATAGAAAGCCAAGACAACTCATCATCGATACGGGTAGGGCCGCTAGACGCACGTTGCCGGTTGCGCCGAAGAAGCCCGAGCTCAACTTGGATCCGGAGAGGCTCGATTCCGCCTTGCGCCTCGAGCACGAAAGGTTCCTAAGAAGCCGGCCGCTCGAGCAGCACCTGCCCTACCGTGACCACGAAATCGGGGTGGATATCGTCGGCCTCGCAAGAAGTGGAAAGCCCGTTCTGCTGGTCACCTATCTACACAGCCGGGCTTCAGCACAACTGCACTTCCAGAGGCTGCTGGCTCGCTACCGCGATCCCGGACATATCTACGCAGTTCGCTACCAGCCGGTGTTCAAATGAGAGTCGTATAGGTCGTCGAGCCGCTCCCGAGCCCACTCCTCGATCGGGTCTGGGCCATGCCAGGGATCGTCCTCGAGATCGAGACTGTCAAGTGAGCTAGAGGACGGGATGTGAAAGACAGCGACCGTGTTCTGCTCTGACTCTTCATCCGCCCTGGACATGTCGCACTCCCAGACCTCGATGGCTCGGGCGAGGCCTGGGAGGCGGTCGAGCGTCTCGATCGGGTGGCCGCTCCCAGCCAACGGTGTCCAGGGAGCGAGTGTTTCACGCCGATCGAGGGACTCGCTCATCGCAGGCCGGGAGGTGGTCGATTCGGCCTGGCTATCTTGACGAGCGAGGAACACACCCACAAAGCTAAAAACGCCTTGGGACACTTTGATGGCGTCAGGCTCCCCCGGCCACCATCGCACCAGCTCGAGGTGAAGCGGGGTCCTCAGATTATTGGGCGCTTGCCTCAACCGGTCTGATGGCGCAAGACCGGCGGCGAGAAGATCAACCTCGCGGAGATGCCGCCTGTTGAAGTGCTCTTGGACGGCGGCGAGCAACAGGCCCGCGGGGGCATCGGCTGCAAGGCCCGCTTGGCCGTCTGGATGTGGGCACGGTACTGGTCTGTCACATGCCGGGGCCTGCCGGACGAGACCTTGGGTGACTGGCGCAACGTCTTTCTATCGGTGTAGATCGTTGTCCTCATCGACATGCTCCTCCTGCGGCTCTAAGCCGGCTGACGGGTCTTGGCGGGGCGAATATGAGCTCGATCGGAGCAAGCGGAGCTCGGCGGCGCAGCAGCCGGCGTGGCCCACCCCAGTCCTTGAAGATCGACATCAGCGTCGCGAGCATGCTCGCGCGCGCGTTAAACATCTCGACACAGCACGGGCCGTCTGCGTCATTGCCGTTTGTGCAGCGTGCCTCGCCGGCCACGCCAGAACATAGGTAGTACACGTTCAACCTCCGGTTGTGATCAGGCGCTACTCGATGGTTAGTGCTGAATGGCATCGCTTTCGACACGCGATTGGTTGTGAGTTGGCTCTCTGCGAGCAGCCTACGGCTCACTTGGGAGAGTTCTCTCGCGCGCGCGTAACGCACTTGAGAGTCTTGCCACTCTTTCGGCACACCAAACCAACATCCGGTGAATGCGCGGTCTTGTGCGTCCGGCGGCAATCACGACCGTCATCCTTGTTAGGATCACCCGAAACCGCTGAATCCTTGCCTGTGGGTGAGGAGCGGGGGACCCAGAGGTGGGGCGAATCGCTTCGTTGCGTAGCGCGACTCTTTCAGCGCGAGCCCGTCAGCTAACCCCGTAAGCCGACACGAAAGAGATTGCCAATGTCACGATCCAATGCGCAGGCTTGGTGGGCCGACGTCGAAGATGTGAGGGAGCGCATCGAGAGCCGCCGCGCGTCAGAGAAGTTGCGCGCACAACGCAGGGAGTTCTCGGGTCGGCGCACCGTCAGCATCACCGGGCACCCTGCTAGGGCGGCAACCAGGATGCATCTCGTCGCGGACGCAAGCGAGGCGCGCCCTGTGCCGGCGTCTTCACGTCGCAGACCTCCACGAAGCGTCGCCGAGCGGATCGGTGGGCGGCCAGACAGGATCGCCGGGTGGGCCGTTCTGCTCGGGTTCGCGCTCGTGCTCGTAACGATCTTGACGGCGCACAGCTAGACCTCCTGAGTGAGTCAGGCGCCAGGCGACCGAAGTCGAGGTGCCGCGCCACGCACTCCGACTGCCGAGGCTCGCTGTGATGAGCCTTGCAGTCCTCGCCGGAGGAACTGCTCGCGCGGCGTGAGGCTATTCCGCTCGCCCGCCGTGAGATCCTCGGGTTCTCTCGCCGCCAGTTGCTTTGATCTGTCGATGTGTATTGATGCTTCGCTCGAGCGGATGGGGACAAAGCCCAAGCTTGAACGTGTATACCTAAACGTTCCGTTCGCCGAGAAGGATTTGGTCAAGTCACTGGGCGCAAAGTGGGACTCGGACACGGGTTGCTGGTATGTCGCAGCCGGGTCTGACCCGACGCCGTTTGTGCACTGGCGGCCCATCTGGCCACACTATGCTGATCCGGTCGTAAAGGTTCTTGGGCTGCCGATCCAGTGCTGGAAGTGCCACACCGCGACACTGGCGGTAATCGCCTGTCAAGGCGGTGACCAGGTTGCCTTCGCCCACAAGGCGGTGCTCCAGGTTTTGGCCAGCCAGCTGACGCACGAGGAGTTGGCCGACGTGGGCGCGGGCCCGCTGCGACCGAGGTTCGCGAACACCACCGGTCAGAGCATCTGGTCAAACGGGTGCGTGGACTGTGACGCGCTGCAGGGAGGGATTTTCCTGAGGGAAAACTTCCTGGCTTCCATCTCGCAAGGACAGGCTGACCTTCCGACGATCACGTTCGCGAAGGTGCCGGTTGACGTCCTGCGAGGACGCTCAGAGCTCGCCTGAGTTGGCGAGCAGCAAGCGGATGCTTGGTGTGTCCGAGGCGGCTCGATTGCGTGCGTAAGGCTCAGCCTGTGGCGGGCAGCCACCTGAGCTCGGCCCGCGCCTCTAGGTGCGTTTTGCGTCGTTGAGGAAGATGACGCTAGCAGTGCTCTCCTCCGCTTGGGCGAACCCCTCGGAAAGCTCCGCAGCGGTCGCAGTGGAGAACGGCTCCGGAGGTACTTCGTGTAGCAGATTTGCAAAGCCGTTCTCTTGTTGCCACGTGATGTACTGCAGTGCCTCGTCGACATCGGGCTCCGATAGCTCATCAACCAGGTTATGAAGCTTTTCGCGATTGGTCATGCCGGTTGACTTTACAGTCGGCCTGCGTCGATCGAGCGGGCACTGAAGGCTCCTCCTCTCACGCCAATGACAATAAGCGCGTCAAGTTCGTTACGTCGCTGCCGACGAACTGCTCCCTGGCTCTGAGTGCAGCGCAGACGCCGGCCAAGCTGGCGGTCCCGCTCGCCTTGCGCTTGTTGATGCCAAAGCGCTGCACAAGGCTTGACGACGCGTTGGCAGCTCCTGATAAGGTCATGATTGGCGCGACACCCATAGCGCTGTGTCAGCGAGGCCACACGCTCGGGGCACTGGAGAGGAATGGGGATCACGGAGGGGTTCATATGTCTTTGTCGGAGCGTGCGGACTATGTGCCGATCACGCCTATCTACCCTCGGCTGCCTAGGGGGCCGCATCGGCTAGGTCGTGAGGAGGTTCTCCACAATCAGCGCAAGAGGATCTTCGGCGGCCTGCTCCACGCTGTCGACACCTACGGCTACCGCAACACCACAGTCGCGAAAGTGATCGCCTTCGCCGGCGTCTCGAGGCGATCTTTCTACGAGCAGTTCGCTGGCAGGCAGGACTGTCTGCTAGCGGTGTTCGATGCGACGGTGGCTCGCTGCATAGCAGAGGTCCGCAACAGTGCCGCGAGCACTCGGGAGGCGGAGGATCTGCTGCGAGCTGTACTCGATGGTGTTCTGCGGTTCGCCCGCTCAAACGAGAAAGCTGCACGCATCACCTTGTGCGAAACGCCGAGTGCTGGCGGGGAGGGTATGAGCTCGATCCAGAAGCTCATCGCGCGCTGCGAGCGAAGCCTGCACGAGCGGCTCTACCCGGACGCTCCGCAGAGCCACTCCACGGTCGCGCTCACAAGAGGCGTGGTCGGCGGGCTCTACTGCACGATCTCACGACTGCTGTCCGAGAGGACGCTCGAGGAGGTCTCCGTCGATGAGCTGCTGGGATGGATCGCCCTAGCCGACGGCTTTGCCGCCGAGCGGCTGCGGGCGCTCTCCCTCACTCGACGGATTGCCGTGACGGGAGCGGGACAGTCGATGGCCGAGCATCTGCGCCGGGAGATCGATCGGGCGGAAGATGACCGCACCCGGATGCTTTTCGGTGCCCTCTATGCCGGCGTGAGTCAGCCGGAGGCAGAACGCACTCCGGGCGCAATAGCGCAAGCGTCGGGGGTGTCGGTCGACGACTTCCTCGAGTCGTTCGCCGACGGCGAGGAGTGCTACCAGGCCGCGACTGACATGCTCTCCCACGCACTCCAGCAGACACTCGAGGACTACTCGTCCTCCTCTGCCGAATGGGTCGTCTCGGTTCGTCGATCCCTGGATGGGCTCACCTCGCGACTGGCCGAGCGCCCAGCGTTGGCTCTCGTGCTCGGCCTCGAGCTGGACGTATCTGAATCACTCGCGAGCGAGCGGGGTTTGCGTGAGGCATACCTGCTGGCGTCGAGCTTGCTCGACGGCGCGCCCGCCCGTGTAGGTGGCGAGCACGCGACGCACCTGGTCGCCGGTGCCCTCTGGCGGATCGTTAACGTGCTCGTGGTCAACCGGCGGACGCATCTGCTTCCCGCGTTCTCCGAGCATCTCGCTTACCTCGTGCTCGCGTCCTGCGTGGGGCCAGTGGAGGCGCTTCGTGCTTTTGAGGAGACGCAGGACGCGCAGGCACAGATAGCCGCAGGCGTCTGCTAGCCACCACCAGGAGGTCGTTGGCGAGCGTTGCTGCGCGGAGGGTGTGGCAGGAGCGTTGGCGCGTTTCTGCTCGTGCGTTTACCCGTACACGAACGCAGTCACCCTCCCCACAGGCGCAGTCACCCCCGCCTGAAGGCACCCAAAAGCGCAGTTGCCCCTTCGTGCCCGAGCGCCCCAACTGCAAGCAGATATTGCTGCATTCTGGCTTTGCAAAGCCAAACGTCACGAGTAAGAGAGGGCATTGCCAGCGGTGGTTTACACACCCGCGGGATGGCGGACTTGCGGGCTCTACACGCGCGAGCTAAGTTCAAATCCTTCTTTTTTCCTTTCGCCTCGCGCTTTTCCCCACATATTTGGCTCTCCCCCTCAAAGCGAGTGTGAGCAAGACCTTCTCCAAACACGCAGATCTCTCTGCATCGAGTTGGTCTCATCATTTTTCTT
Organism: Solirubrobacteraceae bacterium; assembly: GCA_025451035.1. Classification (GTDB taxonomy): domain Bacteria; phylum Actinomycetota; class Thermoleophilia; order Solirubrobacterales; family Solirubrobacteraceae; genus Palsa-744. The sequence continues at coordinate 17,535 of JANWLE010000100.1, forward strand.
CCGGTCCTCTTCAGCACTCGACAGGGTGACTGCAACTCGATCACGACTTCGATCGCGCGGGGGAGCAAAGGAAGCACTCAAAACGATCAACGAAGGAGAGGTGTGATGACCGCTTACGCGAGATCGCAGACGCGAGACCTGTCGGTGCGAACTATCAAAGCCTGGCTTGCCTGGCACATCGACCAAGGTTGCGCTGAGGAAGGCTATACAGACGCGCGTGGTCGGTTCGATGCGTTCGGCCAGATGCTGCTTGCCCAGGACAACCTGGACCAAACCCTCCATGCGGCCTTCGAGCTGCGCGAGCTTTGTGCTGAGCGAGCCGTTAGCGAGCGACATCGAACGGACGGGAACGCCAGCAAGACCTTGTCGCTTCTGGAGGACACCGAATGGCGAATCTCCTGCCTGCTCGGCGAGCTCGTCGAGCACGCGATCCGTCCTGCCGAAAACGTGTCGCCGATCGAACGTCTGCTTGACTTTTCGGTGTCGCAGATCAAGCGCCTGGGCGAGCAGATCACGCTCCGCGATCTCGCGCCGTATCTGGAATGCCGCAGCTCGGGCCCGTCGACGTGGAGTGACTACTGGCGCTGCAAGCCACCCTTGCAAAGACTCTGCGAACGGAGCATCGCTCATCAGCTTGGTGAGATCGCGCCCGACTATGTCGAGTCGTCCTCGTCGACGAAGCTGAGGGCGATCATGGTGGCTCTGTGGGAATTCCGCGACGAGCATTGCGGTGCTCTAGTCGCCCCCACAGTGGAGGAGAACTGCGGGCGCCGCATCAGCGTCAAGCAACTGCTGGCTCGCCAGCGTGCAGCTCGTCTGCTGCGTGCCCTAAGCGCCGAGCAGTTCAAGTCGGTGAGGGCGGCGTTCAACCGACTGGATGAAGCAGACACTCTCGACCATCCCCAGGTTGGCTGTGCCGCTGGCAGCGCGAAGCTCAACCCAGTGGGGTTGCTACTTGCCAGCCAGCCGGCGGGAGCTGCTGAGCAAGCGCTCGCGGGCGGGGAATATGGCCGAGTCGCTCAAGCGTTGGCTTGGATCTTGTTTAGGGAGGACTGTCTGCGGTCGCCAAGAGAGACCCGTCTACGCCTGAGCGGCATAGACGGGCCCCAGCGCTTCAAGCGCCAGCCGATCAGCTAGCGCCAGTTCATTACGACACCTGACTCTGTCTAGGACGTGTCAGTGCCTCTATGGAAGGAGAAGAGAGATGCGAGCAATCGCTGTAACAGCACAACGAAAGGCCAAATGGAGATGAACTGTCTGAAAGATCTCTGTACCTGGGTGGGGTCTGTGTCCGAACAGAAATACCTGCTCCGCCATGCGACAGTAAGTACCGGACGCATTATCGCGCGGGCGATCTACATCGCAGGATGTCTCGCGATAGGCGTCTTTGTGACATCACTCTTGATCGGGACTGCTCAGACGGGCTTGCCCGGCTCAACCCGGCTCTTCTTTGGACTTCACGTTGGACTCTTTGTCGCCGTCTGTTTGGTGATGTTTGTCACCGCTAAGCGTGCGGCCCGCGGGATATCGGTCGAGGTCTCAGAGCTAGGAGCAGTCCTGTACGACGCGAAGTGGCCGAGGGTGAGAATCGATTCGCGGGCACAGTGGCACGCTGAAATATTCGATCGCCACGTAGTTCTGGTGCTGGAAGTCCTTGGGGAATCGATTGCGCGCATGAAGACCCCAAGCGAGCACTTCAACCCTACGGCTTTGCTAGAGGAGCTGACCGAGCTATCGCGTGAACTGGATCCCGGCGAAAGACCGATAGTCAAAGTTGCAATCGCCTATCTAGCTCGGTTGTTGGATGAGCCAGCCGGGATCTTCCTCGCTCACGGCGTGGGGCATGAGGTGTTCACGCCCGATCTATTTGCAGCGATGGCCGAGGGCCGCGTTCGGCCATGGCCAACGGCCGCGTCCGTCGATGATCGGCGTCCAGTGAGGGCCCCTAACTGCCAACAGCGGGTGTAGCTCCAGGTAACACACCGTCTTCCTGGAGATGTCGCAAATGAAGTGGTGCTAGCTCACTGGGCTGGCGCTTGAAGTGCCGAGGCCCGTCTACGCACAGTGCGTAGACGGGCCTCTCGTCGTTAATCACAAATCCAGCATGACGCTGGAAGGAGGCAAACATGAACGCTCTCAATGAGTGGAGAACCCGTCTGACGCAATACATCCTCAGCTGCGTGAACTCTGCGCGGCTGCACCGGCTCGCGCCACCCGCCGCCTCAGGCTTTGCCTTGGTCGCCGTTATGGGTGCGAGCTCATCACTTCTGATGTTCGGGATGTTCCTTCACACCCTCTCACTGCTGTATCTACCGGGTGGCGGATTCCGCGTGGTCCTCTGCCTCGCGTGCCTTGCGCTCGCTGCATGCAGCGTCATCGAGTTCGGCTTCTTTCTCTTCGGCTGTGCCAAGGTGCTTGAGCGCCTGTTTCCGATCAGGCTGCTTCCGATGAAGATGACCGGGAAGCAAGACATGCCGGCTAGCGTGAGCGCGTGCATCGAAGTCGCCGACGAGCAGCGGCAGATTGCCTTTGGCTACATACAGAAGGCGATCGAGGAACTGGTGACGGACGGCGGCGAGCTCAAGCTCGCAGCCATCGGCGCTCGGACGGAACGGCTGCGTCGTTCGATCGAGTCAGATGATTGGGTCGTCGACGCCATGACCAACATGATCTATGCCTTGGCCTCAGGGCCCGCGGCATATCTGTTCGACCAAGCAATCGCCGAGGGGGAGTGTCCAGTCTGCTTGCTCTCGAGGCTGCTGCTCGGCGTGGCGCGGGGCGATGGTTGAGAAAGCCCGGCTCTAGCGCTGGGTGTCGTTAGGAGCGTGATCCGCGGGTTGCCTAAGCCAGGCTTCCTCTAATCACTGCGGCTGCCCGCTCGACCTCCTAAGAACCAGGTCCGAGCAGCCAGGGGCACGTTTCAGTGCTCCCATCATCCGCGATCAAGACATGACTTTGATCGCGCCTTGAGAGGCCCGTCACTCGTCACGGCGAGGACGGGCCTCTCGTCGTTCACCGATCAATCACTAACAGCGCAAGCTGGAAAGGAACCTACGCAATGCAGCGTGGAAGCTCACCTCAACAACAAAGCAAAAGACACACAAAGCAACAACGCCGCCATACGTGCCCGCGATGCGGAAGGACGTGCGCACGGCTAGTTTGGGCCTACACCTCCGAAACGGAGGTGTCTCGCACCAAGACACAGGTGTGCGGCAAGTGCAAGAAGGAACTCGATGATGCGCAGGCCTCACGCGAAGCGGCCGTAAGGCTGCGGTGTGACGCTGTTGGCGCGCAGAGAGACCGGGATAGGGCTCGCCGAACACGCCAGGCGCTCCTACACGGCAGGTGGTAGATCCCCTTGTCCGGAACCCAGCGTGCGGGGTCTACCTCCACGTTGGGTGCGGACAAGGACCAGTAGTCACCCAGACGTCGCGTGCCAGTTGGCCCAAGCCGCCACGGCAACCGCCGAGCTGATCCAGCGCGATTGGCCTAGCGGGGGAATCTAGCGCCGGAGTCTGCGCGCACTCGCCTCTCACCAGAGTGAGGCCTGCCTTTGCCAGAAGGAGGCGCGGGGGGTCGCTCCTCGCTGCGCGTCGTCCGTCACACGACGGTTTAGCCAAACCTGGTTTGAAAGAGAAAGGAGAACCCAGAAATGACAACCACAAGCAAAGGTGCGCGTGGGAAGCCCATCCGGGCCACAAAAGGAGAAGAGGAGCTGATCGCGGCGGTCCTCGGTCATTTCGATATGACCCGGGACTGGATCAGGGAGTTGTTCGAGCCCTGCGTCCGGCACGTGGTGCGCGCCATGCGACTGGTCGGTCGAGGAGCCACCATCAAAAGCATCATCGTCCACATGACGCCCGATGCCCTCAGCGAACTCGTCGAGAAGTTGCGCACGGAGGAGGACCTCGGCGCTCAGAAGCGGGCGTTCGGGGTCCACCTAGAACGGTACCTGCAACACCTTGGCGAGCGTGAGAGGGAACTGCTCTCCACGGCCAAGGAGCTCTCGGATCTACCCGACCGAGATGACGTGGATCTCCTCAGGGGCCTTCTTGCGCAGTTCCGCCTCGACGGGGAGTGGGAGCGCGAGCTGTTCGGTCGTCATCTCCGGCGGGTCCTGTGTGCCCTGCGTCTCACTGGCGAAGAATGCACCATCGCTAACGCGATCGCCAGCATGTCGCCCGTTTCGCTGCTGGCGCTCGCCGGGAGGATCATCGAGGACGGCTCCCACACGGAGAAGGGCCGGGAGCTGACCAGCTACGTCAGATCTCTGACGATTGCCGAACGCAGGTGCGTGGAAAACCCAGAGGGCCTGCACGTGGGCGCACTGCAAGGCGCTTCGTAGGCTGAGCAGACCGCGGTCTAGCCGCCCAGACTTTCACAGCGGCAATTGGTCCCTAGGTCGTGCGGCCCTGGCGCGTAGACGCTCCTGTATTTGAGCAAGAAAAAGCGCCGTCACGTGTCGCGCGTCCGCAGTTACCCCCCGTTTGTGGGGGTTGAATCTCGCAGTTACCCGGCATCGCCGGATAGCCGTAACTGCATGGTCGTGCGTGCATAGTCTGGCTCTGCAGAGCCAGACTGCGCACGTCGTCCGTGCCCGGTGACGGCTGCAACACGGGCGTTAGCAAAAACGCGGGTTTGCCGGATGGCAAGGCCGCGCTAATTTACAGGCTTCTTTTTCCTCTTCGCCTCGCGCAGTTCCTCACAGCATCAATCCAGTCACAGCTCTCTCTTGTCAGAGAGTGCTCGAGCAAGGCCCTCAGAAAGCACTCGACGCCTGTCGTCGCGATCGGCCTCTAAGTCTCAACTGGCCCTGTCATGCGGGCAGTGGAAAAGAAGAACGGAAGAGCAATCATGGAGGGAGTACTAGATGAATGCTGTAGGTGACGGACCAACTGGTAGTGACTCAACCGAGGGATCTCGGCGGATCGTGGAGGACTGCGTTCTCAGGTTGACGCGTAGTCTGCTCGCGACCCTCATGAGGCTGTTCACGGAATTCGCCACGACCGACGGGCAGGATCCTGGGACGGCCGACAGAGCAAGACTTATCGCACGGGCGGCGGAGATCATCAGCGATGCCTTCGCCGGCTGGATTCTCGAGCCCACACAGGACCATTCAGATGAAGGCGAAGACGTGGACCCAGAGGATGAGGTCCTCGACGGCTTTGGATACGAACCCAAAGACACCGACCCAAGGGACGGTGCTCAAGAGGGGGGACAGGCGCCGTTCCTCGATGAGGACGACTCACTGGTGTGGGCGGTCGTCGAGCCGCAAGAAGGGGAAATCATTCTTGCCGCCCTCGAACTCGTGCTCGTCGAACTCTTGCAGCGCGACCGCTCGCCGAACAGAGAGTCCATGGCCGCCGTCTGTGCGGCTACCTCGCAGCTCGCCGAGGCGGGTGATCTACTCGGAAGGGCAGCAAGCGACCAAGAGACCGTCGTCGTCCAATGGCTGATCCGTAGGACGATGGATCTGATCAGAAGTTGCGGCGCGGCCGCGCCTCTTCAGACCTTGGTGTCGGCTGTGGTCGAGCCCGATCCCTTGCCGGGTGGGCTGGGTATCGCGGACCCGCTGATGCTCGTCCTGAGTCGCGCTGACCGAAGGAACCTCAGCACTGAGATCAGGCAGATGATCCACATGCCGGCGATCAAGAGACACAATGCGGTGCCGATCCTCCAAGGACTCCTAGCTGTCCTCGCCGAGCAGGATCTCGAGGTCCTGCTCGCACAGCGGCTACAGGCGCAGGCCTCTAGCCGTCTGTGAAGGACTACTTCCGCTGGTCGCCAACGCACCTAGGTGCCCGGCCCCAGCCCGAAGCACGACCGCATCCAAGCTGACCCGCTATTGCAGAGTCGGCTAGGGCGAGCGACAGCTGTAGCGGCGCTCGCCTTATCGCAAGCGACCTGGGTGGTCTCTGAAAGAGACCACCCAGGTCGCTGCGTGTGTAGGCGTCCACGACAGCGCGTGAACGTGCCTACACACGCACATCACTGTTGCGCCCCAAGCGGCATCCAATACGCACAAGGAGGTGTAGATATGCGCCCGGTACACAACTCAACGGGAAGAGGAGAGGACAGTCAAGAGGAGCAACCAGAGGTCATGTTTGAGCGACTCCCGCATGGGCCTCACAAAATGAGTCGCGAAGAAGTACACCACAACCAATGGCTTCGAACGGTCGAAGGGATGATCGCGGCGGTGGCGCGAAACGGGTACTACGCGACTAGCGTCAAGCAGGTCATCGCCCTTGCCGGAGTCTCGCGACGGTCGTTCTACGAGCTGTTCACAAGCAAGGAAGACTGTTTCGCGCAGGCCTGCCAGATGATCTGCGACCGTCTGGCAGAGGGAGTCGTCAATGCCGCCGACCGGCGAGATGTAACCACTGATATCCGCATGCGCGAGGTCATCGCGTTCCTGGTAGCCGAGACTGAAGTTGATGCCGACAGCATGCAGCTGTTGCTGTTCGACGCACCCAACATCGGCCCAGGCGGTCGCGCGCAACTGGACAACATGCTGAGGGTGCTCGAGCGGGTGATCGCGCGCGAGTTCGCGGCGCCCGGCGAGACTGCCGCACGCCCATCGCCTCTGGTGCGAGCGGTGGTTGGCGGTCTTGCCAGAAGCATGCTCGTGCTCGTGCGCGACGGGTCCACATGGCGCGAGGACTCTCTGATCGAGGGTCTGTGCCGTTGGGTGATGCTGCTCGAGCGTCCTGTTGCGCAGCGTCTGTCCGTTATGGCGATTACCCGTCAAAAACAGGAAGCCATGCAAGTCGCGGTGACCGCGGCGGAGCAAACCGATCAGCAACGTCTGCAGTTGGCAATGCTGGAGCTGCTGAACCGCTGCGAGTACGCCGAAGCGATCGCTCCGGCGCGCGTCGCGGATTTGGCTGGGCTCTCAATCAAACGCTACTTTGAGATATTCAAAGACGGCCACGATTGCCTGCTCGCCGCGTATGACTCGGTCAGGCGAGATTTGCTCACGATCGCAGCTCGTCCTCGAATCGAGGGAAGCGACTGGGCCACCTCGGTGATCCTGATGGTACGCGGGCTGATGGGTCACCTCGCGGATAACCCACTGCATGCTCGAGCCTTCACATGCCTCATGTTCGAGCCCGAGTCTGAGCTCGTCGATCTCAGCGCTCGCCTCTTCCACGAGTTCGTGGCGCTGATGATCGTTGGCGCGCCCGGTAGGCCAGATCCGGTGCTGGCCAGCGAATTGATCAAGGGCGCCATCTGGCACCTCCTCAGCACGTTTGTGGAATGTCGCAAACCACAGATCCTGCCGCTTGTCGCCGACCACGTTGCCTACCTGGTGCTCGCGCTGTACCTCGGAGGAGAGACGGCGATGGAGGTAATTGAAGGAAACTCATCGAGCTTCGAGCGATGAATCTGATGTCGTATTAACGAGTTCACGCTCATCCTGTTCGTGCCGCTCATCGATCCAGGAACAGCGACGGTCCTACGACAGTAGGGCCAAGCGGTCTGGGTCAGCGAGCGCCGCGTATTTCACCTAGGCACGGCGAGGTGGTCGCTGCTTAGACGTCGCCTAACCACATGCGCTCGGACGCGAATCCGGTCGCCATAAGAAAGGAAGTCAGATGATCGTCATTTCGATCATGGCAGTACTGCTTGTCGTTCTTGCCGTCTGTGCCCTCCGTGTGCGCCTGACCACCGACGACGCCGTAGTCAGGACAAGCGAGCGGCCCGGTGTGCTGGTGGCGGCGTTCGGATCAAAAGCGCCTGGGGTTGCGCTCGACGGTTCGCTCGGCAGCGGGAAGGCAGATCCGCGAGCCAAGGCTCGACGCCGAGCGGTCAGAAGAGCCCGCCGAGTCAACCACAGAGGGAAGGACAGCCCGCGCAAGCGTCGGCGCAGGCGCTCTACGGGGTCCAAGCACAAGCACGGGCGCCCGCGTGGACGCTAGCCGGCGCGAGCGTGGTCGCCGAGCCCGGATGTCGACGCCAAGTAACAGAGCGATTGTGCCCGTCAAGGGGCACGGAAAGGAGGGTGAATAAATGAAGAAGCACCTTGACCGACGCTGTCAAATCGAGGAGGCGCTGCGACCTATCGACGTCACCGCCTACATGCGGGCGGTGAACAGCTCGCCGTCAGTCGTGTATGGGCTCGGCCGAGAGCACGGTCTGGTCAGCGACGGCGAGTACGCCCAGGCCAGGCGCGCATACGGCATCGACTGGAATCGCGCCGGCGACTAGCCCTTCTGGGTGGGCGTGAAGACCTTGAGTCAGACCAGAGAAGTAACCCTAACTCATACAAGCAAAGGCCTCGTGCCTAGAAAGGAGCGCAGAGTGTCACGAGTTATCTGTGGTTATCCAACCAACCACTTCGTGATTGGAGGACGGATCACCACTCTCTCAGAGATACAGGAGCGGGACGACGAGATCTTCCGCAGGGTGAAACTCCGCTGCGACTATGGAGGGTCAAGAGATAGCTTTCCGACCTTCCGGGTGTTCGGAGAGATAGCCGAGCGGCTCGCCCGCATGCCGCAAGCACATGCGGTATGCCTGGGTGGCCACGTGCACACATACAGGACGAAGGGCGTCAACGGCAAAGAGCGCGCGACTTGGAGTCTGGACGTCGACGCAGTCCTGACCGACGGCGCGTCTAGCACGCAGAAGGGCGCTGATACCGACAGCAACACGGTGTTGCTGTCGGGAAAGCCGCTTGGGTCTGTGAGAAGGCGAACGCGTGCCGGCGGGGACCCCAGGGTCATCGTGGAGGTGTGCTGCGTGGGTGATGATGCCCACATCGATACGCCGAAGGTGACGGGACTCGGCGACAGGGCCGAGGAACTGCTCAGGCTCTCAGAGGCTGATGACATGAAGATAGTCGCCACTCTCGTCACCTATCCGATTCGCGGCAAGAAGTTTATGCCGATGAGCATCCGGATGCGCGGCGTGCCGCTGGACTGACTTTAGTCCCACACGGTCCTCGCTCGTCCCCGTGCCTCGCCGCAAGGCGAGGTTTTTTGTTGCGGTTAGCGCGCTTTGGGCTAACCAGACGGGGGCGAGCGACAGGCGGCTACGCCAATCGAGTACCGGGCGACCGACATGGTCGCCGGGTAGTCGCTTGGCCGAGTGGCCGAGGACTACCGGGTGGGCAGCCGCCTTACAAGCTGCCCACCCACCTGCGTAACCAAACCCAGCGATTAGCTGGAGAACAGGAGAAGTAACTATGGCACACGTAAACATCAACCGTGTCGTGATGACCGCAAACCTCACCGCCGATGCGGAGCTCCGGAGCTTCCCGTCTGGGGCGCGCCTGGTGACCTTCCGGATCGCAAACAACGGACTCAGAGGCGAAGCCAACTTCTTCGACGTCGAGTTCTGGGGAGAGCGGGCCGAGAAGGTGGTCGAATACCTCACCAAGGGCCGCGCGATCGCGATCGACGGTCGTCTTCAGTCCAAAGAATGGGAGGCCGGCGACGGCACCAAGCGCTATGGGACGTGCATCGTCGCGGACAGCGTCGAGTTCCTCAGTGGCCCTCGCGAGGAGGCGAGCACCTCAAAGACGGCTCAGCGCGGGGGCAGAAGCGGCACCCGCTCGACGGGACGCACGGCTGGCAAGGGAGGCTCAACTGCGAAGGGCCGCAAGGGCTCCACGGGGCGCACCACGCGCACCCGCGCTCGCAGCAAGGCCTAGTCGGCTACAAGCACCCGGGTCGTAGTAGGCCTGGACTCTGACCCCACGGCCCCGCCATGTTGCGGGGTTTTTGTTGGCCCGGATCGTGAGCGCAAGCTCGCGATTCGGCCGACGGGGGTCGCTCAGTCAGCCGAGTACCGGGCGACCTGAGGGTCCCCGGGTAGTCGGCTGAGTCCATCGACTCATCTGACGCAGAGCGTCGGCGAGCGTGCGCGCGAACCCTCTCTCGAAAAGCGCAACCAACACCAGCTCAGCTGGAGGAAGGAAGTAACTACATGACTACTACACAAGCGCCTCAGGCGCTCATCAGCGGCACGGTTCTGAGCGTTGGGCTTGAGCCCGACGACGTGCGCGGAAGACCGGTAAATGTCGTGATGCTCAGGCAGAGCAGCCCTGGGCGTGGGCGAACCGTCACGGTTCCGCTCACCTCCACCAACTCGAGCCTCCTCAAGGGGCTTAAGCCGAATGACCGCATTCTGGCGGGCTATCACATGGGCGCAGGCGACAGTTCACACACCTCGCTCGAGATCGACTCCCTGGAGAAGGTCCCAGCCGGGGAGAAGATGGAGCTGGTGAATGCCGGCACGATCGAAGGCGAACGGAACTCCTGCGTGTACACGCCCTTCGCTAACAAACGCGGGGGGATGTGTGATCTAACGCTAGTCGTCGAAGGCGAGGACCGCTTCCTGAAGGTGTACAGCAAGCTCGTCGACGAGGCGGAGGAGACCGACGACGGAGACACGCTGAAGGTGCTGTTCCGTGTCACCAGCCGTCCCGACGGCGATGGCGTCGTGACAACTGCGGTAGCGGTGGCCATTGAGGTGGTCTCCTAGCTACGACAGAAGTGACCTAACTGTCACGAAAAAGCCGATGGCTGCGGCAGTTGGTCACGCTAGCTACCCACGCTGAGCATATCTCGGCGTGGGTCTCCCTCGATGCCACCGCGCTTAGCGGAGGCAACCTAACAGTAACAACAAGTCACAAACTAGTGACAAGTTGCTGTTGGGCGCGAGGGCCTATTAACCACGGCCGTGAAGATAGCGGCCCTTCATCAGGAGGAAGAAGTTGTTCAACTACGGCATAGGTTCCCTACTCACCATGATGTGGGACTACTCGATCGCCGGCATAGTCGGTTTCGGACTCGCGTGCGTGACGCTTCTGGTCTTGAGTCATACGCGGGCGACCTGGACCTGGGGTATCTTGGTACCCGTGGTCGCGGTTACGTGGCTCCCATCGGTGAACAGCCCAGGGGTGTTCCTGTTCGGAGCTCTCGTGGCGACGGTCGTTACGTTGCTCGGGATGGTGATCATGACGCTCAACGGCAAAGCGACCCACGGAGACCGTGGCCTGCGTGCTGCCTGCAAAAACAAGCGGTTCAGGATCGCCGCGAGCCTGTATGTCGGCTACTGCACGCTATGTGCCTTCGTCGACGGTCCGCCGGTGTCGTTCGTCGCTGCGTTGTCTGTGCTCGCCGTGATGTGGTGGAACGAGGGCCTGAAGACCTTCCTTTACGCCCTGGTCAGCCAGGGCGACTAAGGCATCACGGCGTCGCAGTGTGACGTCGTTCAGGCGCGGCTAGCCGAACGCTAGTCGCCATGACGGGGTGGTCTCAGTGACCAGACCGCCCTAGGACGCAGTGCGTATTCACAGCTCACTGCGCGAGCGGTCACTGATGTCAGGCATCTAGCCCGGCCGTCAGCGGCCTGAAGTGCCACTCGGGTCTGGCGATCCGAGTGCCAGCAAGCGGCGGGCGATACCCGCTGAGCATTCCATTAACGAAAGGCAGGACGTATAACCATGGCAAGTAACCAAGAAATCGCTGGCAGGTTTGTTTCAACGGGGGGCCTCACGATCCCGGATACCGCACTGAGCGTGACGGGGGAGGAGATCCCTTTCAGCCAGCTCTTCCTAGAGTCGCTGAGCGCGACCAGGGAGTTGCACGAAGGTGAAGAGGCCGTCATGGCTGACGGTGGGCGCCGGTCGAAGAAGCGGTTCGCAGGTCTCCGTGAGGAGATCGAGAGCCTCGACGAGCCCATCAACCTGGGGGTCGAGGACGTCACTCTGACGTGCGAGATCCAGGTCACCGGAAGCAAAGAGATGCTGACGGTGAAGGTCCGCGGCTTCGCCGCACTGCTGATCCACCGCCGCGCGGTGGAGGGGCAGAGGGTCGAGCTGACCGGGACGACGAAGGGCGGGGTCCTAGAGGCCTCGACAATCGTCCTTTTGCGTGTCGAAGGGTCCACGGCGGGACAGACCGGAAAGCCCGCGACTGTCTCTGACGCCAACGGCAGCGAGCAGGTTCCCGAGCAGGACGACGCCGGCCTCTCCGAAGAGGCGGCTGCCGGCTCGGGGGAGTAGGTCGGAAAGCCAAAGGGCTTTCCCGCAGCACCGAGGCACGACGGGTCTCGGGGATGCGCCTGACGGCGTATCCCCGATGACGCCGTTTCAAGCATGGGGACCGAGTGGATTCCCCACAACCCGCGGCCAACCTGTCGACAAAACACCGTTGGTCGCCTGAGGAACAGGAGTTCCAAACATGAAACGCGATAAGGACACACAGGTACGCACGTGCCTCAGTCCGGGCGCGATCGTTGCAATCATCGTCCGGCTTGGACGAGTGACCCCGACGATCTTCGCAGAGTGCCTGCGAATTCGTGACAAGGTCACAATTCTGAATGTGATCGCCCGTCTGGGCTACCTGACCGAGCGACACATCGAGGCGTGCACCGGCATCACCGAGGGTCTCTCGAAGTTGTTGCAGGAACTCTGCGACACTGATCACCTGATAAGGGTGCCGGTGGAGGGATTCCCAGTCGTGTACTGGATCAGGCCTCGTGGTCTCTCCGAAGTGGAGGACTTCGAGATACCGGGCATCGGCACGATCTCTCCGGCGCAGATGGGGTCAAGTCAGAGGACTACCTTCTGCTCTTGCCGGGTCAGTGACCCGATGGTGATGCCGCACGCACTCGCAGTGGCGGACATAGCTGTGGCGTTCTACCGCGCCTACAGTGGCGTCGTTCTCGGCGAGCGCATGCTGCGTCTGGCCGAGAAGCTCACCGGAAAGCAGATAGGCACTGCGTCGATCACACGGTCGCGTAGGCGCTGCCCAGACGCAGTAGTGATCGCGCCAACTGGTGAAGTGACGGCCGTCGAGGTCGAATGTTCGCCGCACGCCGACACGGAAGTGATCTCTGCTGCGAAGGCATACATCCGGGCGGATCACATCGCCAGGGTGATCTACATCGCACACGGCAAGACGGTGGAGCAGGTGGTAAAGCGCTGCCTGAAGACCGTCGAGGCAGGGCAGAAGCTCGTTCTCGTTGCCCGCAACGGCAAGCGGCTGCCCCGACAGCAGGACATCCGTCCGGCTGGTGCGCGATTCAGGCATCGCCGGCCCGACCAGAGCCGCGCTCAGGTAGTGGCGCGCGGCAACGCAATCCACGGCGCTCGGCCGCATAACAGCGGACCCAACCGGACGAGCCGGCGCAGCGTCGAGCGGGAGCACGTGTGCTCCTGATCGGCGCCCGCAAGTGATTGCCGCAGTCGGCCGGCTCTGCCAGTAGTACCGGATGTGCCTCGGGGATTCGATCCCCGAGGCACGCCGGCTGGCGGTTGCAGTGTCAGCCACTCACTGTCAGTGAGCGGCTGACCGTGCAACCAGATCAAAGACATGGAGGTATAACAGTGGCATCTAGTACAGGTACAGCGCAGAACACAGGCGAGCTCACCGGATCTGTCGTGCAGATCGGCAAGCTCGACATGGCCAGCGAGCGCATCGAGTTCGTTCTCGAGACGGATGCTGGATCACGGCAGGCGGTCTTGGCGGATGGCGATCTCGCGTACGCCGTATATGGGGTCCTGGGGCAGGAGTCGGCTGTCAAGGTACAGCTGGCCGACCAGGGCGATAGCGGTGAGGGCCAGGTTCTCGCCAAGGCGATCTCCTACGTCGCCGAGGGCAGGCTCGTGGATCTCCTTGATCCCGACGCGACGCGGGAGAACTAGGGTGGACGGGCTTACCAGCCTTTCCACTAACGGTTAGTAGCTACTAGCGAAAAGGTAAAAGGCGACGGTGGCCCACGTGGTCGCCGCCGCCTTCTAACAGGATGAAAGGAGGTGGCCATGTCACAGGAAAGACAATCGACCCAAGGATTGGGCGGACCCAGTGGTGACCAACAGACAGGCGATAACGACACGCTTTTCGAGATGCTGATCAACTACGACCCGTATACCGATGACGTGGGTCCGATCCTGGATCTCCTGTTCGGTTCACGCTCAAGGGCCGCTGAAGTAAACGAGACATCGATCGGCATAGAGTGGCGCGTGCTCAAGCAAATCGCCAATTTCTGTGCCACGCGAGCAGATCTGCTGACTCTGTTCGGGCCGCTCACGGAGCGGGAGCTCGCTGCCGGCGCCACCGGTTTGTGTGACTTTCCGCCAATGTCAGAGGCCGAGCTCGACGCCCGCCTTGCCCAGTACTTGGCTGAAGGTCTGTGCAGAGTCGAGGAGGGAGAGGCTGATGAACACGACCTCTACATCCCGACTAGTCTGGGAATGAGGCATGCCGGCTTCATCGGCTGGAACGCCGGTATCAGCGAACGCCATGGTGGATGGCTGTTGGAACGTGGTGGCCTCCGGGGCCGGATGCTCGCCTCGGTCGCGGCGGCAGTGAGCCGCAACCTCCAGCTGGATCGGCGCTTTGAGAACTTCAGCGTATGGAGTTTGTGGGAGATGCGCCGTGCCGCACGTGGCCGCCGCCGACCCCGGGAACGCGGCAGGCGCCGCTACCTGGCGGAGGTTGCCGTCCCGCGGCGCGGGGAGCGTGTGGGACATCGTCACTATCCCGCAGCGCTCATCTGCCCAAAGCCGGGAGTCGATGCTTCGATAACGCTGATCGAGATCTTCGACGGCGTGTTCGATGACGAGGAAATGGAGATCATATGTCGCGGATGGACGGTCCGCCGCGATGTCCACCGCGTCAACTGTTACGTCACCGAGGAGGTGCTTCCGCGTATCTGGGAGATCCTGCGGCGCCTGAGCGGGAGCGATAGGGTCGCGATCTACAAGCTCCCGCCGACGCCGCGCGCAACGGCCCTCGTGGGTCTTCAGCAGGAGCAGCCGCCGATGGCGCTCACGCCCAGATCCGAGCTAAGGCCGGATGATGAAGCTACACAGCAGCAGATCCTCGAGTGTATTGGCGAGGCTGGCAGCGCCAGCGTGAGCGCACTCGCGGAGTACCTGAATCTAGACGAAGCGTATGTGCAGGTTCTCGTCGAAATCGCAGAGCAGAGCGGACTGATCAGTCGTTCTAACCATGTATGTGACGGAGCTCACCTGTTCTGGCTGACAAAGGAGGGCGTCGACAGAGTTAACCTCACCTTGCCGGCGCAGCCCTCGAGCTTCAGGCAGGCACGATTCGACAATGACTGTCTGAGGATCGCGGCCCGTGTGCGGAGGCGTTTCCCGCGCCACGATGTGATGAACGCTCGTCAGCTGAGGCTCGTGGGCGAGTCGATGCTGACCATCGGGGGCCCCGAGCTGGGCTTGATTCCAGGCCTTGTTGCCAGGCCGCGCACGCCAAAGGGGTCCTTGGCCGCGGTCATGGTTGCCCGTGAGCTCGGGACGATCACTGAACTCGAGCAGATGGTGAGCGCGTGCGCTGAGGATCAGCAGATGTCTCTGATCTTGATCTATGCAGCGCAAGCCTTCATCGGGCAGTTGAAGGGTCTCGTCCGGGCTCACGACGTGGGTGGGCGAATCGAGGTCAAACGGCTGCCCACGGCAGCGCGAGCGGCGAAGAAGAAGGATGAGCAGACGCAGCACAGCGCTGCGACGGCTCTAGCACCGTGGTCGCGTCCAAGGCCAGCCAACAAGCAAACAAAGAAGGAGGTGGAGGCACCGAAGCCGCGGCGGTGCGATCAGCATGTGCCGCAGCTGCCTGGCCTCAAGCCCATAGGTGACGCGGCTTGGGAGGCCTTCGAGGACGCGCTGGTCCGGCGAGTGGGGCCGCCCAGCGGGAACAGTGTGAGCGTACGCCTGATCATCAATGTCGCGATCTGGTTGATTGAACACAACAGGTCTGTGACATATGTGAACACACATAGCCGCACCTGCCTGGTGAGCGGAACAGCTTTCACCTGCTGGCTGGCACGGCTTCACTATGCCGGCCTGTGGGGGGTCCTGCAATCGGTCATAGAGCGCTATGAACCGGAGCGGGGCCGGCTCAGGTGGGAGCACATTGATCCCGCGCGTTACAAACAGCACCTGTTCGGGCGCTGGGGCCGCTCAGCCCCTCGAGTGTCAGATAAGGCGTTCGAGGATGTCTGGGAGGAAGTAGAAGCGCTGAGAGAGGAGGACAAGCGCTTCCTATCTCAAGAAGAGGAGAACTGATTCCGGTCTAACGGGAATCAGTTCTCCTCGCGTGGTCACACAATAATTAGAGAAAGGAGGCGGGACGTGCCCGCGAAGAGTAAGACAGCAAAGGCAAAGCTGCAGGAGAGAGAGGCGCAACTGAACAGAGATGTGCTGAGTCTCCTTCTCCTGCTGGCGCCCGACGCGAGAATGACCAAGGAGCGGCTGTACGAGTTCTGTGTCAGAAGTCGCAGCAGGGTCGACCAAGAGCTGAAATGGGCCACAAACGAAAACCTGCTGGTTAGGAGAAGCTTCGAGCTCACGCGCAAGGGCCGCATGCACGTGATCCTGAGTTTCATCGCCATTCACGGCGGTGCGACGGTCGACAACCTGGAGCGGCGATTCAAGCTCAAACGCATCGCTCTCGCCCAGATATGCAACGAGATGCTGCAAGCGGATCTGGTGCGAATAGCGGGATCGCTCAACTTCGAGGCGCCGCTGTATCTCGCCACCAAGAAGGGCCTGGCGCTCGTTGGGCAGGACAAGCTGCACGTCGTTCGGCTGTCGGCTCGCGAGGAGGGCCATCTGCGGGCGTGCATCGAGAGGGCTATAGACCTCGAAGAGGAGTACGCGCCGCGGGGCGAGCACGGCTGTCGCTGGGAAGTGTGGAGCGAGCGCAGGATCGCCCGCCACAATCGCGGCAAGACCGAGGAAAAGCGTTTCGCCAGCCCAGCCTATTACGAGGGTGACGTACGCTTTTACAAGCGCCCGGACCTGCTCCTGGTGAGAAGGTTCCGCGACTCAGACGAGCTCGAGGTGAGGGCCGTCGAGGTGGAGTTGACGAACAAGGCCGAGACTGCGCTGGATGCGATCCTGTGGGCGTACTTCACCTGTCCCAGCGTGGACTCCCTCGACTACTACGTCTCCAGCTTGGTCAAGCAGGACATCGAGCGGGCGCACAGGCGCTTGGAGCGGAGGATCGAGCTGGAAGTAGCCGAAGGGAACCTGCCTGCCGGCACCAGCAGCAAAATGAGCGTGATCCCCTTGCAGCCCTGGGTCGTTCCGGCGGAGCGGCGCGCCCCGTTCTACGAGCCGGGAGAGCTCGCAGGTAGCCAAGCGCTCTTCCGGAGGATCTCGATGACGAGTGGGTGGCGGAGGGAGTTGCGTCTCAGCACGCTCAAGGTGGTCGAGTGGGTGACGCTGAATGGCGTGGTAGCGCCCGACGCCGTCGAGGTGTGGCTGGCAGGGCGCGACAAGCGCCCTGCGCATGAGCTGCTCGCGCTCGCGCATGGGGCGGGGTGGCTGTATTACTCAGACATCCTGCGGGGTGAGGGCCCGATCTTCTTCGCCACAAAAGCTGGGCGCGGCGAGGTTGGGCTTGATTTGCCCGAGTTCGAAATCGACTACAGCAAGGCATCTCACTATCTAACTACCACCGAGTTGTGTTGTTATTCGCGCGTGGCGGCTCACCTGGCCCGAGAGTTGCCAGGTATGCAGATCAAGAGCAGGTGGGAGCTGCGGGTCGATCAGCAGTTCAGCGGAGGCGCGCAAATCGAGGTCGCCGGGCCCGGCGAAGGATTGGGTTACTACCGACGGCCTCACCTTGTCGCGATCCCGCGTCTGGGCTCAGATGAACTTCCTACCGCGGTGGTGGTCTTCGCAAGCCACATGCAGGCCAGCAGGGTCGCGCCGATCATAAAGGCGTGGCTTGAGTCCGAGGAGTTTGGACACCTCTACCTGTACGTAGGTGACGCGACTGTGCTGGAGGCGGTGACCAAGGCCGTGGAGAAGCTGGGGGCAGGCTGCGAAGTCACGGTTCGCGAGCTCCCGCTCTCCCCCAGGGCACACGAGCCTATCGAGGATGACGGGGCTCTGAGGGGCTGCAGTTTGCCTTCACAGAGCCGAACTGCATGGGTTAACACGTAATGGTGGTAGCCGTTAGTCAGCCCCACGGGTGAGTGCGTCCGCCGGACGTGCTTACCTGCGGGCACCCTCAGAAGTGTTGCGATCACGCTCGCCCGGGCGATACGTCATGAGCGATTTCGCGCCCAGTTCGCACGTGCGCCAAAGCCGCTGATCGCTAGTTCCGAGACCCCTTAAGGGGCTCTCGGAAAAACATGCTGGTCATTTGCAGGACGTCCGTTGGCTGTTTGACCCTCTCGGTGGGGGCTCCTAAAAGACGCGTCAAGTTGTCGACACAGCTCTTAGGAGATCAGCCATGACCGTAACCGCATCGCCTGCACTCGCGACACGTGTCGCCCCGCGTCGCGAGAAGCGCGCACCCGCCTTTTCCACGCATTCCACGAGCACAAATACAAATGGCAGGGAGGTGCTCGGACAGTACGTCGACAGGAGTGGGCGCCCGCACGAGATCGTGGCACGCCAAGGGGCGGGCGGCAGCGTTCTGGTCATCGACCGTGATTCGGTGACACTCGGCGATAGACGACTGATCGCTCACCTCGCCAGCGATGAGCCTGCGGAGAACGCGCGACTGATCTGCGAGCAGTACCTCGCCGACACAGGGGGACGCTGGTGCCGGAGTGTGACAACTGAGGATCTGGACCTCGTTCCCTACGTCGCCGATGAGGACGTGTATGTGGAAGAGACCTCGGTTGCAGCGAACCTCGAGGCAGGCGCGCAGTCCACGCCGATCGTTGACCGGCACTCGCGTCGCTTCAGCCTCGAGCTGGTGCCGACGCGGATGTCGATTCCCGAGATGCGTTGGCAGCAATACCCGCCCGAAGGCCAAGTCGGGCCTGCCCGTGTGATCAGCGTGCGTGACGTGATCGCGGCGCTCGAGAGCTACGAGCCGATTCGTGCGATCACCCAATCGGTCTTGGCTCGCTACAAGCGTGACCCGAAGGTTTCGGTGTCGGTGCTGCGGGGCGAGATGGACAGGGTGTGCGCAAGCCGCATAGTGCTCAACCGCGGGCTACGCGAGGCGGTGCTCGCCACGGCCGAGGCGAGGGGCCTGTCGATGAGTGAGATCGCGATGCGATGCGGGCGAGTGAAGTACGACTCGCGTGGCAACGTGAGCGGCGAGACCAGCTGGCTTTCGCGCAGGCTCGGGCTGGCGCCCGAGGGCGGCGAGGCGCATCCAACCCCCTGGGTGCACAGCGATGTCCTCGCGCTGATAGCCCGCCGCGGCCTGGGCATCAGCCCGCGGGAGGTAGAGCTCGGATGAGCCGCCTCTCGCTTGCCGAAGATCACGTGCAAGGTGTCGCGCCTGAGACGATTCTTGTGATCGACACCGACGCCGATCTTGGGCAGGTGATTGTGGATCAGCTGCGCATGGATGGCTACAGGGCGATGCTCGCGCAAAGCGCTGGCCACGCCCGTGCGCTAGTCGCCCAGCGTCCGGTGAGGGCGATCGTGCTCGGCGACCTGGAGTCACCGCGCGGGGCGCTGGACATGCTGGCGGAGATCCGTCATTCCTCAGGAGAGAGCTCGCCCTGGGATGCGGCTACGCCCGTGATCATGGTCAGTGCCCGCGACGAGGAGCTCGATCTAGCTCGCGCGTTTGCCTCCGGCGCGGATGACTTCATGTCCCGTCCCGCTCGCTACACCGAGCTGAGGGCGAGGCTGCAGGCTATCCTGCGCCGCGCCTATGGCGAGTCGACGCCGAGACTGCTCTGTGTTGGGCCGCTAGAGATCGACACCGCATCTCATGCGGTGACGCTCTCCGGCCAGCGCATCGAGTTGTGTAGACGCGAGTACGAGCTGCTCGTGCACCTTGCCTCCGAGCCGGACAGAGTGTTCACAAAGACCGAGCTGTTGCGCTCAGTCTGGGGCTTTCAAAGTCCCGGCGCTACCCGGACGGTCGACAGTCACGCTTGCCGTCTGCGCCGCAAGCTCAGCGCCTGTGGCGGGCGCTGGGTAGTGAACGTTTGGGGTGTCGGCTACAGGCTCACCTAGAGGGCCTACAAAGCCGGCAGGCAGACATACCGCATTTCTCGTTAGCTGAGCGGCGCTTGTAACAGATAGCAACCGCGCCGTCTCAAGAACTTCTAAGAAGGCAAGCTCTCGGAGAGCTTGCCTTTCTGCGTTAACGACCAGCTCGTCGCTGGTCCAACTGAAAGGAGAACAAGGTGTCTTCAGAAGCCAACGCCAATAGCGGGGCAGCCCGTCTAGCTCGGAGCCTGCGCCAAGCCCTCGGGAGCCCACGCAGCACCGAAGCAGAGGGGTTGCTCATAGGGTGTGACGATCAGGGCAGAGAGGTCCGAATTCCATGGCCTAATGTAGACGGCAAGCTGTATCTCGTGCCGGGAGCGCGCGGCACCGGGAAGACTGTGTTCCTGAGCCGGATGCAGAACGAGGCGATAGCCAGAGGTTGGGGAGTTCTGACCATCGACGCCAAGGGTGACCCACTACTGCGTAGTCCATGCACCCTGCGCTGGACCTACAAGGGACCCACCCCCTGGAACCCATATGGTGGGAGTGGCTCAAGCCCGGAAATCAGCGACAAGCTCCTGGCGGGCGAGCGATGGAGCGAGTCCCACTACCTGCGATTGGGGCAGCGTTACATAGGGGCGGAGGTCCGAACGCTGCGTGAGAAGGGGATCGAAATCAGTCTCGCGACGATCGTCACCTATCTGGAGCCGGGCAAGCTACTGAAGCTGGTCGAACAGGACCGCGACAACAAGACGCTCAAGTCCTATCTGCGAAACCTGACAGCTGAGCAAGAAAAGGGCTTGGCGGGCGTACGCGACCGCCTCGCGGTCGTCTCGGAGTCAGAGATCGGCCACTGGTGGGAGGGGGGACCGGACTCCATCAACCTGTGGGAGGCAACGCAGCGTGGTGAGCGTCTTCACTTCCTGTTGGACGCTGACGGCGTCCCGCTGCTAAGCGCAATGATCAACGCTGCGCTGATCCTCGATCTGAACACGCTCGTCTCACGTCGCAACGAGGTGCTGATGAATGGGGGTACGCTCGAGCACCTGTTCGTGGTGATCGACGAGTTCGGGGCGCTCGCGGCCGACCTCTCGAGCATCGCCGACCGTGGGCGAGCCGCGAAGATCACTCTGGTGCTGGCGACCCAGGACCTCTACTCCCACACAGCCAAGCCGGAGGGCCTGCGCGGCGGGCTGCTCGCCAACTTCGACGCAATGATCAGCCTGCGCCAGCAGTCACCGCCATCCGCGACGCTGGTCGCCGAAGTGAGCGGCGAGGAGGAGATCGTCAACACCTCCTGGAATGACCGAAAAGACAACCGCTACGCGATCGAGGAAGCCACCCGAGTTCGTGCCGGACAGATCATGCGGCTGCCGAACTATCACGCGACCGTGATCGTCCCCTCCTGTCCGGAGGACAGCAGCGTTACCATCGCGCGGCTGATCAACCCGGCCGCATAGTTACATAGAACCGCTGACCAGTCTGTGATCCAGGGTCATTGGCCCTGGATCACACTGGTTCGCTGCTCTCGCTCACTGGCCCGATAGGCCCTTTTCTATTTAAAGGTTGTTGGAGTCTGCTTGTAACCATCCCGCGAGAGCTGGCCACGTGGCTCTTTTTGCGTTTAACGGCCAATTTGGGCCTCTATAGAGGCACAGACCTCATTTTTGCCTCTACGCCACAGAACCGTCCCAAGCACCACCTAGCTTGCAGGCAGGCATCTATTCACCAAGGAGAAGACTCCATGTCGTATACCAGCATCAATCGCGTCACGCTCGTCGGTCATCTGACCGCGGATCCCGAATTGCGGACAATGCCCAGCGGTGGCAGCGTGTGTAGTCTGCGCTTGGCATGCAACAGCCGCCGGCGCAACCCCGACGGCGGGTACGAATCAAAGCCACACTACTTCAGCGTCGCGGTGTATGGGCCACGCAGCGAGACCGTCAACCGTTACCTGGAGAAGGGTAGCCCGGTCGCCGTCGATGGTCGCCTGGAGTGGCGCGAGTGGGAAACCACTGAGCAGCAGAAACGCTCAACCGTCTCGATCGTCGCCACGAACGTTCAATTCCTCAACTCATCTCGTCGCGACGATCGCGAAGGTACCGGCGACATCGACGCTGAAGGGCTGAACGTTGAAATCAGCGAGGCCGAGCTCGAGGGTGTCGAGGTAGACGACATCGACGTCGAGATCGCTGATCACGTGGTCGACGAGGTGGAGGGCGATGAGAAGTCTGAGCTGGTGGCGGCAGCCGCCGGCGGCGAGGACGACGACTTGCTGTTCTAGTCAGGTCGCTTTGTTGCTTTCGCTGCGGAGGGCGTCCGGAGGGCGTCCTCCGTCGTCTTTGGGGAGCGTCGCGCTAAAGGCGCTTCGGTGCTATCCACTTCAGGCGCTCGTCGCTTGAGTGACCGTGAAAGCGCGGCGTGCCGCTTTCTCTCAGGGCTTGGCGCACGGTCAAGAACTCATGGGTCACAGCTACGTCGTGAACCCTCAAGATGTGAGCGCCAGCGTCAAGGCCGTGAGCCACTGCCGCCAGCGTGCCGCCCAGGCGGTCCTCGGGGTCTCTGCCAGAGAGCATGCCGATGAAGTACTTGCGGGAGACGGCCAGCAGCAGCGGCCGGCCGAAGGCCTGCAGCTCACTGATCCGCCTGAGAACCTCGATCGTCTCGCTCGGTGTCTTGGCGAAATCGGGTCCTGGATCTAGCACCAGCTGCGACTCCGCGACGCCGTGGCTGACCGCGAGCTCGAGCCTCTCTCTCAAGAACTCGAGGACATCGGCGGTCACGTCCTCGTATACAGGGAAGTTAGCCTCCTTCGGCCGTGCACGTGTATGCATCAGGACCAGCCCTGCGCCGCTCTCGGCCGCGACCTGCGCCAGCTCGACATCGGCAAGGCCACTCGTGTCGTTGATCAGGTGAGCACCGGCTTCGACGGCGCCTCGGGCGACCGCTGCCCGCCAGGTGTCGACCGAGACCAGCACCCCCCGTTCCGCGAGCGCTCTCACCAGCGGCACCATCCGCTCGAGCTCATCCTCGGCCGAGATCGGCGGCGTGTCGGTTCTACCTGACTGCACGCCGATGTCGATTATCTGCGCCCCCGCTTGCACTTGGCTGAGCGCGAACGGCAGCTGCTCGGCCAAACTTGGCAGCGACGTGCTGTCAGCGACCGAGTCGTTACCCACGTTGACGATCCCCATGATCAGCGCTCCGCCCGGCTCCAGTTCGAGCACGCGCTCGCGCAACTTGAGCTTCATTGCCGGTGCGCTGGTTGGCATGTGGGCATCGTATGTGTTTGGCGGGAGGCGTCACGAGACACGCCCGACGGTCCCGATCGGGCCGCCCTCGTCGGTTATGTCATCAGTAAGCGATATCCGGAGCCCGCCGGCGACGGTGCCACGGCGCGGCGGCCGCCGATCTAAGCGTCTCGGTCCATCAGGAGGGTCAGCCATGTACGAGGTCAACATCAACCGCGTCGTCGTGAGCGGATACCTCACTCGCGACCCGCAGCTGTACACGCTGCCGGGCGGAGAGGTGGTCTGCAACCTACGGGTGGCGTGCAATACGACAAACCACCGGGTCACCCAGGACGGCTGCAAAGACAAGGTCAACTACTTCGACATAAAGGTCTATGGCGCTGACGCCGAGAACATCGGCCACTGTGCCCACAAGGGCAATGCGGTGATGGTCGAGGGGCGGCTCGACTGGCGTGAATGGGAAACGATCGAGGGGCGTCAGGCCCAGTCGGTGTGCATCCTCGCCGAGGCGCTTGAGCCGCTCGAGGCGGTCAGCAAAGACCACGACGTGCTCGACGTCGACTGGGATGCGCTGCTTGCCAGCATGAACGTGATCAGTGGTTGAGACGCCAAAGGGCCTTCGGTGAGCTCACGCGGTGTTGGCGTTCAGCAGGGTGCTGCTGTCAAAAAGCGCCATCTGTGAGGTGCCGCTGAAGGTCAGGATCTCGTCGTCATTGATGCCGCTCGCGTCCTCCCGGATGATCACGCCACCGTTCACCAGGTCACGGATCGCCTTGCGGTACTCGGTGATCTGAAACTCACCGAATAGATCGGGGGACAGACCCTGAACGATGCGGTTGGTGCTCGCGCCACCGAGACGCCCACCGAGCTCGTGGATACGGTCGCGTAGCTCTTTGATCTGCCTAGCCGGCGCCTGTGTGCGCTCGCGCCTGTAGCGGCACGCCAGATCGCTCATCAAGGCGACGCCGAGACGAGAGCGGCTTGCGAACACCAGCTGAGAGGTCGGTCGCTGGTCGTCGGGGGCGTGCAGCGGAAGCTGCCGTGCGAAGGCGTAGCCGCGGCGCTGAAGTGCAGCGCGATAAAGCACCGAAACGCGTGTCAGGCTCGACCATCTGCCGTTCTCGTCCCACAGCTTGCGCCACAGCGAGCTGCCGATGATCTCGTCGATCTTCTCTGCCGCGGAGTTGCTGCACATCTCCTCAAAAGAATGGAGGTCCAGGCTCACGAGCAACTCTGTCTTGCGGCCCCGGCGCGACAGCAGACGCTGCAGCGCGTCGATCCTCACCCCGTCGGCGGCGAACGGGTCGAGCAGCACAAACACAGGTTCCCCCTCGATTTCGCCCATAACCTGCTCCAACGAGCTCTCCAGCGAGCCCGACAGCGTGCCGGTCACCGTCGCGTATGGGGACAGCTCGGTGTGCAGGTGCAGGAACGTCTCCTCGTCACCAGTGATGTTGAGCGTCCGCAGGATCTCCGCGCGATGCCCGATCTTCTGGTTTTGGGCCCACTCGGCGCTCGCTGCCGGAGCGCGGTCACCCGTGGCCACCGAGGCGTTGATCAGCCACGGCAGATGACCCTCGTTGCGCCACACAGCAGTGCGCGGCGCTATATACCTATTCATGAGGTCCAGCTCGATCAATGGCTCGAGCGCCACAAGCTCGTTCATTGCGGCTAAAGCTAGCCGCCTCTTGGGATGTTTCTCGGTGCTTCGGGCCGCCGCTGCTCGGCGTCACGGGCACGACGCAAGCGAACCAATTCGCCGGGCGCATCGACGGCGTTTTGGCTGACGGTCAGATCCTCCCGCGGGGGCTACCGATACTCCCGTACCGAGGCAATGGCCCCGATCTTTGACATCTATAGGGTTCTTGCCTGGGCTTCGCAGGGCAGAGACCCCGGGCAGGTATAAACTGCGCCGCCGCAGTCACAGCCAGCAGCATCCAACCGATAGCTAACGCGCAAGGAGCCCTGCCAGGTGCCAGTCAATACCAAAGCGATCGGCAAGACCTTTGAGCCGACCCTCTACGCCGTCGGGCGGGAGAAGATCAAGGAGTACGCCCGGGCGGTTGGCGAGACCAACCCAATCCATTTGGACGTGCAAGCTGCCCGCGAGGCCGGGTTCTCCGACGTAGTCGCACCGCCGATGTTCGCGGTGGTTTACAGCTCCCCGTCCGTCGCGCCGGCGATGTTCGACCAGGATGTCGAAATGAACTTCGCGATGATGGTCCACGGCGGTCAGCAGTTCGAGTGGGGTCCGCTCGTCGTGGCCGGCGACGAGATCACGACCACTACGTCCGTCAAGGACATCTCCGAAAAGGACGGCCGCGGCTATTACCTCTTCGAGTCCGTGTCGGTCAACCAGCGCGGCGAAGAGGTATGCCGCGGAACCTGGACAAACATCGTGCGAGGAGTGTGAGTTGATGACCGATTTCTCAGTCGGCGCTCAGATCCCCGAGGTCAGGGTCACGCCGGACAAGTACCTGACCAACCGTTATGCCGGAGCTTCCGGTGACTTCAACCCGATTCACATCGACGAGGAGTTCGCCAAAGCGGTCGGCCTGCCCGGGCGCATCCTGCATGGTTTGTGGACGATGGCTCAGGTCGCGCGTGCACAGACAGACGCCGCGGGTGGTCCGCAGACGCTCAAGCGCCTGTCCGTCCAATTCCGTGGCATGGGCGTGCCCGAGCAGGAGGTCATAGTGCGCGGGACGGTGCTCGAGGCCGGTGACGGGCGCGTTCTCGTCGACACGGTCGCCGAGCAGGCGGACAAGCAGATCATCCGCAACGCCCAGGCGGAGCTGAAGCTCTAGCGAGTGTGGGTGGGCTGGCGGCTCAACCGCCGTCGGCCCGCCTCCTACAATCTGGGTCATGCTCACCCCTAGGCAGGAGTCGATCCTGTTCAAGGTCGTCGACGATTATCTGCGCGGCGGCCAGCCCGTCCCGTCTAAGGCGATCGCTGCTGATCCGGCGCTCGGCTGCAGCCCTTCGACGGTGCGCAACGAGCTAGCCCTGCTCGAGGAGCTCGGCCTGCTCGCGCATCCCCACACTTCCGCTGGGAGGATCCCGACCGATGCCGGCCACCGCTACGTCGTGGACCGCATGCTCAGCTCCGGCAAGGGCCTTGCGCCGGCTCCACGCATCGAGCTGTCGTTGATGCGCAGAGAGGTCGAGGAGGCGATGCGCTCGACGACCGAAACGCTCGCGCAGGTAACGAACCTGCTCGCGGTCGTCTCCGCGCCGTCGCTGAACACGGCGACGATCAGACACGTCGAGGTGCTCGCGCTGCAACCGCAGGTGGTGCTGGTGGTCCTCATCACCTCGACCGGCGGGGTCTGGAAGATGCTGAGCACGTTCCCGGGCGCCGTCGACCCCGGCCTGGTGGCGTGGGCTGGTGAGTATTTGAACGACCGTCTCGTGGGGCTCGGCCTCGGCGCCAGGATGCTGCGCCTACGGCTCGTGGACCCGACGCTGCCCGCGACCGAGAGGTCGTTTCTCGACAGGCTGGCGAGCGCGTTCACCGACCTCGCCTCCGAGGAACAGGACACGATCTACATGGAGGGCACCGCCCACCTCTTCTCGAGCGCGAACGTCCAGGACGTCGGTCAGATCAACCAGCTGATGGGGCTGTTGGAGCGGCGCGTCGCGTTGCTACGCATGCTGCGCGAGGCGCTCGGCGACTCGGGCGTGTATGTGCGCATCGGCGGCGAGAACGAGAACCCCGCGATGCGTTCACTCACGATGGTCGCAGCGGGCTACGGCGTGACGCAGCGCAAGCTGGGCGCCGTCTCGGTGATCGGTCCCGTGAGAATGGACTACGCCAACGTGATCACCACCGTGCGCGAGGTCGCAAGCGAGCTCTCGCGTTTCGTCGAAGACGCCTACGCCGAGAACTGACCAGAGCATGCCTAGCGACCCATACGAAGTGCTCGGCGTCGCCCGCGACGCCTCCGAGCAACAGATCAAGAAGGCCTTCCGCAAGCTCGCGCGCGAGCTTCACCCCGACGTGAATGCACATGACCCGCAGGCCGAGGAGAAGTTCAAGCAGGCGGCTGAGGCCTACGAAATCCTGTCGGACGCCGAGCGCCGCGCCACGTATGACCGCTATGGCCACGAGGGCCTGCGCTCCGGTGGCTACGCACCGAACTTCGACTCGTTCGGCTCGATCGCGGACCTGTTCAACACATTCTTCGGCGGAGGGGCGTTCGGCGCTCGCGCGGGGCCAGCCACCGGCGGGGACCTGGCGGTCGCCGTCGAAATCGATCTGCTTGACGCGGCTGAAGGAACCACCGTCACTGTGTCCTATGAGGCGATCGGTGTGTGCGAGCACTGCCACGGCAACGGCGCAGAGCCCGGCACCCCGATAAACACGTGTGAGCGCTGCGGCGGCGCGGGGCAGCTACAGGCGGTCACGCGTACGCCGTTTGGGCAGGTTGTGCGAACAATGGAATGCGATGTCTGCTTCGGCGACGGGCGGGTCGCGAGCTCGCCGTGTGGCGAGTGCCGCGGCCGCGGGCGCGTGCCCACGCAGCGGACGGTTGACGTCGCCATCCCGGTTGGGATCGCCGATGGACAACGCATCAGGATGTCCGGTCAGGGGCATGCCGGGGAGGCTGGGGCTCGCCCGGGAGATCTGTATGTGCTCGTCAACGTGCGCGAGGATGAGCGCTTCATACGCGAAGGGGATGACCTCATAACCGTGCTCGATTTGCCGCTACCGCTGGTCGCACTCGGCACGAGCGTGGAGGTGCCGACGCTCACAGGCTCGGCGAGCGTGGAGGTGCCGGCAGGGACCCAGCCCGGGGAGATGATCACGCTGAAGGGGCAGGGCATGCCGATGCTGCGTCGCGGCCGCCACGGTGATATGCGCATCCTTGTCAACGTCGTGACGCCGCGACGCCTCACGGACGAGCAGCGCGAGCTGCTCGAGCGGCTGAACGAGACTCTCACCGAGGAGAACCTTCACTCCGAGGAGTCGATGTTCGCCAAGCTGCGCCGCGTCCTGCGCCACCAAGCCGCGTGATCCGCCTGGCCCTGCGGGTCCGCCGCGCCCAATCGGAGCTTGTGCTCGCCGAGCTCCTGCAGCTTGCGCCCGCCGGCGTGGAAGAAACCGACCTGCAGGACGACCTCGTCGAATACGCGATCTACGGTCCGCCGGGTGAGCTGCCGCTGCTGCCGGATCTGAAGGCGGCGGCCGCCGACGCGCTTGTCGAGATCTCAACGAGCGAGATCCCCGACGACTGGTCAGAGCGCTGGAAGGATTTCCACCGGCCGATAACGATCGCCTCACCCGTCCCCGAGCGCGTCGAGGCGCTGCGGGTGCGCGCACCGTGGGAGCAGCCCGCTTTGGCGGCGGGCACGCGCGAGATCGTGATCGACCCCGGGCAGGCGTTCGGCACCGGGGCGCACGCGACGACGAGACTGTGCTTGGAGATCCTGCTCGAGATGGCCTGCGCCTCGGCAAGCCGCCCGGCGCTGCTCGACCTGGGGACCGGTTCCGGCGTACTGGCGATCGCCGCTGCCACGCTTGGCTACGGGCCTGTCCTCGCGGTCGACTACGACCCACTGAGCGTCGCGGCCGCCGCGCAGAACGCGGCTGTCAACGGCGTGCAGATAGAGGTCGAGCGCTTCGATCTGCGTAGCGACCCATGGCCTACCCCCCATGACGGCGGATACGAGGTGGTGCTCGCCAACCTGCTCGGCCCGCTGTTGCTCGAACTGGCGGGTAGGCTTGCTCGCCCCCCTACGCATCTCGTCGTAAGCGGGCTGCTCGCAGAGGAGGCCGAGAAGATCAGCCAGGCGTTTGCCGGCCGGCTCGGGATGACCGAGCGGCTGCGACTGGCCGGCGGCGAGTGGGCGGCGCTGTGGCTCTACTGCGCCGATGGCGAGCCGTCCAAGGAGAACGGGGTCTCCGTCGCTGCACGCACCATCGAGCAGTAGACGAGGTTGAGCGCGGCCGGAACCCCGTCCGGGCTGCGCATGAGCTCGAGCGCCGCGCCCAGCGCGTGGCCGATCACCTCGAGCGCCTCACCGACCGAGTCGGGCTGCGGGTCGCGGCAGGCAGCAAGCGCCATTTCGAGCATCGCCTGCCCCTGCTCGAGGATCCCACCGAACAACGCTGGCCCGGTCAGGCTCGCATAGCCATATATACGCGCGAGGCGACCGGACAGCGTGATTTGCTCAGCCCCACGTGGGGCGGCGACCGGCGGCAGGTCGTGGCCGCTGTCGAGTTGCGCGACCGTCTCGCCCAAAACGCCCCGCAAGGCACGCTCATCCAGTCCCGCGTAGGCCGCGACCCGCAGCGTCAGATACAGGGCGCTCGCGGGGCGCCCATAGGGGGGATCTGAGGCGAACACGATCCGCTCCGCCGGGACGCGGGCGAACAGCTCGATCACGTCGAGCGGGAAGAAACATGAGACGTCATACAGCACGTTCGGGTGCTCGGCCAAGCGCGCGGTCAGGACTCCCTGGTCGCAGATAGCGCCGTGGGCGAGGATCAGAACGACGTGCGGGTAGCGCAGCGCGAGGCGCGCCAGCTCATCGGCGATGGGAGGCATGCCGCGACCGGCATGGATCAAGATCGGCACGTTCGCTTCACCAGCCAGCGCGAACACCCCCTCGAGCGCCGGCGCGTTGAACGTGAACGCCTGCGCACGAGGATGCAGCTTTATGCCGCGCGCCCCGCGCTCCAGGCAGCGTATGCCCTCGCCGACGGGGTCTTCGGCCGGGTCGAGGCGACAGAACGGGATCAGCCGTCCTTCGCTCTGCCGCGCCCAGCTGAGCACGCGATCGTTAGGGGTCGTGTAGGCGGGCTTGCGCTCCGGGTCATGCAGCGCGAACACGCACGCCTTGGCAACGCCAGCCTCATCGAGCTGGGAGATCAGCGTCTGCAGATCGAGCGAGCGGCCGTCCTCGTCGCGGCCCAGATGCGTGTGCGCGTCGATGAGGTATGCGTCGGCGGGCAGCAGCCGACGCGCCTCCTTCAGGAAAGGCGCTAGCGCATTGGTGTAGAGCTCTACGTTCACGCGTGCAAGCCTATTGCCCGCAAACGCTGCCTCACACCGGGACGGACTATCGGGCGAGACGACTTTGTAACAAGTTTGTGCGATTGGTCTCTTCGGCGGCGGCAGCGTACGTTGTCTGCATGTCGTTTGACATCGTGATCGCCGGTGGCGGCTTCGGCGGCTTCTACGCGGCGCGTACGCTGGAGCGCGCGCTGCCGCGCCACAGCGCGCGCGTCAAGCTCGTAAATGACGCGAACTTCATGCTCTACACGCCGCTGCTTCCAGGAGCCGCCGGTGCGACGCTCGACCCGCGTCACGTGATCGTTCCATTGCGCTCGCAACTGCACCAGACCGACCTGGTGATCGGCAGGGTGACCGGATGTGACCCAGCCACCCGCACCGTTGCGGCGTGCCGCATCGACGGGAAGGAGATCGAGCTCAAATACGACCAGCTGATCGTCGCGCTCGGATCGGTTTCGCGCACGCTGCCGATCCCCGGCCTGGCCGAACACGCGACCGGCTTCAAGTCGCTGTCGGACGCGACCGCGCTGCGCAACCGTGTCCTGAGCTGCCTTGATATCGCCGAGTCGCTGGAGGACTCTCTCGCGCGGCGCGAGTACCTCACGTTCGTGTTCGTCGGTGCCGGCTACGCCGGGGTGGAGGGCCTGGCCGAGCTGCAGGACTTCGCCGCCGAGGTAATCCACCTGTACCCACGCTGCCACGCCGAGGGAATGCGCTGGCTACTGGTGGAGGCACGTGAGCAGATAATGCCGGAGATCCCGGGTGCCCTCGCGCACTTCGCCGCCCGTGAGCTGCGCAGCCGCGGCATCGAGCTGCGCCTCAAAACGACGCTGAGCCAGATAACACAGACGGGTGCCACGCTCTCCGGCGATGAGGTCATCCCGGCTCGGACGGTCGTTTGGACGGCCGGCGTGAGGCCCGCGCCCGTCGTCTCGAGACTCGGCCTGCCGCTCGACTCGAGCGGGCGCATACGTGTCGACGCGACGATGCGTGTACTTGGCCACCCGCAGGTTTGGGCGATCGGGGACTGCGCCGCCGTTCCGGACCCCTCCCGGCGTGGCCAGTCGTGCCCGCCGACGGCGCAGCACGCGATCCGTCAGGGCCGGCGTGTAGCCCACAATGTGGTCGCCAGCCACGGACGGGGTCGGCCGCAGCCGTTTCGCTACCGCACCCGCGGCATGGTCGCGGACCTCGGGCAGCGGCAGGCGGTCGCGATCACGATGGGGGTGCGCTGGCGCGGCCTCCCCGCATGGTTGATCGCACGCACCTACCACCTGCTGCTCATGCCGGGGTGGGGCCGACGGCTACGCCTGCTGATCGACTGGAACATCGCGCTGCTGTTCGGCCGCGACGCCTCATCGCCGGGTCGCCTGGGAAGTCCCACCGCGCTTGAAGGTGAAGAACTTGTGAGCAACCCCTGAAAAATTGCCTCGCCCCGGCGTATCCTGGTTGGCAATGTCAATCATCGATCAGGTCAAGCAGGACGTACATGGCGCGATGCGCGCGGGCGAGAAGGACCGTGTGGCCGCGCTGCGGCTTTTGCTGAGCGAGCTTCAGAAGGCGGCGAAGGAGGGCTCAGACGACGAGCTCACCGTGCTGCGGCGCGAGCGCAAGCGCCGTCTTGAGGCAGCCCGCGCCTACTGCGACGGCGGCCGCGAGGACCTGGCGGCGGGCGAGGAAGCCGAGGCGCAGCTGATCGGCGGCTACCTCCCGGCGGAGCTATCGGACCAGGAGCTCTCCGAGATCGTCACACGGGTCGTGAGCGAGACCGGCGCCCAATCGCCGAAGGACATGGGCAACGTGATGAAGCAGGTCATGGCCCACGTCGATGGTCGTGCGGACGGCAAGCGCGTCTCGGGTCTCGTACGGGCGGCGCTCGGCGGATGAGGAGACAGGTCGAGCTCGCCAACGAGGTCGCAAGCGAGCTTGCAGGCAGCCACGACGCGGTGCTGCGCGCGCTCGAGCAGCAGCTGGAGTGCCGGGTGTTCCTGCGCGGGAACCTGCTCACGCTCGATGGGGAGGAGAACCGTACGCTCGTTGCCGAGCGGGTCGTGCGCGAGCTGTCGGATCTTGTCAGCCGTGGCCACGAGCTGGCGCCGGAAACGGTCTCGACGGTGACGGGCGCGCTTGACGCGCAGGAGTCCCCGACGCGGGTGCTCGAGGATGTGCTGTGGCGACACCGGGGCCTGCAGGTCGCGCCCAAGACCGTTAACCAGAAGCGCTACGTCGACAGCATCAGGGCTCACACGATCACCTTCGGCATCGGTCCAGCCGGAACCGGCAAGACGTTCCTCGCCGTCGCGATGGCGGCGGCCGCGCTCTCGCGTCGCGAAGTGAACCGCATCATCCTGACGCGGCCAGCGGTCGAGGCGGGCGAGCGTCTCGGCTTTCTCCCCGGCGATTTGATGGCCAAGGTCGACCCCTACCTGCGGCCCCTGTTCGACGCACTGCACGATCTGCTCGACCCGGAGAAGGTCTCCCAGCACCTGGAGCGCGGGGTGATCGAGATCGCCCCGCTCGGTTTCATGCGGGGTCGTACCCTGAACGACTCGTTCGTGATCCTCGACGAGGCGCAAAACACCACGCCCGAGCAGATGAAGATGTTCCTAACCCGCCTTGGGTTCGGCTCCAAGATGGTCGTCACAGGAGACGTCACGCAGGTCGATCTGCCACGCGAGCAGCATTCCGGCCTGGTCGCGGTCGGGGACGTTCTCTCAGCAATCGAGGGAATCGAGTTCGTCCGCTTCTCGGGCGAGGATGTGATCCGTCACAAGCTGGTGCGGTGGATCGTAGAGGCCTACGACGAGCACGACCTGTCCGCCGCGAAGGGCCTGCGCTTCACCGATCGCAATCGCGGGCGCGCCGACCGCGCCTAGCGATGATCGAGATCGAGGTCCTCGGCGCGGACGTCGCCTCAGCGGCTCCTTCCGGCGAGGAAGTCCAGCGGCTGTGCGCGCTCGCGCTCGCTGCGGCCGGGATCGAGCGTGGGCACCTGGCGATCGAATACGTCGATGCTGGTCGCATCGCGGCGCTGAACCTCGAGCACCGCGGGAAACGCGGGCCAACCGACGTGCTGTCCTTCCCGATTGACGGCACCGACGATGTCGCCGATGGCGTGCCGGTGGAGCTCGGCGACATCGTCATCTGCCCGCAGCACACGGTGGATCTGCGCGAGGCGATCCTGCACGGGGTCCTTCACCTTGTCGGTATGGACCACGAGACCGACGAAGGTGAGATGCTCGCCCTGCAAGCCGAGCTGTTGGCCTGGGAGACCGCGTGAGCAACGCCGGCTTCGTTGTGCTCGCAGGCAGACCGAACGTCGGCAAGTCGACGCTCATCAACGCGATTGTCGGCGGCAAGGTCGCGATCGTCTCGGATCGTCCCCAGACGACGCGCAGGGCGATCCGCGGCGTATGCACCAACGGCGAAGTTCAGCTCGTACTCGTCGACCTGCCCGGCGTGCAGCGCCCCAGGGACGCGCTGACAGAGCGTATGGCGCGGCGCGTGCAGGCCGAGCTCGCCGGGTCCGACGCGGCGCTGCTCGTGCTCAACGGTGAACAGGGGGTCGGCCCGGGAGACCGCTTCATCGCCCAGGCACTCAGGGATTCACGGCTGCCAGTCGTGCTCGCAGTGAACAAGATCGACAGGCTCTCTCCCGCCGACACCGTCGCCGTGCTCGCGCAGGCCAATGAGCTCGACGTCGCACAGGAGATCTTCCCGATCTCGGCCCGTACTGGCCAGGGCGTCGCTACGCTTGTCGCCCACCTCGAGTCGCTGATGCCGGACGGGCCATTTCTATTCGGCATCGAGGAGCGCTCCGACCAGCCGCATGAGGTGCTGCTCGCCGAGCTCATACGCGAGGCGGTCATCAAACGCACCTTCCACGAGGTTCCGCATGCTGTCGAGGTCGTCATTGAGGAGGTCGATAGCGAAAGTGAGCAGCTGACGAGGGTCAGGGCGCTGATCTGGGTGGAGACGCCTTCACAGAAGGGCATCCTGATCGGCGCTCATGGCGCGATGATCAAGGCGATCGGGATCGCCGCGCGCAAGGAGCTTGAGCGAGAGCTCGGCTGCCGGGTGCACCTGGAACTATCGGTGCGTGTCAGGCGCGGCTGGCGCGCCGATGAGGGACTCCTGGATCGCCTCGGCATCACCTAAGAACGCCTCCAGCGCAAGCCGAGCTTCACCGCGACGACAGCGATCCGCCAGAGCGAACTCGTCCGTCTGCGATCGACCTGCGCGCGGGCTTCAGGTGAGCCCACGCGCCCATGGGGCGAGGACACGCCCATCGACGCGCTAGAGCTTGCGCGCCAGGTGGTCTGCGACTCGCTCCAGCGCACGGCGCTCGAGCCGGTGCTCGAATATGAACGGAACGCTCACCACGGGCAGTTTCGCGCGGCGCAGGCGCGCGAGCTGGCGCGCCTGCAGGCGCGCGCGCTCATTGACGGTATGCGCTGCGCTGACCGCGTTGCGGACCGCGGGCAGCTCCCCGTCCAGCTGCCCCAGGCGCTCGAGCTCCGCTGCGCTGAAGCGTCGGCTGTATGCGCAGTTCACCGCAACGGCCTCCAGTTGACGTCCGGTCTTGGCCGACAGGCTCTGCGCCAGCTCAAGCGTCTCTGACACCGCCAGCTCGTTGCTTTGGCAAACCGCTAGATAGCCGCTGCGCTGCGGATCGTCCAGCAGAGCCTGCACCTCATGCGCCTTCGCCGCCATCGGGCCGCCGCGCACGATCGTGGTGAACGTCTGCGGCGAGGCGAGCATCGCCAGCGCGTGACCTGTCGCGGGCGCGTCGAGGATCACCAGGTCATAACCGCCGCGGCGGCCGGAGCGACGCGCGAGGTCAGCCACCTTGATCATGTTCAACAGCTCTCCGGCGCCCGGCGCTGCAGCCGCGAAGTACTGAAACGAGGTGCGTGATGTCAAAAAGCGAGCGGGCAGCCGTCCGGCTGCGCCCGCCAGCCAATCCGTAAGCGCGCGCTCGGGGTCCGCCGTCACCGTCCACAGCCTGTCTGTGACCTCCACCTCGTTGCCGATCGGCGGCGGCTGGCCATGTCCGAGCAGCCTCGGCAGCTGTCGCTGGCCGCCGACCTCGACCAGGATCGTGCGCCTACCGCCGCGCGCGGCGAGGATCCCAAGCGCTGCCGCGATCGTGCTCTTGCCTACCCCGCCCTTGCCGGTGACAACTATCAGCTTGCGCTCGAGCAGGTCAGCCATCCTCACAGACAGTCTTGCCGAAGGGCCGCTCGTTCGTCGCGTACCGGCCATCGGGACGGTCCGCGTCGTCTCCGGACACCTACAATCTTCCAATGAGCCCAGGTGGGGACAGCCCGATCGACGCGCAGGTGAGATACGACGAGCAGGGGCTCGTGCCCTGCATGATCCAGGATTGGGTCAGCGGCGAGGTGCTGACGCTCGCGTACATGAACCAGGAGGCGCTCGAGCGCACACGTGCGACCGGGGAGCTTCACCTGTACAGCCGCTCACGCAAAGTGCAATGGCACAAGGGCGCCACGAGCGGCAACACCCAGGTCGTCAAGGCGCTGCGCCTAGACTGCGACGGCGACGCGCTGCTCGCCCTGGTGGAGCCCGCCGGCCCCGCCTGCCACACCGGCGAGCGCAGCTGCTTTCACCGCGGCGAACTGTCCGCGGCACCACACGAGGTGCTGCCGGCGCTCGAGCGTACGCTCGACTCTCGGGCGTCTGAGCGTCCCGCCGGCTCCTACACGGTGAGGCTGCTCGACGACCCCGCGCTCGCGGGCGAGAAGGTGATGGAGGAGGCCGAGGAGGTCGTGCGCGCGGCGCGCGAGGAAACCGACGAGCGCGTCGATGAAGAGGCTGCGGACGTTCTCTACCACATGCTCGTCTTGATGCGTGGCCGCGGACGGTCGCTCGCTGAGGCCACGCGGGTGCTCGATGAACGCCGCCGGTAGCCCCGTCGCGGCCGGTGCGCCCGTCGCGCTCGATATCCGGCCTTCCCTGGATGAGGCGCGCGCAGTGTGCGCCTCGCCGGGACAGGCCGCCTATAACCTCATCCCGCTGCGCCACACCTTCATCTCGGACTGTGAGACGCCCGTCTCGGCTTTCCTGAAGCTGCGGGCGCTCGCGCCGGCGCAGCCAGCGTTTCTGCTCGAGTCAGCAGAACAGGGGCAGCGCATGGGCCGCTACTCCTTCATCGGCTTCAGTCCACGCTCGGTGCTGCGCTGGTCGCTGAAAGACGGAGGAGACCCATATGCGCTCGTGGCCGCCGAGGTCGCCCGCTGCCGCCAGGCGCCGCTTGCCGACCTGCCTCCGTTCGCGGGTGGGGCCGTCGGCTACTTCGGCTACGACCTGGTGCGAACAGTCGAGCCGCTATCCGAGCCGAACCCCGACCCGCTGGGGCTGCCCGACATGGCGCTGATGCTAACCGACGCGCTGGTCGTCTTCGACCACCTCAAGCACACGGTCACGATTCTCGCCAACGCCTACCTGGACGGGGAGGCGGACGTCGAGCGCGCCTACGACGACGCCGCTGCGCAGATCGCGCGTATCAAGGAGCATCTCGCCGGGCCCGTCCCGCAGGCCCAACTCAACGCACGCCGCGAACCGCCGCGCTTTGAGTCGAACATAGCGCGCGAGCAGTTCGAAGCGATCGTCGCCCGCATCATCGAGTACGTGTACGCAGGGGATGCTTTCCAGGTCGTTCCCTCCCAGCGCTTCTCCGCGCGCGTACCGGTTGAGGCGTTCTCCATATACAGGGGCTTGCGCGCCGTGAACCCCAGCCCCTACATGTACTTCTTGGATTTCGGCGACTTCCAGGTCGCGGGCGCAAGCCCAGAGCCCCTGCTGACGGTGAGCGGCAGAGACGTGTCGACCAGGCCGATCGCCGGGACACGGCCGCGCGGGACGAGCCCCGAGGAGGACCGCCGCATCGAAGCCGAGTTGCTGGCTGACGAGAAGGAGCGCGCCGAGCACGTGATGCTGGTCGACTTGGGGCGCAACGATCTCGGGCGCGTCTGCGAGTACGGCAGCGTCACTGTAGAGAGCCTGATGGAGATCGAGTCATACAGCCACGTCATGCACATCGTCTCCGCTGTCCGCGGGCGCTTGCGCGACGACGTAGGCGCGATGGACGCGCTGCGCTCGGTGCTTCCCGCCGGCACGCTCTCGGGCGCGCCGAAGGTGCGCGCGATGCAGATCATCGATGAGCTCGAGCCGATCAAGCGCGGCGGCTACGGGGGCGCGATCGGCTACCTCTCCTACGCCGGGGATCTCGACACCGCGATCCACATCCGCACTGTGGTGGTCAAGGACGGCGAAGCGCATGTTCAGGCAGGCGGCGGCACCGTCGCGGACGCCAAGCCCGCCTACGAGTACCGCGAGTCGCTGGCCAAGGCAGGAGCGGTGATCCGCGCGGTCGAACTCGCCTGCGAGCAACCCGACTGGCCCTAGCGGACCACCCGCGACCATCACGAGCAGCCGACCGCTAGGCTCGAATACTGATGCGCGTACTTGTAATAGACAACTACGACTCCTTCGCCTACAACCTCGTGCAGTACCTGGGCGAGCTCGGGGCCGAGGTAGAGGTTGTCCGCAACGACCGCGCGAGTGTGGCAGAGCTGCTGGCGCAGGGCTACGACCGCTGCCTGGTCTCACCCGGCCCCTGCACCCCCGACCAGGCCGGAATCTCGTTGGAGGCGGTCAGAAGCTTCCCCGAACAAGGGATAAGCACGCTCGGCGTATGCCTCGGACACCAGTCGATCGTGCAGGCGTACGGCGGCCAAGTAACGACACACATCCCGGTTCACGGCAAGACCAGCGAGGTGCAGCACGACGGGCGCACGATCTTCGAGGGCTTGCCCTCGCCGCTGCTGGTCGGCCGCTACCACTCGTTGATCGCCGCGCCGGAGCTGCCCGACTGCCTGGAACGGTCCGCTACCGGCGGCGAGGGAGAGGTCATCATGGCCGTGCGTCATCGCGACCTGCCCGTCGAGGGCGTCCAATTTCACCCCGAGTCGGTGCTCACCCCCGAAGGCAAGCGTCTGCTGGCTAACTTTCTGTCCTGATGCCGAACGCAACTCTCACGAACGCGATCGACGCGCTCGCCTCGCGGCGAGACCTGAGCTCCCAGGAGACAGCCCAGGTGCTCGCAGAGATCATGGCCGGTGAGGTCTCCGAGACCCAGATCGCCGGTTTCTTGATCGCGCTGCGCACGAAGGGAGAGACTGTAGATGAGCTGACCGGCCTGGCGCAGACTATGCGCTCGCTGGCCGCGCACGTCACAAGCGACCACGACGACCTGTTGGACACCTCCGGTACCGGCGGCGGGCGGCGCACCTTCAACGTCTCCACGACCGCGGCGCTGATCGCGGCGGGGGCGGGCTGCGCGGTGGCCAAGCACGGCAACCGCTCCGCCACGAGCTCCTCAGGCTCAGCCGACCTGCTCGAGGCGCTCGGTGCCCGCATCGACCTCTCTCCCGAGGATGTCTCCCGTTGCATAACCCAGACCGGCTTCGGCTTCATGTTCGCTCCCGCCCACCATCAAGCGACGCGTTTTGTCATTCCGGTCAGGCGCGAGCTCGCGGTCCGCACCATCTTCAACCTGCTCGGCCCACTGACGAACCCCGCCGGCGCGAGCCGGCAGCTGATCGGCGTCTCGGACGCCGCGTTCCTCGACACGATCGCCGGCGCGCTCGCGCAGCTCGGCACCGTGCGCGCGCTCGTCGTCTCCAGCGAGGACGGGCTGGACGAGATATCGATCTGCGCCGCCACGCACGTCGCGGAAGTCAACGGCGCCAACATCACCCGCTACACGCTCGAGCCGCAACAGGTCGGTATCGACCCCGCCCCTCCGGCTGCGCTCGAGGACGAGCTGCAGGGCGGCAGCCCACAGCAGAACGCGGCTGTCACGCGCGCGATCCTCCAGGGGGAGTCGGGGCGCGCCAGCGACCTCGCGGTGATCAACGCGGCCGGCGCTGTCTACGCAGCCGGCGCCGCCGAAGACCTGTCCGAAGGGGTCGAGCTCGCGCGCGCCGCGATCGCGCAGGGCGCGGCGTGGGACGCGCTCGAGCGCTACCTGCAGGCGAGCGTAACAACGGATGACGCATGAGCATGCCCGGTACGCAAGCTGATGGGGCCGCCCACCGCGCGCGGCCCTCGATCCTCGAGCGGATCCTCACGCGCACCCGCGAGGACCTCGTCGAGCGCAAGCGCCGGCGTCCGCTGACCGCGCTTGCGCTCGAGACGCCGCAACACCAGCCGGGACTGTTCGCGGCCGCGATCGTCGAAGCGGGCATCGGCGTTATCGCGGAGTTCAAGCGACGTTC
Source organism: Solirubrobacteraceae bacterium (assembly GCA_025451035.1). GTDB lineage: Bacteria > Actinomycetota > Thermoleophilia > Solirubrobacterales > Solirubrobacteraceae > Palsa-744. The sequence continues at coordinate 57,001 of JANWLE010000100.1, forward strand.
GCCATCCGCCGGGGAGCTGCGCGGAAACCCCGACCTAGAGTCGATCGTTCGTGCGTACGAGCAAGGGGGGGCGTGCGCGATCTCGGTGCTGACCGACGAGCCGCATTTCGGCGGCTCGCTCGACGATCTTCGCGCTGCCCGCGCGGCCTGCGCGCTGCCGATCCTGCGCAAGGACTTCATCGTCGACCCCTACCAGCTGCATGAGGCGCTCGCCGCCGGGGCCGACGCCGTGCTGCTGATCGTCGCGGCACTCGACCAGCCAACGCTCACCTCGCTCCACAGCGACGCGCTCGAGCTCGGGCTCGACGCGCTCGTCGAGGTCCACGACAAGCACGAGTTGGACCGCGCGCTCGAGGCAGGTGCGCGGCTGGTCGGCATTAACAACCGCGACCTACGCGACTTCAGCGTCGAGGTGGAGCGCACCTTCGAGCTGCTGGACTTCGTTCCCGACGGGGTGAACATCGTCTCGGAGTCCGGTATCTCCACACACGACCAGCTGCGTCGCATGCAACAGCACGGGGTGGCGGCCGTGCTCGTCGGCGAGACGCTCATGCGAGCAAACGACCCGCGCGCGGCGCTGCTGAGGCTGCGCGGAGAGCCAAATGCCGCCCGCGCCTAAGGATTACCCTCACGGCCTTTTTAGCGCAGCGGATGCTCTGCTTTAGATCGCCTTCAGAAGCGCCGATCATCCTGTGAGCCAATGAGACGCTTGTTCTTCCCCTTCGTATCGGGCTTGCTCGGCGGCGGCCTGGTCGTGGCTGCCCTAGCCGTCTTTGGCGGGCTGTCGAAATCCGAAAAGGTAGTGACCACGATTCAAGCCGCGCCCGTCGCTCCATCGAACGCGACGCTACACAGCGCCGGGCTGACACCCCACGACATCTATGTGCGCGACGCCCCCGGGGTGCTGTTCGTGACCTCGACGATCGTGCAGCAAACAGAACAGGAATCTCCCTTCGAATTCTTTAGAGGCGAAAGCCAGCGTCAGGGCACCGCGACCGGCTCGGGGATCCTGATCAACTCAAACGGCACCGTGCTTACGAACTACCACGTGGTCGAGAACGCGGTGAAGGTGACCGTTGCCTTCGAAGACCACAAGACGGTCGAAGCGAAGGTCATCGGCAAGGATCCCTCGCACGACCTCGCGGTGCTGAAGGTGCCGACCGAAGGGCTGACGCTGCATCCACTGGCGCTCGGTGACTCGAGCAAAGTACAGGTCGGCGACCCAGTGATGGCGATCGGTAACCCGTTCGGCTTGGACCGTACGCTCACGACCGGCGTGATCTCGGCGTTGCAACGGCGCATAACCGCTCCCAACGGCTTTCAGATCGACAACGTGCTGCAGACAGACGCGCCGATCAACCCGGGGAACTCCGGCGGTCCGCTGCTGAACGCCAACGGCGAAGTGATCGGCATCAACTCGCAGATCGAGACCGGCGGCGGCGGCAACGGCAGTGTCGGCATCGGCTTTGCAGTGCCGATCAACACCGCCAAGACCGAGCTGCCGCAGCTCGAGAAAGGCGGCACGCTGCGCGGCGCGTACCTCGGCCTGGTGTCGCTCACGATCGACGGGTCGCTGTCCGGGCTCGACCTGCCCGTCAAGCAGGGGGCGCTCGTCCAGGAAGTGCAGTCGAACACGCCGGCTGAAAAAGCAGGGATCCGCGGCGGGGACATCTCCGCGAACGTGAACGGCCAGCCGATCCAGCTCGGCGGGGACATCATCATCGGAGTCGACGGCAAGCCGGTTGCCGGCGCGGAAGACCTCGGCAACGTGATCTCCTCGCACAAGCCTGGTGACGTCATCAACGTCGAACTGCTTCGTTACAGCAACGGCTCTGCGCCGCAGCACAAGACTGTCAAAGTGACGCTCGGCGAACGCCCCAACTCCATCCCGAACCCCCAAACGCCACGCGGCTGACGCGGCGCGCCGGGCGCTAGCTGACCCAGCCACTGCGGGCGCGGTACCGTAGAGCGATGAGCTCGAGCGCCGCGAAGGTCAAGATCTGCGGGATAACCCGCCTAGAGGATGCCGAGCTCGCCGTGGAGCTCGGCGCCTGGGCGATAGGGATGGTGTTCTACGAGCCGAGCCCGCGGCGCTGCTCGCTGGAGCAGGCGCAGCGCATCGCCGCGACGTTGCGCCGGCGGGTCGAGCTGTGCGGCGTGTTCGTCAACTCCTCGCTCGAGCAGATCGTGCGGACCGCTGAAAATGTCGATTTGACGATGATCCAGCTGCACGGGGATGAGGGCCCGGCCTTCTGCGCTGAGGTGGCCAGGCGCACCGGTGCCCTGGTCGTGAAGGCCGCCCAGGTCTCAGGCGCCGGCGATGTGCGCGACGTCGGGCGCTACCACGTCGACTTTCATCTCCTGGACGCTTGTGCCCACGGGGCGGCAGCTGGTCTTCGCGGCGGCACGGGTGAGACGTTCGACTGGGGACTGCTCGAGGCCCGCCGTTCGTCGGTGCCGTTGATCCTCTCCGGCGGACTTCACGCCGGTAACGTGGCGCAGGCGATCACGCGGGTTCACCCTTTCGCGGTCGACTGCGCCAGTGGCACCGAGTCCTCGCCCGGGATCAAGGATCCCGCGCGCCTGCGCGCGTTCTTTGACGCCGTGAGTGGGGTGGTCGTGCAGGTAGGCTCACCGGCGTGAGCGAAAGCGCGATCGAGCACCGTTTCGGCCGCTACGGCGGCCAGTATGTCCCCGAGACGCTGATGGCCGCCCTGGCAGAGCTCGAGCAGGCGTGGGTAGCCGCTCGCGCCGATGTGGCCTACCGCTCGGAGCTAGATGGGCTGCTGAAAGAGTTCGTCGGCCGCCCGACGCCGCTGTATCGCGCTAGGCGCCTCTCGCAGCAGCTCTTGAGGCCCGTCTACCTCAAGCGCGAGGATCTCAATCACACCGGCTCACACAAGCTCAACAATGCGCTCGGCCAGGCGCTGCTAGCCAAGCGGATGGGCAAGCGGCGGGTGATAGCCGAGACCGGCGCCGGTCAGCACGGTGTGGCTACCGCGACCGCCTGCGCGCTGCTCGACCTGCAGTGCGTCGTCTACATGGGCAGCGAGGACACCCGCCGCCAGCGCCCGAACGTGCAGCGGATGGAACTGCTCGGCGCGACCGTCAAGCCGGTGCAGGCCGGCGCGTGCACGCTGAAGGAGGCGACCTCCGCGGCTATCCGCGACTGGGTGGAGAACGTTGGCAGCACCCATTACATCATCGGCTCGGTCGTCGGCCCGGCGCCATACCCCGCACTGGTGCGCGACCTGCAGAGCGTGATCGGGGTCGAGGCTCGCCAGCAGATACTCGAGCGGGAGGGACGGCTCCCCGCGCGCGTGATCGCGTGCGTCGGTGGCGGCTCCAACGCAATGGGCATCTTCAACGCGTTCCTCGGCGACGAGGATGTTCAGCTGATCGGCGTGGAGGCCGGTGGGGAGGGAACCGACACTCCTCGCCACGGCGCTCCGCTCACCGTCGGCGGGCGCGCCGGGGTCCTGCACGGCTCGCTCTCGGCCATCATGCAGGACGAGGAGGGGCAGATCATCGAGGCCCACTCGATCTCCGCCGGCCTGGACTATCCCGGCACAGGTCCACAGCATGCCTTCTTGCGCGACAGCGGCCGCGCGCGCTACGTTGCGGTCACGGACCGGCAGGCGCTCGACGCGTTCCGCGCCGTGACCCGCCTGGAGGGAATCATTCCGGCGCTCGAGACCGCGCACGCGCTGGCGTGGACGCTCGCGCAGAGCGACGGCGAGCTCGATTTGGTGTGCCTCTCCGGGCGCGGCGACAAGGATCTCGCCGAGGTTCTCGCGCTGACATGAGCGACACCGTGACCAGCGCATCGCCGCGCATCGCCACGGCGTTCGAGCGTGCCCACTCGGAGAGCCGAGGCGCCCTGATGCCCTATTTGATGGGCGGCTACCCGACGCTCGAGCGTTCGCTCGAGATTGGGCGGGCATACGCCCAGGTGGGCGCCGACATCATCGAGCTGGGGGTCCCGTACTCCGATCCGCTCGCGGACGGCGCTGTCATACACGAGGCGGCTACAGAGGCGCTCGCGGCCGGCGCCAGCGTCAGCGGCGTGCTGGAGCTCGCCCGTGCGCTGTCGCCGAGCGTTCCGGTCGTGCTGATGTGTTACGCCAACGTGGTGTTCGCGCCCGGCGTGGAGGCATTCGTCGAGCGTCTCGCGCACACCGGCGCCGCCGGTCTGATCGTCCCCGACCTGCCGCTCGAGGAGGCGACCCAGACACTCGCCGCCTGCGATGCCCACGGCATCGCACTGGTGCCGCTGATCGCGCCCACCACGCCGCCTGAGCGGCTCGCGGCGATCGGCGCGAGGGCGCGCGGGTTCCTCTACACGGTGTCGGTCGTCGGCACGACCGGCGAGCGCTCGGCGCTGCCGGAGCGCTTCACCGAGCTGGTCGCGAAAGCGAAGGCCGCGACTGACGTCCCGGTCGCGATCGGCTTCGGCATTTCAACCCCGGAGGACGTGCGTGCCGCCGTACGAGCGGGCGCCGACGGGGTCATCGTCGGCACGCGGCTGGTGCGCGCGGCGGGCGACTCAGCGGACTCCGCGGCGGCTGTGGCGGAGGTGCTGAGCGAACTGAAGTCGGGATTGGGCACAGATCGCTAGGATTGCGCCCTCAATGGGATTGGTTCTCACCATCACCGCCGGAGTGATCGTCTGGATCGTGCTCTGGGCTCTCGGCGCGAAGGGCTTTGACGCGTTCATGCTCGCGGCCGCGATCATGCTCGTCGGCGCTTCCCTGAAGATCCTCTCTGGCTATCTCCCCGGGCGCCGCAACTAGCCGCGGTCGTGCGCGCGCGCTGGCTTTGCCTCGCAGCCGCAACGCTCGTGGCGCTGCTGGCGGGATGCGGGACCGTGGGGATCTCAAGTGACGCGGGCACCCAGCTGACGATCTACTCGAGCTTGCCTCTACACGGCCCCTCGGCGGCTGTCGCCGAGCAGATCGTGGGCGGCGAGAAGCTCGCGCTCGCCCAGGTCCACGGCCAGGTCGGGCGCTTCAAGGTCTACTACTACTCCTTGAATGACGTCAACCCGACCACCGGCGAGGTCGACCCCGGCCTGACCGCGCAGGACGCGAAGGTCGCGGCGCAGGACCCGAGCACGATCGCGTATCTCGGCGACTACAACTCCGGGGCGACGGCGATCTCCCTGCCGCTGATCAACGCGGCAGGGATCCTCCAGGTCAGCCCCGCAAGCCCCTACGTCGGCCTGGTCTCCTCGCTCGATGCCGGGCAGGACGAGCCCGAACGGTTCTACCCGACCGGCAAGCGCACGTTCGCCCGGCTCGAGCCGGACGATGTCGTGGAGGCCGCCGCCCAGGTGCAGGAAATGCGCCGGCGCTCGATCAAGCGACTGTATGTGCTCTCCGACGAAGACCCGTTTCAGGTCCCGTTGTCGGAACTCGTCGCCTCCGACGCGCGCAATGCCGGGATCGAAGTGCTCGGCAGGGAAAGCCTGAACACAAAGACCGGCTTGGAATTCACTGGCGAGGCGGAAAAGATCGCCTCCAGCGGCGCGCGGGCGGTGTTCTTCTCCGGTTCTCCTAGCGCGGGCGCGGTCGCGCTCTGGCGGGCGTTGTATGCGAGCCAGCGCGGAATGCGGCTGTTCGGCTCAAGCGCGCTTGCGAACAGGTCTTTCACCTCGCAGATCGGCCCGGCCGAACAGAACACGCTGCTGTCCACGCCGATCCTGCCGACCAGCAAGTACCCGGCGTCCGCGCAGCGGGTGCTGGCCGACTATGAGCGCCAGTTCGGCACACGTCCTGAGGCCTACGCGCTGTACGGGTACGAGGCGATGAACTCTGTACTGGCGGCGCTGCGCGCCGCTGGACGGCACGCCAACAACCGCCAGGCTGTGATCGACGCGTTCTTCGCCGCCCACCAACGCGACTCGGTGATCGGCAGCTACTCGATACAGCCAGACGGGCAGAGCACGCTCACCCGCTACGCGATGAACCGCGTTGTCGGCGGCGAGCCAGTGTTCTACCGCGTCCTCGACGTGCGCTGAGCGTTCAGGCGGCCAGGGTGTCCGCGAGCGCCTCTTCCAGATGGGGGTGCTTGAAGCTGTAGCCGAGCATCAGCGCGCGCGCCGGCAGCACACGCGCTCCACTGGTCACGATCTGCGCCATCTCGCCGTACCGTGCCCGCAGCGCCAGTGCTGGCACCGGCAGCAGTGCCGGCCGCTTGAGGACGCGACCCAGCGCGCGTGAGAACTCACGGTTGCTGGCCGGCTCGGGCGCCGTGGCGTTCACCGGCCCCGACCAACGCTCGTCTGACAGCGCGGCGCTGATCATGCCCGCCACGTCGTCTCGGTGGATCCACGGCATGTACTGCTTGCCGCCGCCCACGGGGCCGCCGACACCTAGACGAAAGGGGGGAAGCATCTTCGCGAGCGCGCCGCCGTGCGCATCGAGCACCACACCGGTGCGCAGCAGCACCACGCGCATGCCGAGCTGCGTCGCCGCCAGCGCCGACTGCTCCCAGGCGACACAGACGCCTGCCAAGAAGTCGCGGCCGCTCGGCGCCTCCTCATCAAGCGGCTCATCGCCGTGAGCGCCGTAGTAGCCGCTCGCCGACCCGCTCACCAGCACTGTCGGCCGGCGCTCCGCCTCGATTGCGTGCAGGCCGGCCACCAGGTTCGCCGTGCCCTCCACGCGGCTTGCGCGGATCGCGTGCTTGGCGCTCTCGCTCCACCGCTGCGCGACGTTCTCGCCAGCGAGATTGATCACGGCGTCGCGTCCCTCGAGCGCGTCTGCCGGCGCCGGTTCGGTGCTCGGCTCCCAGCGTGCCGCCGGCACCCCGAGCTCTGTTGTGGCGCGCTGCGGGTCGCGCGAGAGGACTGTCAGCTCCGCGCCTTCGTCACGCAGGCGCGCTACGAGCGCCGAGCCGATGAGACCGGTGGCTCCCGTGACAGTCAGGCGCATCAGCCGCCACCTTTCAGCTCGGGTGCTTGAACCGGGGGCCGCTGTCGCCCTGGTTCGGAGCGACGCTGGTCAGCTTGTCGCTGTGTGCGAACCCCACCTGTGGACCGGCGAGGGCCATGCCGCTCAAACGCGCCTGCTCCGCTACCGCTGCGGCGACCGCGGGGGCAACGTCACGGTTGAAGACCGACGGGATGATGTAATCCTCGCGCAATTCGCTGTCGGTGACGATGTCGGCGATCGCGTGCGCCGCCGCTATCTTCATCTCCTCGGTGATCTTCTTGGCCCGCACATCCAGGGCGCCTCGGAAGATGCCGGGGAAGCAGAGCACGTTGTTGATCTGGTTCGGGTAGTCCGAGCGCCCGGTCGCCATGATGCGTACGTACGGCGCGGCGTCCTCGGGGACGACCTCCGGATTGGGATTGGCCATCGCGAACACCATCGCGTCTTTGTTCATCTTCGCAAGCGCGTCCACCGGCAGGGCGCGGGCACCCGACAGGCCGACGACCAGATCTGCGCCATCGATCACCTCCGCGGGAGACCCCGCTCGGCCCTCCGGGTTAGTCGCCTCTGCATACCAGCGCTTGATCTGAGTCATCGTGCCGTTCTGGTAGTCAGCGCGGGCGGTATGGACCGCCCCCTGGGAGTCGGCGCCGATGATCTGGCTGACCCCCGCCTGCAACATGATCTTCGTCACCGCCACGCCGGCCGCGCCGAGCCCGATGACCAGCACTTTGAGGTCCTCGAGTCGCCGGCCCGTGAGCTTGACGGCGTTCAGCAGCGCGGCCATGACGACGACCGCGGTGCCGTGCTGGTCGTCATGAAAGACGGGTATGTCGAGTTCCTGCTTTAGGCGCTCCTCGATCTCAAAGCAGCGCGGCGCAGATATGTCCTCGAGGTTGATCCCACCGAACCCCGGCGCGATCAGCTTGACGGCGCGCACGATCTCGTCGGTGTCCTTGGTGTCCAGGCAGATCGGGAAGGCGTCCACACCCGCAAACTCCTTGAACAGGCACGCCTTGCCCTCCATCACCGGCATCGCAGCGGCGGGGCCGATGTCGCCGAGCCCGAGGACGGCTGTGCCGTCTGACACGACCGCGACCGTGTTGCGCTTGATCGTGTACTGGAACGCCTTGTCCGGGTCGTCCTTGATGGCCGTGCAGACCCTGGCGACGCCGGGGGTGTAGGTCATCGACAGATCGTCGCGTGTCTTCAGGGGGTGCTTGTTGTGCTGTTCGATCTTTCCGCCCACGTGCAGCAGGAAGGTGCGATCGATCGTGTCAATGACCTGCGCTCCAGCGAGCGCGCTGATCTCCTGGAGGATGCTGCTCCAGTGGGCGCGGTTGGCCGCGTCGATCACGATGTCGCGAACGGTGTGCTCGGAGCTGGCTTCAACTAGGTCGACAGCCACCACCATGCCGCCTGCTTGGCTGATCGTGTCAGTGACCTCGCCGAGCATGCCGCTGCGCTCGTCGATCTTGACTCGGATCGTGAGGCGGTATTGGGCGCTCGGGGTTACGTTCACGTTTAGTTCGGTGGGGAGGGGGATAACGCCAGGCATGTTATTTGCTTGCGCGCTGCGACCACCCGCATGCCTGAAGCGGCGTCGAGCGCACAGGCTCAAGCTGTGCCCGCCACGGCACACAACGGGGGGTGATCTACGGCGATCAGCAGTATCGCGGCTTGCCGCCCGATCCCTGCGAGGGGCGCTGACGGTCGCCTGCCGACGCCGCCATGCTGCCGTCGGTATGGGTGCCAGGCCCGCTAGATTTGGCCTCGGGCCGCATCAGGTGGCCGACATTGTCCTGCGTATGGATTTGAGCAAGCAGTTGCGAACCCCGGACACAAACCTATGAGCGGCCCAGCCCCGACAGACGGCCGTCTGTTCTTGATCGACGGCCCCAGCCTCGTGTATCGCGCGTTCTACGCGTTGCCGGAGTCGATCGCGACATCGACCGGAATCCCTACCAACGCGATCTTGGGGTTCGCCTCGATGCTGGTGAAGATCATCTCCGACTACGGCGTTTGCCCAACGGTCGTCGCCTGGGACGCCGGCACCTCGGGTCGAACCGAGCTGTTCCCCGACTACAAGTCAACGCGGCGCTCGAGGCCCGACATGCTCAAGGCGCAGTGGCCGGCGATGGAACCGCTGGTGGAGGCCTTCGGCTACCGCAACGTCAGGCTCGAGGGTTACGAGGCTGACGACGTGATCGCCACTCTCGCCGACCGCGCCCGCGCCGCCGGAGTGCCGGTGATGATCGTCACCGGCGACCGCGACGTGTTCCAGCTGATCGACGATTCCGGCTTGGTGAAGGTGATGGCAACCTCCCGCGGGATCACCGAGACAAAGATCTACGACCGCCAAGCGGTGATCGACCGGTATGGCATCTCTCCGGAGTTGATCCCCGACTACTACGGGCTCAAGGGAGACACCTCCGACAACATTCCGGGCGTCCCCGGCATCGGCGACAAGACCGCCAGCGAGCTGCTGCAGCGGTTCGGCTCGCTCGAGGGGGTGCTAGCCCACATCGACGAGGTTGGCGGCGCCAAGCGCAAAGCGAACCTCGCCCAGCACGCGCAGGACGCACGCATCTCCAAAGAGCTAGCGACCGTCCAGCGCACCCTTCCCGTTGACTTCGACCCCCACGCCGAGGCGGTCCGCGAACCAGACCGCTCAAGGCTGCGCGAGGTCTTCCGCGAGTACGAGCTGCGCGACCCGTTGCGCCGCCTGGAAGAGGCGCTCGCGGAGGGCTCACTGGAAGCTGCTCCGTCCGCTGCCCCGAAGCTGACCGCCCGGGTGCGTAACGGTTCGCTGGCCGACATAGCGAAGCTCGCCGGCGAGGAGCTGAGCGTCGCCGCCCACGCCGCCCAGGCACCGCCCGAAGCGCTGTTCGCCGAAGGTCCACCATGGCGGTTCGCGGTCGCCGCGGGCGGGGAGGTCCTGCTCGGCGGCTGCGAGAACCCCGCAGAAATCGTCCGCGCGTGCGGCGAACGCGCGGTGATCGCCCACGACGCCAAGTCGTTGCTGGAGGTCGCGCCAAACCTCGCGCACGACACGATGATCGGTGCGTATGTGCTCGAGCCGGCCAGGCGCGGCTACCCGCTGACCGAGCTGTGCGAAGAGCGCGGTCTCGAGTGCAACCTCGAAGACCTGCTGGCCGCCGAGGCAGTGCTGATCGGCGCGCTCGCCTCCTGGCAGCGCCAGCAGATCTCAGAGCGGGGCCTCGAGCAGCTGATGCGCGAGATGGAGCTGCCGCTGGTGTCTGTGCTACGCGACATGGAGCTCGCCGGGGTGCGCCTCGACCTGCAATGCCTGCAGGAGATCACGCGGCGCGTGCGCGAGGAGACCACCACCCTTGAAGCGCGAATCTTCAGCCTCGCCGGCGAGGAGTTTCTGATCGCATCGCCGCAGCAGCTCTCGGAGATCCTGTTCGTCAAGCTCGGTCTCTCGCGTAAGCGCCGCGGCAAGACGGGCTTCTCCACCGACGCGCGCGTTCTGCAGGCAATCCGCTCAGAGCACGAGATCGTCCCTCACATCGAGCGCTGGCGGGAGCTCTCGACGCTGATCAAGACCTACCTCGACGTTTTGCCGGGGCTCGTCGACGAGCGCTCACGCATCCACACGACGTTCCTGCAGACGGTCGCCCAGACCGGCCGGCTGTCGAGCACCAACCCGAACATGCAGAACGTCCCGATCCGCACCGAGCTGGGCCGCGAGATTCGCCGCTGCTTCCAGGCCGAAGGCGAGCGGATGCTGATCTCCGCCGACTACTCGCAGATCGAGCTGCGCGTCCTGGCGCACATCGCCGACGAGCCTGCGCTGAAGGAGATCTTCAAGCGCTCGGAAGACGTGCACACGGCGACCGCCTCCCAGGTGTTTGAGGTATCCCCGGAGGAAATCGACCCGGGAATGCGCTCCAAGGCGAAGATGATCAACTACGGGATCGTCTACGGCCTTTCAGACTTCGGCTTGGCTGATCGCCTGAATATCCCTCGAGAGGAGGCGAAGGCTTTCATCGACGCGTACCTCGAGCGGTTCCCGAGGGTGGCGCGGTTCATAACCGACACGATCGAGCGCGCCACCGACGAGGGGTATGTCAAGACGCTGTGGGGGCGCCGCCGCCAGATCCCGGAGCTGCGAGCACGCAATTACCAGATGCGCACCCTCGGTGAGCGCCTCGCGGTCAACACAGTGATCCAGGGTACGGCCGCGGACATCATCAAGCTCGCGATGGTGCGCTGTCACGCCGCGCTCGCGGACACCGACCTCGAGACACGGTTGATCCTCACGATCCACGACGAGCTCCTGTTTGAGGCGCCGATCGCCGAGATCGACAGCGCGCGCCTTCTGATCGAGGAGGAGATGTGCGCCGTGTGGGGATACGACCCACAGCTGACCGTCGACGTCGGGGTGGGGCACAACTGGCTGGAGGCGAAGTGAGTCGTGGGCTGGCCGTGGTGCTCGTCGTCGTCGCCGGCTGCCTCGTCGGCATGCAGGCACCCGTCAACGCGCGCCTCGGCCGCAGCGTGGGCAGCATCCAGGCGGCCGCTTTCTCGTTCATCGTCGGCACCGTCGCGCTCGTCCTGATCGCCGCCGTCTCCAAGGGCGGTCTTGCCAGTTACGGCAACGTGTCCAAGCTGCCTTGGTGGGCGCTGATCGGTGGCCTCTTCGGCGCGGTGTACGTGGCCGTGTCGATCCTCACAGTGCGCAAGCTCGGCGTCAGCGGCCTCACCGCCACCGTGATCGCCGGCCAACTTGGCATCGCGGTCGTGATCGACCGCTTCGGCTGGTTTGGGGTCTCGCGCCAGCCAATCACGCTGACCCGGATCGTCGGCCTGCTGTTGCTGGCGGCCGGCGTGTTCCTCGTGGTGCGGCGCTAGGAGTCAGCGAGCGCGTTGCGAAAACCCTGGCGCCACGTGCGATGCTCGGGGATCCAGCCAAGCTGCTGCTTGGCTCGGGCGGTGAGCGATCGCCACCCAAAGTGGGTCAATCCACACAACGATGGTGTATCGTTTACACATGGCACGCACCAATGTTGACATAGACGACCGGCTCGTAAAGCGTGTGATGAGTCGCTACAGCTTGAAGACCAAGCGAGCAGCGATCGACCTGGCGTTGCGTCGTCTAGATATGGAGCCGATGAGCGCTCGCGAAGCTCTGGATATGCGTGGGAGTGGCTGGGAGGGCGATCTCTACGAGCAGCGCTCGGGCTGGCTGCCCCACACTCAGTGATTCTCGTCGACAGCTCGGCCTGGATCGAGTACCTTCGCGCCACCGACAGCTCGGTCGATCGATATCTCCGAGTCTCACTTCAAGAAAAGCGGCCGCTCGCGACGACCGGGGTTGTGATGCTCGAGGTGCTAGCGGGTGCACGAGACGAGTCTCATGCAAGCAAGCTCACCCGACTGCTTGGCCGCTGCAAGCTCCTGATCGCCCAGGAGCCGTCCGACCACGAGGCGGCCGCTGCGCTCTATCGCTCCTGTCGCCGTGAAGGCGTCACTATCCGCCGCCCACCAGATCTTCTGATTGCGACCATCGCGATACGCACGAACACGCCCGTCCTACATCTCGATGCGGACTTCGACGCTATCGCCGCTCAGACGCCTCTGAGCGTGGTAGACGCTTCGCAGGTCGCGGTCTGAAGGCAGTCAGTCCAGCGCGTGGCGAAAACCCTCGCGCCACGTGCGATGCTCGGGGATCCAGCCAAGCTGCTGCTTGGCCCGGGCATTCGATGCGCCCTCCGCACGTGTCATCACCAGGGCGCCATACGTGCCCGCCGCGATCCGCGCCACGAAGGCGGGCACACGCATCGGCCGACGGGCGCCCACCGCCTCGCAGAACGCCGGTATCCACTCGCGTGTGGGCGCGGGCTCGTCATCGACGACGTTGTAGATACCCGGTGGGCCGCTCAGCGCTGCGACGGTCGCGCGCGCCGCGTCGTCTATGTGGATGAACGACCACACGCCGCTCCCGCCCCTCACAATCGGCAGCTGGCGGCGGCGCGCCTGGGCGGCCAGCGAGCCGTCTGCCGCCAGGGCGGTGCCCGGGCCGTAGAAGTAGCCGTAGCGCAGCACAGTGCCGCCCGCCTCGTCCACAGTGCTCTCCAGCTCCTTGATCGCGCCGAACGTGCGCCGAAAGGCCTTGGGCACATCGCGGTAGAGCGGGTCCTCCTCACCGTGCGGCCGGCCGCTGCCGTCGGGCTCGTATACGAACGCGACGCTCTGAGCGAGGATCCGCTGCGCTCCGGCGGCCTGGGCAGCGGCCACCAGGTTGCGCGTGCCCTCCGTACGCAGGCGGTCGGTCAGAACAAAGTCGCGCTCGATCCTGCGTGGGTTCAGCTGCTGGGGTATCGCCGTCAGCTCGTGGACCACCGCTTCTGGACGCGCCTGCAGGACAGCGTCGCCTAGTGCGGCGGCGTCCAGCGCGTCGCACACGACCGGCTCTGCGCCCGCCGCCCGCAGCGATGAGGCCTTCTCCGCTGAGCGCGTCATGCCGAGGACTTCGTGGCCGGCGTCGAGCAGCATCGGCACCAGTCGACGTCCAATCGCGCCCGTGGCGCCCGCCAGGAACACGCGCATGACTAGAAGGCTATCTCAGCGACCGCCTCCGCCAGCAGCCGCACGCCCCGATCGATCGCGGGCTCGGAGAGGTTGGCATAGCCGAGCAGCACGCCCGGCGTGCCAGTGCTAGCGAGACGGTGCCAAGAGAGAGGCTCGATCCCCACGCCACGGTCTGCCGCCGCAGCGAGCAGCGGCGTCTCCTCGATGCCCTCGGGCAACTCGACGAGGTCATAGAGGCCCGCCGCTGACCGGCTCGGCCTCGCCTGTGGAAGCCAGCGCGCGAGCGCGTCCAGCAGCGTGTGACGGCGTCGCTCGTAGCGCAGCCGCATGCGCCGCATGTGCCGGTCCAGCTCGCCGCGCGCGATGAAGTCGGCGAGCGCGAGTTGGCTCACGGCCTCCGAGCCGCCGTCCTCGACTGCCTTGAGCGACACGAGCGGCCACGCCAACCACGAGGGAACGAGCATCCAGCCCAGCCGCATGCCCGGCGCCAGGCGCTTGCTCGCCGAGCCGATGTACACGACGCGCTCCGGCGCGAGCCCCTGGATGGCGCCCACGGCGCCGCGGTCGTAGCGGAACTCCGCGTCGAAGTCGTCCTCGATGACCAGGCAGTCGCCGTCTTCGGCCCAGTCGATCAGAGCGCTGCGCCGCTCACCACTCAGGACCACGCCTGTCGGGAACTGGTGAGCGGGCGTGAGGATCGCCGCACTCGCGCCGCTCATGCGCAGCTCGCTCACGTCCAGGCCATCGGCGTCGACCGGCACCGGTACGGGCTCGAGGCCAGCCTGTTCAGCGATCAATCTGTGGACCATCCAGCCAGGGTCCTCGACGGCTATGCGCTGCACACCGTTTGCCTGCAGCCAGCGGCATAGCAGCGAGAAGCTCTGCATGAAGCCCGAGCAGATCAGCGTGCGCTCGGGGTCGGCCTCGGCGCCACGTGCGCGCGCCAGATAGGCGCCAAGCGTCTCGCGCGTGCTGGGAGCGCCGCGAGGGTCGCCGTAGCCGACGGCGTCCAGCGGCGCGTCGCGCCATACGGTGCGGACCGAGCGCAGCCAGCTCTCGCGCGGGAAGCCCGCGAGATCGGGCAGGCCGGGATGGAAGTGGTAGGGAAAGCTCGGCAGCAGCGAGCTAGCCGGCGCCCGCTGCGAGGCGGCGCGTATGCCCCTAGCCACGCGCACCGATGCGCCTTGGCGCGTCTCGATGTACCCCTCCGACGCCAGCTGCGCGTAGCACTCCGTCACTACTCCCCGCGAAACGCCTAGCTCCATGGCGAAGCCACGGGTAGATGGCAGTCGCGCGCCGGCGGGCAGGCCACCCGAGCGGATACGCTCGCGCAACGCGCTCTCCAGCTGCTCATGCAGCGGCAGATCGCTTGTGCGGTCAAGCTCGACAAGTAGCTCCGGAAGGGCAACTGGACCTGTGTTGGAAGCCATTACTGGAACTGTATAGCGGTCCAGTCCTGGATTACATTCCAGACGTGGAATGCCCTCACGACCATCGGAGGACGTCATGATCAGCGGTAAGCGAGGCGCCGTCGCCGGCGAGGTCAAGATCGTGGGTGCCGGCATCGCCGGCCTGACAGCGGCGATCGCGTCCGCCGAAACGGGAGCCTCGGTGCGCCTGCTCGAGGCCCACGACTCGCTCGGTGGGCGGGCGCGCAGCACCGAGGGCCCCTACAAGGCGAACCTCGGCCCGCACGTCCTCTATAAGGACGGACCCTTCTGCGCCTGGCTGCGCGAGCGCGGTTTGCTGCCGCGCATAGCCGGCCCGTCGTTCGCCCCGGTCCGCCTGCGCTGGCAGGGCGAGATCAGGCGCATGCCGCCACTGAGCGCGATCCCCGCTGCGCTGCGCCTGCGGGGACGAAAGGCGCCCGTCGACGCCGACTTCCGCTCGTGGGTGGCGCACCAGGCGGGCGACGATGTCGCAGCCATGCTGTCCGCCGGCGCCGGCGTATACACGTTCCATCACGATCCAGGCGAGCTTTCGGCCGCATTCGTGTGGCCGCGCACCGTGCGGACGCTGCTCAGTCCGCCGCCCGCGGCGCGCTACGTCATCGGTGGCTGGAGCGCGCTAGTGGAGGCGCTCGAGCGACACGCGCGCGCGCTTGGTGTGACGATCCAGACCTGCGCGCGCGTACAGACGCTGCCCGAGCCGCCCGTGATCCTCGCCACCGAGCTGGCGCAGGCGCGTGAACTGCTCGGCGACGACACCATCACATGGACCAGCGGTCGCACGGTCTGTCTCGACATCGGCATGCGCCGCCGGCGAGGCGATCCATTCGTCGTCTCCGACCTCGACGAGGCGGGATGGATCGAGCGCTTCACGGCACCCGATCGCTCGCTTGCGCCGCCGGGCGAGGAGCTGGTGCAGGCGCAGATGCCGCTGCGACCCGGAGAGAGCGCCGACAGCGCCGCAGCGCGGCTCGAACGCTTGCTCGACGCTTCGCTTGCGGATTGGCGCGCGCGCGAGACCTGGCGGCGCCGTCAGGTGATGGACGGTCGCTCCGGTGCGCTCGATCTGCCTGGTCAGAGCTGGCGCGACCGTCCCGCTGTCGAGCGCGGTGACGGTGTGTTCCTGGCGGGCGACATGGTCGCCGCTCCCGGCCTGCTCTCCGAGGTCTCGTGGGCTAGTGCGATCGAGGCCAGCCGCCTCGCGATCGCGGCACTGGGTGCCCGCTCGCAGCTGCGCCGGGTAGCCTGAGTTCCATGTCAGCCGCGCGCGCAACAGCCCATCCGGTGCCGGGTCGCCGGCTGCCCGCCGCGATTCCCGGCGCCCGGTTGGCCGCGCGCACGGCGCCCAAGGGCGCCCGGACAATCACGGACGTGCCGCGCACAGGCTCGATCGGGGACATCCGGGCTCACAAGCGCGCTCTGGTCGTGACCTACCGCAAGGATGGAACGCCGGTGCCGACGCCCGTCTGGGCGGCCGAGGACGGCGGCTGTCTGTATGTGCGCAGCGAGCGCACATGCGGAAAGGTCAAGCGCCTACGCAAAGACCCGCGCGTCCTGATTGCGCCCTGTACGGTTCGCGGTAAGCCGCTGGGACCGCCCTTTGAGGCGACCGGCAGGCTCCTCGAGCCCGACGAGGAGCCCCGCGCGGAGCGTGTGCTCGCCAGCCGCTACGGCCCTGGCCGCGCCCTGTTCGAGTGGGCGATGGACCGCCTGCGCATCGACATGGGCTACCTCGAGATCACCATAGACCCATGGCCGTCAGACGCCCAGGTTGGCTGAAAGGCGTCCGCCCATCGCGGGCCATCCTCCCGCGCGGGCGACCCGAGATGGCAAAGTATCTAGGTCGCTCTGCGCGACATAGATACTCACTATGCGCCCGCGAGCTCAAGCGGCGCAACCATCACTCGCGAGCTGCCGGACACGCCCCACGGATCACGCGAGTACGCGCTGCGCGACCCCGCCGGCCATAGCTGGAGCTTTGGCATCTACCGGCCGGGCCGGGGTGCATGAGGAATGCTTGCGCCATCAGGCCGCGCACGGCCGTGTAAATGACGCCATACCGAAGCCGAGTGTGGGCCAGGCGGCTAGCGGGTCCCGGTCGGCGCCATGCCGCCGACATGAGCACGCTCCTCGGCCTGCATACGGTCGGGCGCGCACGGAACGATCTTGCGAGGGCCTCCATCGACGAACGACGGCGGCGCGATGTCCATGTAGCGGTTGAAAGCCCAGTGGCAGAAACGCGAGTTCTCCATTGTGCGCGCGAGCCAAGTTACCGATCGGCTCGGGGTCAAGCGCCCGATCACGCGCTGGCTGTTCAGCATCCACTGGTACTTGCGCTCGTGTGAGTCGGAGAACGCGCTGTAGCGCGCGAGCGCCTGCTCACGGGTGCGGTGGCCATCCAGCACTGCCCTTAGCTCTCGCCCGCAGGCCAGGCCGAAATACAGCGCGGTGCGGATTCCCTCAGCGGTCAGCGGCAGGCAATGTCCTGCGGAGTCTCCGACGAAGAAGACGCTGTCCTCGATCGCCGGACGCAGCTGGTGGGGAATCCAGTTGCCCTGATAGCCGACCGCGGGCATGCCGAGGTCGGTGGACAGACGCACCGTCGGCTCCTTGACGTGGTGCGCAGGCCAGAACGAGCCGACTCCGATCCGTACCTCCTCGCGCGCCGGGAAGCTCCAGGAGTAGCCGGAACGGATGTAGCGGGTGTCGATCCATAGCTCCATCTCGCGCCCCGTGCCGGCCGGGTGAACCTCGAGTCCGCGCGACAGGCGCGCGTTCGGCGGCTGGATCGTCAAGTCGTTAGAGAGCACCCGTCGCCACCCGAGGCCATCCACGATCAGCGGCGAGCGCAGCTCGCCACGATCGGTGTGGACGGTAGACCCGTCGCGGCCTGTAACCGTCGCGGTCTCGAACTCAAACTCCGGGCTGAGCGCCCGCTCGTACAGCGATGCGCACAGTTCTCGGTAATCGAACGTGGAGAAGCTCCACGGCAGGCTCCAGCGCGATTTCGCCCACGGCGTGTGCACCAGCAGCTCGTCGAATGTCTGCCGCTCGCAATGCTCGAGCCCCAGCGCCTGCAGCCAGAGGGTGGGCATCGCGCAAGCGGAGGTCTGGCGCTCACCCACTGCGTAGCGGTCGATCATCAGCACTCGGTGGCCGCAACCAGCTAGCTCTTGGGCGACCGCGAGACCCGCGAAGCTTGCGCCGCAGACCAGTACGTCGCAGTCGTGGTCCAGGCGTGTGCGCTCTACACCGCGCTTGGTTTCTCTGATCGGCATCGTCTACCAATCATACGAGCGCATAGATGTCCGGGTCCTTGCTCACTCTGCGATACGCTTCGCACGATGCAAGCTCTAACAGAGAATCCCGACGCGCATGTCGTCGAGGGAACAAACGGACTACTACTGCAGGTCGAGGGACAGATAGTCCCCAACTATGACGCAACGATGCGCCCCTTCGAGGAGGGCGAGGTGGTCACCGGCCACGTCGTACGCATCGATAAGGACGAGGTGCTGGTCGATATCGGCTACAAGTCCGAGGGGGTAATCCCCGCCAACGAGCTGTCGATCCGCAAGTCGGTCGACCCCCACGAGGAGGTGTCGCTCGGCGAGGAGGTCGACGCGATCGTCCTCACCAAGGAGGATCAAGACGGTCGGCTGATCATGTCCAAGAAGCGCGCCCGCTTCGAGAAGGCGTGGCGGCGCATAGAGACCGCCGCCGAGTCCGGGCAGCCGGTCGAGGGCACCGTGATCGAGGTCGTCAAGGGGGGCCTGATCATCGATCTCGGCGTCCGCGGCTTCTTGCCGGCGTCGCTGGTTGACATCCGCCGCGTGCCGAACCTCGACGAGTACATGGGCACCAAGATCGAGACGAAGGTGATCGAGCTCAATCGCTCGCGCAACAACGTCGTGCTCTCCCGGCGCGCCGTGCTCGAGGAGGAGCGCAAGGAGGTACGCCAGCAGATCCTCGACCGCCTGCAGCCGGGCCTGGTCGTGGAGGGACAGATCTCCAACATCGTCGACTTCGGCGCGTTCGTGGATCTCGACGGCATCGACGGCCTGATCCACATATCCGAGCTCTCATGGTCGCACGTCAACCATCCGTCGGAGATCCTCGCGATCGGCGACACCGTCCAGGTCAAGGTGCTCGATATCGACCGCGACCGTCAACGCATCTCGCTTGGTCTCAAGCAGACGCAGGAGGATCCGTGGCAGCGAATCGTCGACACGTACAACATCGGCGATGAGCTCGAGGGTAAGGTCACCAAGGTAGTCACGTTCGGTGCTTTCGTCGAGATCCTCGACGGCGTCGAGGGGCTAGTCCACATCTCAGAGCTTGCGTCTTACCATGTGGAAAGCCCGCGGGAGGTCGTCCATCCCGGCGACGTGATCCGGGTGAAGATCTTGGAGATAGACTCCGAGCGCCGCCGCCTGTCGCTGTCCGCAAAGCGCGTCGAGGACCAGATCCTGCCGCTGGCACGCGAGGGCGGCGAGCAGCCCGCCGCACCGCCATTCGAGCAGGGCGAGAGTGAGGCTGAGGCCGTCGCGTCAGGTGAGGCCGGACTTGCGGCTGAGCCCGAGGCTGAGGCCGTTGCGTCAGGTGAGGCCGATGTCGCGGCTGAGCCCGAGGCTGAGGACGCACAGGAGGACGAGACCGCTCAAGAGGCCCAGAGCGCAGAGGGACACGCCGACCACGGCGACGGCCAGCCCACCGAGGCGGACCCGGCCGATACAGAGTCTGCCGATGCGAGCGCGCCGCCTGCGGAGGCCGCCACTGCGGAGGTCGCCGACGAGGACGAGCCAGCCTCCGAGCAACAGCCTGCCGACGCCGCCCAGGCGGACGAGGCCGCCGCAGACACACAGGGCGAGCAGTCAGACTCCGAGCTTCAGGCCGCCGCCGAAGCACGGGACTGACCAGCTGAGCCAGCCTGAGCCACTGTCGCCGAGAGTGCCGCTAGTCGGCCTCACCGGCGGCATGGGCGCGGGCAAGTCAACCGCGCTTGAGATCCTGCAGACGCTCGGCGCCGCTGTGCTCAGCACCGATGCGGTCGTGCACGAGCTGTACGCCACCGATGTCGATCTACGCAACCAGCTCATCGCACGCTGGGGCGAGGGTGTAGCCCCGGGCGGGATCACCGACCGCGCGCTCGTCGCCGGGCGTGTCTTCAGCGACGAGGCGGAGCGTAGGTGGCTCGAGTCCCTGCTGTGGCCGAAGGTGGCCGCTCGTGTGGCGGCTTTCGTCGATGAGGTCCGCACGCTACGACCGCCGCCGAAGGCAGCTGTGGTCGAGGTGCCGCTGCTGTTCGAGGCCGGGATGGAGGGCTTCTATGACGCGACGATAGCGGTCATCGCCGATGAGCCGCTGCGGCGCGAGCGAGCCGCTGGCCGCGGCCACGCGCTCGCGGACGAGCGTGCCTCGCAACAGCTCTCGCAGGCGGAGAAGGCACGGCGCGCGAGCTTCACCGTGCACAACAACGGCACGGTAAGTGACCTGCAAGCCCAGCTGGCGGCGGTGCTCGCCGAGATCTCATCGGCATAGGACGGTGC
>JANWLE010000101.1 GCA_025451035.1 Solirubrobacteraceae bacterium
CACGCATCGTGTGGGACCGGCTGGCGGGCAGCATCCGCGCCCGCAAGGGCGCGCGCCAGTTGGCGATCACCAACGCCGGCACGATCCCCGACCGCGGCCTGTACCTGGTGACCCTGCCGGACGGGCGACGGGTCGGCGAGCTGGACGAGGAGATGGTGTATGAGGCGCGGCCCGGACAGACGTTCCTGCTCGGCGCCTCGAGCTGGCGGATCGAGGAAATCGGCCGCGATCGCGTGATCGTCACGCCCGCACCGGGAGCGCCGGGAGCGGTGCCGTTCTGGAAGGGGGACGGCGTCGGCCGACCCAAGCAGCTCGGCGAAGCGATCGGCGCCTTCGCGCGCCAAGCCGTCGACCAGAGCCCGCAGGCGCTGATGCGCGACTACGACCTGGAAGAGCGCGCGGCGCGCAACCTGCTCGAGTTCCTCGCCGAGCAGCAGCTTGCCACCCGTGTCATCCCGTCAGACCGCACGGTCGTGATCGAGCGCTTCCGCGATGAGATCGGCGACTGGCGGCTGTGCGTCCTGTCCCCCTACGGCGAGCGGATCCACGCCGCCTGGTCGCTCGCGATCACCGCCCGCGTCCGCGACGAGCTCGGGCTCGAGGCTGACGCGATCTCCTCCGACGACGGGATCATCCTGCACCTCCCCGACGCCGACGAGCCGCCGGGGTCAGAGATCGTCCTGATCGAGCCGGACGAGCTCGAGGACCGCGTGATCGGCGAGCTCGCGCACTCGGCATTGTTCGGTGCGCGCTTCCGCGAGAACGCCGGCAGGGCCCTGCTGATCCCTCGCGCCTACCCGGGTAGGCGCACGCCGCTGTGGCAGCAGCGGCTGAAGGCGCAGAGCCTGCTCGAGGTGGCCAAGCGCTACGGCGAGTTCCCGATCGTGCTCGAGACCTACCGCGAGTGCCTGCAGGACGTGCTCGATCTGGGCGGTCTGCGCGAGCTGCTGGGGAAGCTGCACCGGCGCGAGCTCAGCCTCGTCGAGGTCGAGACGCAGACCGCCTCGCCGTTCGCCTGCTCGCTGCTGTTCGACTACGTCGCCAACTACATGTACGAGGGGGATACGCCGAACGCCGAGCGCAAGGCGGCGGCGCTGTCGCTCGACCGCGAGCTGCTGCGCGAGCTGCTCGGACAAGAGGAGCTGCGCGAACTGATCGACATCCAGGCGCTCGAAAATGTCGCCGAGGACCTGCAGCACACCTCGCAGCGCACGCGTGCCGCGACCGCCGACGAGCTGCATGATGTGCTGCGGCGGGTGGGTGATTTGACGGTCGCAGAGGCAAGCGCGCGGGTGCTCGACGGGCTCGACGGCGTGGCGCTGCTGGCGACGCTCGAGCGCCAGCGACGTGCCGTGAGGGTGCGGATAGCCGGCGAGGAGCGACTCATCGATGCCGCCGACGCGGGGCTCTACCGCGACGCGCTGGGAGCGGTGCCGCCCGGAGGGCTGCCGCAGGCCTTCCTCGTCGACGTGCCCGGCGCCCTTGTCGCGCTGATGCGCCGCTACGCCGCCACGCACGCGCCATTTACCACCGTCGAGCCGCGCCAGCGCTACGGCCTTGACCCCACGCCGGCGCTGCGTGAGCTAGAGCGCGCCGGGGAGCTCGTGCGCGGCGAGCTTCACCCACACGGGGTCAGCGGCGAGCGCGAGTGGTGCGACCCGGATGTGCTGCGCCGCCTGCGCCGCGCGTCGCTGGCGGCGCTGCGCAAGGAGATCGAGCCGGCTGATCAGCGTGCCTTCGCGGCCTTCCTGCCGGCGTGGCACGGGATCGACCGTCACGCCGGCAGCGGAGCGGGAGCCGATCGCCTACGCGAGGTGCTGGTGGCGCTGCAGGGCGTGGCGCTCACCCCCGAGACATGGGAGCGCGAGGTTCTGCCGCGCAGGATCGGCGGCTACTCGCCGGCCTGGATGGATGAGCTGTGCGCCAGCGGCGAGGTGGTGTGGGTCGGCGCGGGGGCGCTCGGGCGCTCCACGGGAAGGGTCGCGCTCTACTTCCGCGAAGACGCGGCGCTGATCGGGCCGCCCTGGCGAAAGCCCCAGCAGCCCGCGCTCGAGGGCGAACGGCCGCACGAGCTCGTGCGCGATCGCCTGCGCGCGGGCCCGTGCTTCTTCACCGACCTCATCGCCGACCTCGACCTGGCGGCGCAGGAATTGCAGTGCGCCCTGTGGGACCTCGCCTTCGCGGGCGAGGTGACAAACGACGCGTTCTCGCCGCTGCGCGCACCGCGGCTCACGGTCGCTAGCCCCGCCCGTCACGGCGCTCACGGCACGAGCCGCTCGCGCTTTGCGGCGCGCCGCCACGGTCCCCGCGCCGCTCACGTGCAGGGTCGCTGGTCGCTTACCGACCCGCTCTTTGCCGGCCAGCCGGCCGACCCCTCCCTGCGCCGCCGCGCGATCGCCGAGCTGCTGCTCGAGCGCCACGGCATCCTCACGCGTGAGCTCGTGCTCGCGGAAGGCCTCCCGGGCGGTTTCTCCGCTATCTACCCGGAGCTCTGCCAGCTCGAGACGCTCGGCGTCGCCCGCCGCGGCTACTTCATCGAGGGGCTCGGTGGCGCGCAGTTCGCGCTCCCCGCGGCGGTCGAGCGGCTGCGCTCCCAGCGGGCGGTGCAGGAGGCGCCCGCGCTCGTGCTCGGCGCCAGCGACCCCGCCCAGCCATACGGGGCCGCGCTGCCGTGGCCGCGCCGTTCAGGCCAGGAGCGGCGCCTGACCCGCTCGCCCGGGGCGAGCGTGGTGCTGGTGGGGGCCGATCCGGTTCTGTACCTAGAGCGCTCGGGACGCAATCTGCTTTTGCTCTTGAGGCCCGACGATGATCGCCTTCGCCCGGCGCTCGCTGCGCTGGCGGACTACGCGCGGGCCGGCCACCTTAAGCGAATCGCGCTCGAGAAGATCAATGGCGAGACGATCATAGGGACGCGCTTTGAGGCCCTGCTCGCCGAGGTCGGTTTTCACCCCGGACCGCGTCGGCTGACGCTCAGCGCCTAACGATGCCCGAGGGAGACACGATCCACTATGCGGCGAACCGCATGCGCCCGGTGCTCGAGGGCCTCGTGCCGCGCCAAATCATCACGCCCCAGTCGCGCCACCTCCTCGATGACTGGCCGCGGCGGCTCGCGGGACGCGCCGTGAGCAGCGTCCACGCTCACGGGAAGCACCTGTTCCTGCGTTTCGAGGGCGGGCTGACGCTCCGCTCGCACCTGCGCATGAGCGGCGCCTGGGCTCTCTACAGCGCCGGCCAGCGCTGGCGGCGTCCCGCGAGCTCCGCCTGGCTCGTCATCCGTCACGGCGGCCATGAGGTCGTGCAGTTCAACGGGCCCGTGCTCGAGCTGATGCGTGACTCGCGCGAGCGCTTCGATCAGCGTTTGGCGGCACTCGGCCAGGACATACTCGGCGTCAGCTTCGACGAGCGGCGTTTCCTGCGTGCCCTTGGCGAAGGCGAGCAGGACAGGACGGTCGGCCAGGCGTTGTTGGATCAGCGTACGCTCGCCGGCATCGGCAACCTCTGGAAGGCCGAGGCGTGTCACGGGGCGGGCGTCGACCCGCGCCGAGCCGTGAGCCACGCCGGCGAGCGGGAGCTGCTCGCGATCGTCGGCTTCGCCCGTGAGCACATGGCCCGCTCTGCGCGAGAGGGCATGCGCGAGCGTCCACGCGCGGTCTATGGCCGCCAAGGCATGCCGTGCCGGCGCTGCGGCGAGCGCATACGCGCAGCCCGCGAAGGCGAGGAGAACCGAATCACGTTCTGGTGCCCGGGATGTCAACACTGAAGCGCCGCGCGCCGCGCTGCGTCGGCCACAAGGGCGCCGCACACCTGGCGCCAGGCAACACCCTCGAGAGCTTCCGGGCGGCGATCCTCGCTGGCGTCGACATGATCGAGTTCGATGTTCTCCCGGAGAACCGCGATGGCAGCGGCAGGCTTTTGCTGGCCCACGACTACGAGGCTCTGAAGCAGGGCACGCCGCTCACCCTCGAGGAGGGGCTCGAGCATCTCTCGGGCGAGCGGTACGCTGGCATCGAGCTCGACGTCGACGTGAAGCTGCCCGGCTATGGCGCGCGCGTCGTGAGCGCGCTGCGACAGGCCGGCCTGATCGAGCGCTCGCTCGTCAGCGGAACTTTCAGCTGTGAGCTAGACGCGATCCGCGCACTCGAGCCGGAGCTACGGCTTGGCTGGTCGGTGCCCCGCGCCCGCCGCGACTACACCGACGACATGCTGACGGCGATCCCCGCACTGGCGGCGCTGAGCGGCTACCGCGCGCTGCTGCCGCGTCGCGCGCGCCGCTGCCTTGGCAGCGGCCGCTTTGACGCGATCATGGCCCACTGGCGGCTGGTCACCCCACGCCTGGTGCAGGCTGTCGCGGAAGGAGGCGGCGAGCTGTATGTGTGGACGGTTGACGACGCGGCCTTGATGGAGCGTCTCACCGCGCTCGGCGTCGACGGGATCATCACCAACGACCCGACGCTGTTCTCCCGCTTGGAATCAGACTAGCTCGGCAACCGTGCCATGACAGGGGCCGGGCACGCAAGCCAAGCGCCGCGGCGTGCGAGCCTCAGCCGATCGTGCAGGTCGCCTGGCTGTAGTCCGGCGGGTCTGCGCCCGCGAGGCTCTTGTGGCCGGCGCTGGTGAAACGCGAGCTACGGTAGAGGACCCGGTTGCCTCGTCGCCACTGGAATTCGACGAGCCCGCTCAGCGTCGAGCTCGTCGAGGTCGGTACCAGCACGAAGCTACGGCCAGCCTGACGTGCAGAGCGGGAGGAGCCCACCGCGACAAAACCCGAATCCGCGTCTTTGCCGAGCGCCATCCAGGCGTGGGTCGTGGGGTTGAGGACCTGCACGATGAAGCGCATATACATGGCGTCGGCGCTGTGCCCGTCGCTGGGCATCGAGCCACGGATCCCGATCACGTTTGGCTGGCGCTGCGGGTTACACACATCGATCGTCGCCCACAGCTCGCGCGAAGCATAGAGCGGGTGTTTCTTGGGGCTGCTCGCTAGCGCAACGGGCATGACCGTGGAGGCACCCGCGAGCACGAGCGCAGCGGCAAGCACGCGGCCCACGGCGCTCTTCGGATGTTCAGGCGCGGTGCTTCGCATGCTCGGACGATAACCGACGATCACAAAGGTAAGAACGTCCTTACCAGCCAGAGTTGCGGTGGCCCATGCGCGGCGTCGCGAGCACCGCGCCGGTTGGCTGCGGGCGGGTGTGATATCTCCTTCAGGCATGGTCACCGAGAGCGCCTCGGACACCGCATCACTGCTTGGGCACGTACCCGTGTTCGAGATGCTCACGCGCGAAGATCTCGAGCGGATCGCGACGGTCGCGGTGCCCCGCAGCTTCCAAGCCGGTGAGGTGGTGTTCCGCGAGGGTGACTCGAGCGACACCTGCTACGTGGTCCGCGACGGGCAGGCACGCGCAGTTCGCGACCACGCCGGCGGACGTACGATCACGCTCGCGCAGTTCGGGCCGGGCGACATCTTCGGCGAGCTGGCGATGTTCGAGGACGAGCGGCGCTCGGCGACCGTGGAAACGATGGAGAAGACCAACGTCGTGGCGCTGCTCGGAGCCGACATGCGCAGGCTCATGATCGAGCACCCAGAGATCTCGCAGCGCCTGGTGATCGCCCTCGGACGGCGTTTGCGGGAGATGAACGAACGCCTCGCGAGGCAGTCCTTCCAGACCGTTCAAAGCCGTGTGGCCGTTGTGTTGCGCGAGCTAGTGGAGCAGGCGCGCGGCGCCGAACCGCGGGGCAAAGATGTGCTCATCACCACGACGCAGGCTGATCTCGCGCAACTCGCCGGCTCCTCGCGCGAGTCCGCCTCACGCTTCCTGGCGGTACTCGAGCGCGCGGGGATCATCTCCCAAGGCCGCGGCCGCCTCACTGTCCACGACCCGGACGCGCTCGAGTCATATGTCTTCTGAGAGCGCGGCCGCTCCCGGCGGTCCCGCGAGAGCGCGGCGTGGCCGACGACAGGTGCCTGAGGAGTGCTCTGCTGGAGGCGTGGTGGTCCGCGGCCAGCAGGCGCTCGTGATAGTCCCGACACGGCGGGCGGTGGACGGCTCGCAGGTGCTGGGATTGCCCAAGGGGCACATCGATCCCGGCGAGAGCGCCGAGCAGGCCGCCTTGCGCGAGGTGCGCGAGGAGACGGGCGTGACGGGAGAGCTGCTGGAGCGTCTAGGCACCGTCCGCTACCACTACCGCCGTGACGGGCACACGGTCAGCAAGTCTGTCTTGTTCTTCCTGTTCGCCTACCGCTCTGGCGATATCGCCGATCACGACCACGAGGTGCAGGAGGTGCGCTGGATGGGCCTCGAGGAGGCGCAAACGGCGCTCACCTACGATGGCGAGCGGGAAATGATGAGGCGCGCACTGGCCTTCTTGCTAAAGAGCAGGTAGCCTGCTCGCCGTGCAGGTACTCAACTTTTACTCCACGATCTTCGCCGACGAGCTCAAGCGCGGTCGCAAGACCGCGACGATCCGCCTCGGTGACAAGTCGCACAAGTACCGTAAGAACCAGCTCGTGCTCATCACGATCGGCTACCAGTACTCGCCGCGCGAACGCATATTCGAGGCGGTGATCGACAACGTCGAGGTGATGAAGATCTCCGAGCTCTCGCCGCGTGACATCAAGCACGACAACCCGGAGTTTCGCCGCCATGAGGAGCTGATCCACTTCCTCGAGCAGATCTACGGGCGTTCGGTGTCGACGAACGACACGGTCACCGTTGTTCGCTTCTCGCAGATCGTCGATAAGCCAACGGGGATGACCGAGGCGATCAAGGGCTTCGGCGGCGCGCAGAACTAAAACGGCTGCTAAAGCGCACAGTTCCCGGCGGTGGCTGCCGCCATCCGTTGGCACTCTCGACATGAGAGTGCCAACTAGCTACTTGACCATCCCCGGTTCTTTTATATATTGGTCGCTGGCGTTGGCACTCTCATGTCGAGAGTGCCAAAAGGCGGCAGGTCTTCTCTAGAAGACTGATGTGCCCCTCCCCGGGCCGTCCCGTCTAACCAGGACACAAAATAACGGAGGTTTTCAGCATGAAACTCAAGCCCCTGGGCGATCGTCTGATCGTGCGGGCAGTCGAGGAGGAGCAGACCACTGCAAGTGGCATCGTCCTGCCCGACACCGCCAAGGAGAAGCCGGTGATTGGAGAGGTCCTGGCCGTCGGTGACGGCAGGCTTGACGACAACGGCAAGCGCATCCCGCTTGATGTGAAAGCGGGCGACAAGGTCCTCTACAGCAAGTACGGCGGCACCGAGACCAAAGACCCGGACACAGGAGAGGACCTGCTCGTGCTACGCGAGTCCGATGTCCTCGCCATCGTCGCTTAGCACCAAGGAGATCTGAACAAATGGCACACAAGGAACTCAAGTACGGCTCCGAGGCGCGCAAGTCTCTGGAGGCCGGCGTCGACGCAGTCGCCAACGCTGTGAAGGTCACGCTCGGCCCGAAGGGCCGCTACGTGGTCCTCGACAAGAAGTTCGGCGCCCCGACGATCACCAACGACGGCGTCACGATCGCACGTGAGATCGAGGTTGAGGACGTCTTCGAGAACCAAGGCGCACAATTGGTTCGCGAGGTGGCGACAGCCACCAACGACGTCGCCGGCGACGGGACCACCACCGCCACGGTGCTGGCCCAGGCGATCGTCAGGCAAGGCCTGAAGAACGTCGCGGCCGGCGCGAACCCGCTGGCGCTCAAGCGCGGCATCGAGAAGGCGGTCGACCAAGTCGTCGCGAACATAGCCTCGCAGTCCAAGGAGGTCTCCGGCAAGGACCAGATCGCCCGTGTGGCGACGATCTCCGCCGGCGACGACGATATCGGCGACGTGATCGCCGATGCGATCGAGAAGGTCGGCAAGGACGGCGTGGTGAACGTCGAGGAGGGCCAGACGTTCGGCATGGACCTCGAGTTCACCGAGGGCATGCAGTTCGACAAGGGCTACATCTCGCCCTACATGGTCACCGACC
>JANWLE010000102.1 GCA_025451035.1 Solirubrobacteraceae bacterium
GGGCGCTCGCGCCGCTCTCTTCGAGCAGTTCGAGCGCGGCGCGCAGGAGCGCTGTGCGCAGGTCTCCGTGGTGATACGCCGCCTTCGCTGACATAGGTCGCATAGATGTTGACAGCGTTTACTCTGCTGAGCTAATGTGAGCACCGTAAACATTCTTCTCGAGTTTGAGGCGGGTACCTGTGATGTCGACCGAGCTGTTTTCTCCATTGACGCTGCGATCTGGGGGGAGGCTGCGCAATCGGGTTGCGAAGGCCGCGATGGAGGAGGGGATGGCGGGCCCCTCGCAACTCCCCGACGAGCGCCTGGTGTCGCTGTACAGCCGGTGGGGGGCCGGCGGCGCGGGACTCATGATCACCGGGAATGTGATGGTTCACGCCGAGGCGTTGACCGGGCCGGGCGGGATCGTGCTCGACGATCGTGCGCCGCTTGACCCGTTCGCTCGCTGGGCGCAGGCCGGCAAGGCCGATGGCGCCGCGATGTGGATGCAGGTCAGTCATCCCGGCCGCCAAGTGCAGGCGAAAATGCCAGGGGTCGTGTGGGCGCCTTCGCCGGTTGCGATCGAGCTTGGCAAGCACAGCAAGCGCTTCGGCCGGCCTGTGGCGATGACCAAGGAACAGATTGGCGCGACCGTAGGGCGCTTCGCAACGACCGCGAGCCTCGCCGAGCGCGCCGGTTTCGACGGCGTGGAGGTACATGCCGCTCACGGCTACCTGATCTCGCAGTTTCTCTCACCACTGGTGAACCAGCGCGGCGATGAGTGGGGAGGAGGGCTGGAGAATCGCGCACGGCTGCTGCTCGATGTCGTTCGCGCTATCCGCGAGGCCGTGTCCTCGTCGTTCGCTGTAGCGGTGAAGCTGAACTCTGACGACTTTCAACGCGGCGGGTTCGATGCGCAGGATGCAGCAAGAGTGATCGCGATGCTTGAGCCGCTAGGCGTCGATTTGGTCGAGCTCTCCGGCGGTAGCTATGAGAGCCCGGCGATGTCTGGCCGTCCGGCGGACGGTCGCACCGCGGCGCGAGAGGCGTATTTCCTAGAGCTTGCCACTCATCTCGCCGAGACAACTCCGCTGCCGCTGATGCTGACCGGCGGGATCACCCGACGCGAGACCGCCGAGCAGGTGCTTGCGAGCGGCATCGCGTTGGTGGGCATGGCGAGCGCAATGGCGATCACCCCCGACCTCTGTAGCCGCTGGCAGGAAGGCCATGAGGCCACCGAGCGGCTTGCGCCCGTCACATGGTCTGACAAGACACTCGCCTCTGCCGCCGGGATGGCGCTCGCGCGCCACCAGATGCGCCGTATCACGCGCGGCCGGCGTCCCACAGGCAGAACGCACCCGGTCTACGCGCTCGTGTGCGACCAGCGTGCTGGGCGGCGCGCGCTCGGCCGCTACCGAGCGTGGCTTCAAACCCGAGCATGAGGCGTCACCCGTGCCACATGCCGGCGTGCGATTTATGGCAGGCTCTCCGACCATGCGCGAAGCTGTGATCTGCGAGCCGCTGAGAACAGCCGTCGGCGGTTTCGGCGGCGTTTTCCGCGACGTGCCGCCCGCAGAGCTGGCCGCGACGGTTATCCGGGAGCTTCTCCGGCGGACATCGCTGCCGCCCTTGGAGATCGACGATGTGCTCCTTGGCCAGTGTTATCCGAATGGCGAGGCGCCGGCGATCGGTCGGGTGGCCGCGCTCGACGCGGGACTGCCGACCGAGGTTCCAGGGCTTCAGCTCGACCGGCGCTGCGGCTCTGGCCTTCAGGCGATCATGCTCGGCTGCATGGAGGTCCAAACCGGTGTTGCGGATCTCGTTCTCGCGGGGGGTGCCGAGAGTATGAGTCAGGCCGAGTTTTATGCGATGGGTCTGCGCTGGGGCATCAAGGGCGCCAGCGTGACGTTGGAGGACCGGCTGGCGCGGCCGCGAGTGACGGCCGGCGGCATCCACCATCTGGTGCCTGGAGGCATGATCGAGACGGCTGAGAACCTGCGCCGCCAGTACGGGATCTCGCGCACGGAGCAGGACCTCATTGAGCTCAACGAGGCGTTTGCGGCACAGGTGCTCGCGGTCCTACACGAGTGGGATCTGCCCGACAGTCTTGAGCGCGTCAACGTACTCGGGTCGTAGGGCGCTTCGAGAGTGGCGCACAAGCTCGATCGACCGGACGCCGGCCGGAGAGCTAGAAGCCGAGTGTCTCGGGTACGAGAATAACGCTGATGCGACCGGAGGGTTCGTAGTGCATGATCAGCGTCTTCGCGAGCAGGCTTCCCGGGTAACCTACGTCCTGCATGCGGAGGTACACTCGCGGCTGGCTGTACTCGCGAACGCGCCGGAGCCCTTCTACGGGGTCTCGCTCAGGCTTCGCGTGGCCGACCACGAGGATCACGTTGCCGCCAGCGTAGGCGTACGCGCCGAGTTGGCTGCCGGAGCCTGAGCCGACGACGATCTCGCCCTCATCGGTGATTGCGTGTGCGCTACCCACAATGTAGTCGGGTGCAGCTCCGAGCTTGCGCATCTCGCGGCCCTGTGTCTCGCGGTCGAGTGCGCTGAGCCGAGACCGGACCGAGTCGTAGCGGCCCGACTCGTCGATCTCGCTGGTTATGCCTAGTGCGCGCATGGTCTCCGACAGCGCAATGTGAACCTCTGAGCCTTGCGGTATCGCCTCGAGCACGAGCTGCCTGGCTTGTTCTGCTCCGTTCACCAGCTGCGCCTTGAAACCGCGGGCGGCGAGTGCGGCGGCGGTTCGCTCCAGGTGGGCACGATCGGCCGGGCGCTCGAACTCGAGATTGGGTGGGCCCGGATCGGGGAGGTTCATGGTCGCCATTGGGACTCCTTGCGGTCGGGACCGGATTCGCGCCAGCTAGCAGAGTACCTGCGAAACCCATGCCGCGACCGCCGCTTGCGATGCCGAGCGAGCGCGCGGAAAAGCTGGCCTCGCGCTATCGCAAAGGACGACCTGCGGGCGCAACCGCCGATGTTTGGCTCTCTCTCTAGCTGGCAGCCGATCGGGGTGCCAGCATTCGCGATGTGCGTCATGCAATCAACGAAAGGGACGTAGTCGTCGCGATCATTGGCGGCACTCTCCTCGGACTCGCATTGACGCGGCCCAAGTTCGGTTGGGTTGAGCGACTTGAGGACTCCTCGCGACATTACGCCGAAGTGATGACGACGATCGTGGCGTTTGTGATGGGCGGATACGCTTACGGAGCCCTCTACATAGTGCTCCATCGTCAACTCGGCGGCGATATCGACAAGCTCCTTTGGGGCGCTGGATTCTTTTTCGGCCTCTATGCGGCGTGCGTGCACTTTGAGCCCTTCTCAGAGGGACACGGATGGCGAGAGCGTGGCTCAGCGATCATTCTCTACATCGCTGTGGCGCTCGCCGCGATGCTTGGTGGCGTCGTCTTCGTCGAATACACACTGAGCCACAGCGTGGGCGGCTGGTCCACACTCATCAAGGTGGCCGTGGCGGTGCTGGTCGCTTATGGCGTCTACTGGTTCGTGCGGCGGTCGAGACGAGGAGTAAAGGAGCACCCGCCAGCCGAGCCGTCGTCGGAGATGCTGGAGTAGGTGCAGATCTCAGGCGGCTTGTGTCGCGATCAACGCCGGCTTACGTGCGCGGGGCAACATCTTGATCTTGGCCTCGGGTCATCAGGCAACGCCGGATCTCAAGACGGAGGCGACCGCAGTGCGATACGCGGATGCGGCTGGTTCGACCTTTGTTACCACTTGTCTGTCAACGACCCGCCGATCTGAGACGGCCCAGTCCCATTCATGTGAGACCTGACCGTCTCATCCATGTGAGACTGGGCCGCACGCCGCAGCGATAATCCGCGTCGCAAGCCGGGGGCCAACGGGCAGCATGCTTCGCGCCGTTGCGGTCAGCTCACCGCGCCGACATTCGACGAGAGGGGACCCATGAGGATCGTGTTTCCGGGCGAGTCAACTGAGTATCGGGCCGCCCGCGATCGGCTGCTCGAGCAGGAGATCGAGCTGCGCCGGACGATGGAGGCGGCTGCCACCGCCAGGCGTCAGCTCCCGCCCGGCGGGGCCGTGCCCGATGATTACATTTTCCAGGGGGCCGGGGCCGACGGCCGGCCGAGCGACGTGCGGCTCTCGGAGCTGTTCGCGCCGGACAGGGACTCGCTAGCGATCTACAGCTTCATGTTCCCGCGCGATCCTTGCGATCAGAGCGCTGGCCCGCCGAGTGGTGAGACGTCGCTGCTGCCGCTCGCTGAGGGGCCGTGCCCGTCGTGTACGGCGCTGCTGGATCAGCTCGACGGGGCCGCCGACCACGCAAGTCAGCACCTGAATCTGGCGGTCGTCGCGAAGGCGCCGCTGCCGCCGATCCTGACGTTCGCGCGGGAGCGTGGCTGGCGCCGGCTGAGATTGTTGTCCTCCGCCGCGAACAGCTATAACCGCGACTACCACGCCGAGACCGCGGAGGGGGCGCAAAGGCCGATGCTGAGCGTGTTCCATCGCGATGGCCAAACGATCCGCCACTTCTGGAGCTCGGAGCTCCTCTACGCGCCCACGGACCCAGGAGAGGACCCCCGCCACGTCGGTACCCTCGAGCCACTCTGGAACCTGTTCGACCTGACACCCGAGGGACGTCCGTCCGACTGGTATGAGCAGTTCAGCTACTAGCATTGCTGCGCGCGGCGAATCGGCGCCATCGTCGCCACCCGGTCGCTGGTAAGGAACGCGAGGATCGCGGAGTTGCAGAGCTCCGGCTTCTCGACGAGCAGTCCGTGTGACGTGCCGGGGATGACGATGAGCTCGCCGTCGGGGAGCGCGCGGTACATCGCGATCGCGTGCTCGAGCGTGACCTCGTCGTCGTCGCCGAGCATCACGAGCGTGCGGCTCCGGACTTGGCTCACATCATCGAGCGTGAGCGTCGGCTCCTCGCTGTGCATTCTGGCCAGCTTGGCGACGACCGTGTGGTAGTGCTCAGGACCGTCGGGCGAGACCTCGCCGTAGAGCCGCTCCAGGAACTCTGGTGGCTCGTTGTCGGGGTCGATCGCCGCCGGCACCCAGCCGTTGTAGTGGAAC
>JANWLE010000103.1 GCA_025451035.1 Solirubrobacteraceae bacterium
CGGCTCGACGCATCGTCGAGGCGTACCTGGAGCGCCATCCCGAGCAGCGCAGCACGCGGCTTGAAAGGGACGCGCTGGCGATGCTCGACGCCACTTCGGCCCGGGTGTATGCGTCACACCACCAGCCCGGCAAGGCGCTCAGGTACCTGGCGCGCGGGCTGAGGCGCGACCCGCTGTGCCTGCGCCACGACCTCAGCCAGGCGGGTCACCTGCTTACCGGGAGACTCGCGCGGGTTCTGCGCCCGCGGTCCTACGCGGAATAGCTCAGGCGGGCGGCCGTGACATTCGGCGTAGCGCGACCGCCAGGGCTATGAGCGCGCCGACGCCAGCGGCTAGCAAGGCGATCGTGAGAGCACCCAGCCCAGACGCTCCGTGTTTGCTTTCCGCGCTCTCGAGCGCGCGTTCAGCCGCCTCGCCGGCGGGCGCCGTAGCCACCGGCGAGGAGCCTTTGCCCGCCGAGCCACTGGCTCCGTGGCTAGCCGCGGGGCCGGAGGGGGTGGGCGGTTTACTGCCCACCGCGGGTGCCACCGAGCGCGAGGCGCCTTGCTCGCCCGCCGGACGCGAGGTCGGGTGCACGCTATGGTGAGGGCGCTTGCCCAGCACCGCCGCCTGGCCGCCGTACGCGTCCACTGAGGAGACTTCTGCGCCGGCTGGGGCTGCCTGGAGCGTCAAGGCGAGCGTGGCGGCGAGAACGCCGACGAGAGACCTACCGATCATCTGCACAGCAAGCACCTTCTCTCACGATAGCGCCTGTGGCTCATCGTCCGAAGCGCCTGGTCGCGCGCGTAGTGAGTGTCTGTTGGGCTTGCTCGAGTGTCAGCGGAGAGGCGCTCGCGACACGTTTCAGCGCCTCGCCGATGACGGGCTCGTGCGGGTTCAGGCGGCGGGCGGCTAGCAGCAGTGCGCGCGCGGCGCGCCCATCGCGCGCTTCGCCTTCGATCAGCCCCAGCGCAAAGGGCGCAAGCCACCCGTAGGGATCGTTCTCGCGGGCTTGGACGAACCAGCGTCTGGCGATCGCGAGATAACCTTCATTGAACGCCAGCGACCCGGCGATGAGGTCCGTCTGGGCGTTGAACGGCATTAGATCAGCGGCGCGGCGCAGCTCGACGTAGGCGCCCGCGCCCTTGCCTTCAGGCTCGCCCAAGGCTTTCTGCACATCGCGGGCGGCCATGAATGCAACGCCGATGGCTACCAACGCTGCCACAGTGACCAGCGCAACGGTCACGCGCAGGGCTACCGCCATCCTCTTCGATGGCGCCCTGCGTGGACGTTCCGTCGCCGGGCGGGGCGCAGCCGCGAGTGCCCCCGCCGCAGCGATGAAGGCGAGCGCCGGCACGCTCAAGGCAGGGAACTCCCAGAGCCAGTCGATCGACCCGTGAACCAGCCAGACGATCAGGGGCGTGAGCGCTACCGCACCGATCGCCGGGTGCCTGCGGCCGTGACGCAGCGCGCCTGTGAGCGCCGCCGCCAAAAAGCCGCCGAATAGCAGCAGCCCTACCAGGCCGGTGTGTGTCAGCAGGCGCAGCTCCAGCGAGTGGGTCCAGCGTGGTTCCTGGTCGGTGCGGCGCTGCTGGATGTATGGGTCGGCGAAGTTGTCTTGCCCGATTCCCTGCAGCGGATGGCGCTCGAACTGCGAGAGCGCTACACGCCAGAAGTCCGCTCGCTGGCTGCCGAGGCTCGCAAAGCGCGAGGAGGAGCTGTGAGTGACTTTTACGCTCGCGAAGGAATCCCAGGCTCGTTCGGCGCGGCCGGTGACGTCGCCGTGGACGGCGACCAAGGCGATGATCACGCCGGCCAGAGCTGCCGCGCAGCCGAGCGCGCCTGCCACACGGGTGACGCGTCGCTGCTGGTGTTCTGAGAGACGCATGCGCCGATCGACGAGCACCATCGCCGTCGCGACCACGGCCAGGGCGATGTCGGCGAGCAGCATGGCGTGCGCCGCATGGGCTCCGCGCGTGTGCAGGAGCTGCTCGAGCTGCCCGCGTGTGAGAGGACCACGAGCGCTCGCCGAGCTATACACCTTCAGCAGCGCCGGCGTTGCGGCAGCAGCGGCCAGCGCGGGAGCGAGCGCGAACAGGATCAACCGCAGCCGCCGGGCCTGCACGACCAGCATCAGCGTGACCACGACGGGCGCGGTGAACAGCCAACCACGGCTTTGCGTCAACACGTCGAGCTGCAGGCAGATGGCCGCGAGCAAAAGACCCCCCACGCGCAGCGCAGCCGGCACACGGCGAGCTGCGCACAACCCGACAGACGTCATCGCGGTGAGCATGAACAGCGCGGCGCTGGCGTTCTCGTATCCAAGCGGGTAGGCGAGGCGCCCACCGATGTAGAGGTCGGCGGGCGCGGTCGCCGTACCGATCTTGACGGCCGTGACGAGGGCGATGACGCCAAAGCCGGCGGTCAACGCCGCCAGCGCGATAGCGAGTGTGCGGGCCCGCCAAGGCAGGATCGCGAACGTCGTGAAGCCCGCTAGGTAGACGAGCGCGCGATCGCTGCCGAGGAAGGCGCTGCCCTTGTCGTGTGCCCAGAACACCGACGCGAACGACCAGGCGACGTATGCGCCGAGCAGCGCGCAGGCGATCGCCAGCGGGCGTGAGAGCCAAACCCGCCTCAAGCCGAACGCCGTCGCGCAGAGCAAGCCGACTAGCGCGAGCGCGCCCAGGAACCATGGGCTCGGGTCATAGGAGATGTCGAGCGCCGGACGCGATTCATAGCCGCCGCCCGCGGCCGCCCACGCGATCACGACCGCCAACACCAACCCTGCCGGGATCAGGACGGTCGCGTCTTCGTGCAGTCCTCCTACCGACGCCGCGGAGGATCTCGCGGCAACGATCCTCTGCCCGGACGCGGACGCGGACACGATTACCGCCGCGTGGCCGCGGAGCCGAACGGTTCGACGGGTATGTCCCGTGGATGATGCAGCGAGAAGGCCGGCGAGGACCCGCCGCCCACCTGAACCGCGCGCAGCAGCGACCACTTCATCGATGCGTTGCTGGGCAGCTTGACGCGGCGCGTGAAGATGCCGTCACCGTCGGTGCGCAAGACGGCCAGTATTCGCCAAGAGTGGCCTGCCCGCAGCTCGAGCTTGACCTGTCCAGGCACGCCACCGGGCGTGCGCCCCCACGTCGAGGTGCGGTGCCGGGATGAGGGATAGGCGACGAACGGGAAGCGGAAGGCGCTCGCCGCTCGCTTGGGCTTGTCGCAGTAGATGCCGGCCGAGCAGGCGAAGTAGAGACCCGACTGGAAGGGGGAGCTGCTGAGCGGCTGGTCGCGCAGCAGAAACCAACCGAACACGTTTATCTGCGCTTGCCAGCTGCGGTACAGGGCTTCGGCGACCCATCGTTGCTGCAGCTTCGCCGGCACTCCGCGTGGATCGGGTGGATTGCTGTCCCAGCTGAACTCGGTGACCCACGTCTGCACGGGATGCGGTGAGACGATGCCTCCCAGGCGCTGGCCCGCTCGCACCAGCTCGACTAGCGAGCGCAGGTTGGCGATCCATATGTTGCCCGGGTTGGCCGGCTTGGTCGACGGGCCACCCGAGCTATATGGGTGCACGCTCCACACGTCCGCCGCCACCTGGGCGTTGCAGATGCGGTGCGGCTGACTTTCGCGGGACAGGCAGAACATTAGCCTGGTGAATTCCAGCGGCGCGATCGCCGTCGTTCCCTGGCGGTTGATGCCATTGGGGAAGAGCTCCCCGGCGATCACGACATCGTCTGGGCGGACGCCGTGCACGGCTGCGGCGAAGTCGTTGACCATCGTTCGGTAGGTCTCCACAGAGACGATCCTGCTGCCTTCGATCTGGGGCGCAAGGAAGAGGCTGGCGTTCGGCTCGTTCCACACCGCCCAATAGCGGACTACGGGTACGCCCGGCTGCGAGCCGCTGTAGTGGGCCGCGGCTGCATGGGCGAACAGGCCAAGCTGGGCGGGGTCGGGGTGTTGTTCGCCGGCGCCTTGCGGCAGCTGCGCCCAGGCCGGTGGCTGGGTTGTGTCTAGCACGGGTTCAAGGCCGTGCGCGACCGCGTTTGCCACGACGCGGTCCAGCGCGCCCCAGCGGTAGCGTGGTTCGCTTGGGTTTGCCGGGTCAAAGCCGCGCGGCAGCCTCCCCGGCGCGATCGAAGCCCAGGAGAACACTATGCGTGTAAAGCTTGCGCCCTCCCCGCGCACACGCGCCATTGTGAGCCCGTTTTCTGGTTGTTCGGCCGGATACACGCTGATCTCGGTACCCAGCGCAGCCGCACCGGCGGTTTGCGCCGCCACCAGCGAGGCGGCGCTGAAGCCCAGTGCCGCCAGCAGGCACGCCATCAGCCTGCGCGCCCGCAAGCGATGCTCGAGTGGCGCAACGTGACCCCCACCGCTCGCGCGATCCGCTCGAGCGCGAGGTCCTCGCTGCGCGTTTGTCATTACGTGATCTCGGCACGCGTGGCTGTTATGCTCCGCGCGCAATGGTTGAGCGTGTGTGGGGGGAGTCGCCACGGTAATTGCGGTAGCAGTGTGGGCAGTAGCCGTGATCGCGGTGCTCGCATTCGTGTCTTTCACGACTGCCCTCGTGATCGCGGTCGGTTTTGGCCGCGCCTCGGCGCATGCTGACCGGGATCTCGCTCGTGATCTGTCTGATCTGTCGGTGGCTGCGCAGACGCGACTACCAAGCGGCGGTGCTGAAGGCCAAGCCGTTGAAGTCGGCGACGCCGAAGACGCCGAGCTGGCTGAGCTGGACTAGCTGCTGCCGGCGGCACGGCTCCACCGGGCGCGGTCGGCCAGCCTGGTCTCGCCGGAGGGCTGGCAGTCGTGTGCGCCTGTTTGCGGGCTGACGCGCCCACGGTATGTGCCCTACGGGAGCGGGGTCTAATGGCCATACCGACTGCAGACGCGAAGCATTACTCGGCGTTGCGGAACGCGGCGGCGATCGTTAGCAGCAGGATCTTCAGGTCCAGTCCAAGCGACCAGTGGGCTATGTAGTAGTTGTCCCACTGGATGCGTTCGGCAAGCGATGTTCGGCCTCGTAGTCCGTGTACTTGGGCCCAGCCGGTTATCCCCGACTTGACGCGGTGGCGCTCGCCGTAGCGGTAGACGACTGGTTCGAAGCGGCGTACGTAGCTGACACGCTCTGGGCGAGGGCCGATCAGTGACATGTCTCCGTTGAGCACGTTCCAGAATTGTGGTAGCTCGTCGAGTGAGAGGCGACGCAACAGATGCCCGATGGGGGTCCTCCGGTCACTGTCGGGAGGCCGCTCGCTGGCATCCTCGGCAGAGATCGGCTCGACTCCGCGGAGTATCTGCTCCGCCCAGTTCGCGTCGTTCTCGCCGTGCCTGTCCGGCGAGCCCTTCATCGTGCGGAACTTGAACATGTCGAACTGCTGTCCATCCAGCCCTACGCGGGGCTGGCGGAACAACACTGGGCCGCCGGTCGATAGCTTCACCATCAGAGTGATCACCGCCAGCAATGGCGCCAGGGTCAAAAGGATGGCGGCGGCGATGATCCGGTCTAGCGCGTACTTGATGGCGAACTGCCAGCCCTTGGGGTCGACCATCGTGAAGCTGAGGACGGGCACGCCGCCAACCGCTTCGTAGCCCACGCGCTGGTTGATCGTCTCGAACATGCGTGGCACGACGGACACTTCGATGCCTCGCTCTTGGCAATGCTGCACCAGGCGGCTCATGCGGGCGTCAGCCGACAGGGAGAAGGCGACGATCAGGTGGCGCGCGTGGGTGCGCCCGACGATCTCGTCGAGCTCCTCGAATGTGCCGAGGACAGGCACGTCGCGGCGGGCGAGCTTGGACGTGGGTTGCGGATCGTCATCCACGAACCCAACCGGCACGAGCCCATACTCGGTGTGGTCCTCGAGCTGGCGAGCTAGCTGCGTGCCTATCACCCCGGCGCCCATGATCAAGACCGGCTTTCCGATGAGTTTGCGCTTGCGCGCCCAGCGCTGGGCGTTGGCGAGGACTGCGTGACCGAGGCTGACGAGCGCGAGCGCGTAGATCCAGGTGTACAGCACCGTCTTGCCAGGCACCTGCTGGTCGACGAGTACGCTCAAGGTGGCGACGGCCATCGTGGCGATCGACACCCCGCTGATCACGCGAGCCATCCCGTCGAGCACAAGCGTGCGCAGGCGGGAGCGGTAGGTGCCATGGAGGAAGAACATCACCATCGTTAGCGGCGGGAGGGCTAGCAATGGGGCGGTGGCCGGCGTGAAGCTGAGCCCCCCTTGGGCTACCGTCACGGCGAACCACAGCAGCACGAAGTCAACGATTGGGCTGACGATCTTCCAGCCGGGTTCCTCCAGCAGACGCTGCAAGACCGAGCCCGGCTCCGTGCGGTAAGGCGGCTTGGGTTCGCTCGCAGCCAGGTCTGGCCTGGAGTCGACCGTGAGCGAAGCGTCGTGCTTGCTCGGCTCGACAACAAGCTTGCCTTGCAAAGTAGGCGGCTGGCACGCGAAGCGGTATGTGCCAGGCTCGCTTGGCGGCAGGTCTACCGTCACCTCCTGGAACGGCGGCAGCTCGACGGTGACCCCGTGCTCGGGGAACGCCACCGACTGCGAGTACGGTGTCGTCTCCTGGCGGCAGAAGATCACACGAACCGGCTGGCCGGCCTCGACGTGGATCTCGGGAGGGTCATAGCCCTCGCACACCCGCACCCGTCTCGTTTGTGGGACCGGCAACTGTTGTGGGACAGGCAACTGGCTAGGCGTCGCCGAGCCACTGGGCGCCTGCCCAGCGATAAATTCAACTGGCTGAACTTTTCCGACCCTCAAGGCGTCTTCCATATGTTTGAAATCTCGGCCGATGAGCCTGCTCGCAGACGGTCTCGCGATGACCGCGAAG
This sequence comes from Solirubrobacteraceae bacterium, assembly GCA_025451035.1. Lineage (GTDB taxonomy): Bacteria > Actinomycetota > Thermoleophilia > Solirubrobacterales > Solirubrobacteraceae > Palsa-744. The sequence goes on from JANWLE010000103.1 coordinate 6,829, forward strand.
CGGTGCGCGCGCGGCCGCGCAGCTGCCCGTTGCGTTGAGACCAAATAAACGCCACTACTACCTCCTGCGGCCTGC
>JANWLE010000104.1 GCA_025451035.1 Solirubrobacteraceae bacterium
AGCCCTTGGCGCGCACGTGGTGGCAAAGCGCTCAGTTCTCTTGACAGGACGACCAATTCATCGGGCTCTGTTGACAAGAGGCGAGCATCTATGCTTTGATCACGATGCTGTTCATAGGTCGCCTGGGTTTGGATGGCGACTGTGGGTTGTGAGGAGAGGAAGATGGGTGACAACGGGGTCCGCTGGATGGGTTGTGCTGCGCGGAGGCGCTCGTCGCGGGTGCGCTGTTCTGTGGCATCGAGGCACCGGCGCCCTTCTCGCACGCAAGTGTCATTGCCGCCACAAATTTCTCTCGCCATGTGGCGCGACTGTAAGGCCGGCTTGGGACGGCCGAGCAGAGAATCGGCGCCGCTGAATTCATGCTCGCGCATGAACCAAATGAGCTGTCTGGCGAGCGCAAGGGGAGGCTGCTGACTAGGACTTCATAGTGCGCTTAATGGCGGGAGCCGACTGTGCCGGAAATTGGGCACGCAGCCGTTCTTTTGGGGCCGTGGCGCTGATGCGCTGGGTGTACGAGAGGCGCGCGGTCCGTTTCCGTCGAGAGCTGGCAGGGTTTCACGAAGCACAAGTGGCTCGCTGCTCGCCTCGGGCGATAGCCGCCAAATTGGCGGGAATGCGACTGTCGGCTGCGACGAGCATTGGCCTTTTTGGGGCGTGATCGAAAAGGGTTGGCAATCGGTCATAAGGAGAGGTAGAGGGGTGGAGGCAGAGAGGTAAAGAGAGGGCCCGGGCCGATCGCTCTATGGGCGTTCGGGGAGCGGGTAGTTACCGATACACGGTCGCGAGGGCGAGTTGGGGCCATCGCTAAAGGCTGCTTGCGCTTCGGCGCAGTTGTGATCGGCGCGGGTCAAAGTGTCGGCCGTGCATGGCCTAAAATGCCATGCACGGCCTCTCGGGGAGGGCTGTCAGGCATTTGGGACGCAAGGTTTTCGTTAAATACGACTTGTCTTATTGCGAGATGAGATGAGCACGTAATACGAAATAGCTATATGGGGAGATGGACGATTTATGAGTGTTGATGTACAGACCCAGGGGAAGTCACCCGCCGTTACCGCGCCGCCTCTGGCACCGAAGCCCGCGCCCGTGCCCTTGGAGGGCGGGCAGGCCTTCTGGGACCAGGCCCTAGAAGAACTCGCTGGCAACGAGCGGCGCGCGAAGGTCAAGCGCCTGCGCGAGGAAGGCATCGACCCCTATCCGCCCGTCACCCTGTGGGAGACCCGCACCCGGATCGCCGAAGTGCTCGCCGCCCACGACCCGGCCGCGCTCGAGCATGGCGAGCACCCCGAGCTGTCCTACACCGTCGCCGGGCGGCTGGTCTCTCGCCGTGGGCACGGCAAGACGACCTTCATGGATCTGCGCGACCTATCTGGCCAGATCCAGCTGTTTGTGAACCAGGACAATCTCGGCGAGCGGCCCTACGAGCAGCTGCTGGGACTGGACATCGGCGACGTGGTCGGCGTCGAGGGCTGCATCTACGTCACAAAGCGCGGACAGCTCGCGCTCAGCGCGCAAACCGGCACGCTGCTGACCAAGAGCCTGCGCCCGCCGCCTGACAAGCATCACGGGCTCAGCGACACCGGTACCCGCTACCGCCACCGCGAGCTCGACCTGATCGCCAACGAGGAGACGCGTGAGCTCTTTGTCACGCGCGCGAAGATCGTCGCGGCGATACGCGATTGGCTGAACTCGCGCGAGTTCGTCGAAGTCGAAACCCCAGCTCTACAGTCGCTCGCGGGCGGCGCGGGCGCGCGCCCGTTCGTCACCCACCACAACGCGCTCGACCGCTCGCTCTACCTGCGGATCTCTGTGGAGCTGTTCCTCAACCGTTGCATCGTCGGCGGCCTGGAGAACGTCTACGACATGGGCAAGGTGTTCCGCAACGAGGGCATCTCGCCCAAGCACAGCCCCGAGTTCACGATCCTCGAGTTCATGATGGGCTACGCCGACTACAACGATGTCGCCACAGCCACAGAAGAAATGTTCGCCCAGGTGTCTCAGCGCGTGCTCGGGCGGACCGAGATCCGCCGCAACGGCGAGACGATCGACTTGGCCAAGCCGTGGCGGCGGACAACGATGCGCGAGGTGATCCTCGAGCGCACCGGCGTGGACTTCATGGGCGATGACCGTGCCGTCGTGATGAGAGACCTGACCGACGCGCTCGAGGGGCGCGTCGACCCCGGCCTCACCTGGGCGCAGCTCGTGCAGAGCGTCTACTCACGCCTGGTGGAGCCGTTCATCAACCAGCCCACGCACGTGTTCGACTTCCCGCTGGAGGCGTTCCCGATAACCAAGCGCCACTCGCTGCATCCCGAGCTCGGCGAGCACTTCGACGCGGTGATCGGCGGTGTCGAGCTGGTCAGCGGCGACACCGAGCTCAACGACCCGATCGACCAGTGGCAGCGGTTCGTCGACCAGCGCAAGCGCCGGGCTCTCGACGACGGCGAGATGCCCCACCCCAACGACGAGGAATACGCTCGCGCGCTCGAGTACGGCTACGCGCCCACCGCCGGCGGCGGCATGGGCGTCGATCGCCTCGTGATGATCCTCACCGAGCGCGACTCGCTGCGCGAGGTCATCCCGTTCCCCATCGTCAGAGACCTGCACTGAGGACAATGGGCGCTGCGAGCACGATCGTCCAGGAGAGGGCGCAGCCGCCCCGGCTCGAGCGCTGGCGCGAGGTCCACCACGGCGCCTCGCTGGCGAGGTTGACCGGCAACGCGCAGACGCTGGCGTTCGTCGGCCTGGCCAAGAACACCGGCAAGACCGTCGCGCTGCGCGCGATCCTCTCAGAACTCGGCGCGCAGGGTGTGCCGGTCGGCGTCACCTCAGTCGGGCGCGACGGCGAGGAGCGGGACGTCATCGACATCCGCATCGAAAAGCCGCGCGTGCACCTTCCCGCCGGCTCGCTGCTAGCCACCACAGACAGACTGCTGAGAGCGAGCGGCCTGGCCCATCGGCTGCTCCTGCATACGGGAATACGCACCCCTCTGGGCGGCGTGGTCCTCGCACGACTGCTGACTGAAGGAGCGATCGAGATCGCCGGTCCGAGCACCCGCTCGGAGATCCGCGCCGTCGCCGAGGCGATGCTCGCTCACGGAGCCGAGCGGGTGCTGATCGACGGAGCCATAGACCGGCGGGCCGCCTCCTCACCGGATACAGCCGACGGTCTGGTGATGTGCACCGGGGCGGTCCTTGGCCGCGACCCGCTGGAGGTCGTCGCTCGCACCCGCGGGGCCGCTCAGCTGGCGTGCCTTGCGCAGACGTCCTCGCCGTCGGTTCGCGCTCACGCCGCCGTCCACGACAGCGGAAGCTTCCTCTTCGGTGAGCGCGGCAGCGCCCAGGCCCTGCCTGCCCGCTTCGCCCTCACCGTGACAGAGCGCGAAGTGCGCGGGCTGCTGGACGCAAACCCCCAGGCGCGCAGCATCCTCGTCAACGGAGCCGTGTGCGAGACGTTCCTGCAGGCCCTGGCGGAGGTCGCCGGTGGACGGGAGCTCGAGGTCGTGGCTCCCGACAGCACGAAGGTGTTCCTCGCGCGCTCCTGTGAGTACTACCGCCGGCGTGCCATCACCATCAGCGTGCTCAGGCCGACCCGTCTGCTGGCGTTGACCATCAACCCGCTCGCGCCGGCGTCTCACCGCATGGACTCCACCGTCTTGCGAGAGGCGATCCAAGAGGTGATCCCGGGAGTGCCCGTGCTCGACGTGCTCGACCGGCCAGGCCCGCTACAGCTGGCGGCATAGTGGTCGTCTCGCCCGGCAACCGAACGGCGTGCGGCAAGCGGCCTCCCGCGCCCAGGAGCTCCCGCGGCACGAACGGGCACACGAGCCGAGGGGCGAACAGATGAGCGCCAAACTCGATCTCGACGCGGGGATCATCAACGCCTGCAGCGCCGCGGCGAACAGGATCGCGGCGAGCGTGGCGAGCGAAATCGCGAGCAAGACCACCGTGTCGGTCGAGCGCACCGTTGTTCGCCTGCTCGGCGTAGACGGCGTCGATGAGCTGGACGCGCCGCTGTGTAACGTCCTCGTCGATCACGTGCACAGACAGGGCCAGCTGGGGCGCGGCATCGCCTACTGGCTCGGCAACGCGATGCTCCACAGCGGCCGCTCACCGCAGCAGATAGCCGAAGCGGTAGCCGCCGACGAGCTCGACCTGTGCGCGCTCGAGCCGGCTGCTGAGCAGGCGATCGCGAACAGGGTCAGGGCTGAGTGCGCAGAGCACCTGCGCGAGATGACCGCGCGCATAGAGGAGCGACACGAGCTACGCGAGCGCCTGGGGGCAGTCGCTCAGAGCGCTCCGCTGCGCTACGTGCTCACCGCGACCGGCAACGTGCACGAGGACGTCGTGCATGCTCGCGCCGTCGCCGAGGCCGGCGGGGACATCGTCGCGGTGATCCGCTCCACCGCACAGAGCCTGCTCGACTATGTCCCATACGGACCGACGACCGAGGGATACGGAGGCACGTTCGCCACGCAGGCGAACTTCCGCATCATGCGCGAGGCGATGGACGAGTGGTCGCGGGCGAACGGGCGCTATGTGCGCTTGTCGAGCTTCTGCTCGGGGCTGTGCATGCCGGAGATCGCCGCGATGGGGGCGCTCGAGGGCTTTGACAACATGGTCAACGACGCGCTGTACGGGATCCTCTACCGCGACATCAACATCGTGCGGGGCCTGATCGACCAGCGCGTCTCGCGCATGATCAACGGCTATTTCGGGGTCGTCATCAACACCGGCGAGGACAACTATCTGCGGACCGCCGACGCCCTCGGGGCGGCGCCGTCGGTGACCGCCTCACAGTTCATCAACTACCAGCTGGCGCGAGACTCGGGAGTCCCGGAGCAGCAGCTAGCGGTCGGCGACGCGTTCGAGATAGACCCTACGGTCGCCAACGGGCTGCTGCTGCACTGGGCGCAGGCGCAGCTCACCCGCGAACTCTTCCCGAACTGCCCGACCAAGTACATGCCGCCGACCAAGCACATGGACGGAAACCTGTTCCGCACGCACGCGGCGGACACGCTCTTTAACCTCGTGACGGTCGCTACCGGCCAGGGCATACAGACGATCGGCGTGCCGACCGAGGGGATCTTCACCCCACACATCCACGACCGCGTCATCGGCCTGCAAAACGTCGAGTACGTCTTCACGGCCGCCCGCGACCTGGGCGATGAGATCGAGTTCAAGCGCGACGGGCTCATCCAGACCCATGCGCGTGAGGTGCTTCGCCGTGCCCACGAGTTGCTCGAGGACATCGCCGAGACTGGTCTATTCCAGTCGATCGAGAATGGCGTGTTCGGCGATGTGAAGCGCCGAGTGCAGGACGGGCGCGGCCGCGACGGCATCGTCGCCGTCGAGGAGGGATACGTCAACCCGGTGATCGAGCTCATGAGCGAGACCGTCTATGCGTAGGGAAGCGAACCTCGCGGCCGTCAAGCCCTACGCCGATCACCTCGACGACGGGCTCATGCAGATGAGCTTCACGCTGCCGGTGCCGTACTCGCTGGCGGCGCGCCAGGCGGCGCTCGAGCTAGTCGCGAAAATGGGTGTCGAGCGGGCCGAGGTGGTGCACTCGCAGCGACTCGCCGACGGGTACACCCACTTCGTGATGTTCGGCAGTTGCCGCCACACCGTCGACTTCTCTGTCCTGCAGAGCGAGGGCTTTGACCTGCAGTACATGAGCGAGGAGGAGATCGAGGCGTACGCCGCGGAATACATCGTCCGCCCCGTCGTCGTGGTCGGCGCCAGCACGGGCACCGACACGCACAGCGTCGGCATCGACGCGATGCTGAACCTCAAGGGCTACCACGGGCATCACGGCCTCGAGGGCTACCGCTCGTTTGCGGCGCACAACCTCGGCAGCCAGGTGTCCAATCAGGCTCTGATCGCGCGCGCGATCGAGCTGGACGCGGACGCGATCCTGGTGTCCCAGACGGTCACCCAGCAGGACCTGCACATCCACAACCTCACCGAGCTGGTCGAGATGGTCGAGGCTGAGGGTAAGCGCGGGCAGATCATCCTCGTATGCGGCGGCCCGCGCGTATCGAACGAGCTGGCGAAGGAGCTCGGCTTCGACGCCGGCTTCTCCAAGGGCACCCTGCCACACCACCTGGCGACATTTCTCGTGCGCGAGGTGGTCGCCCGCCGCCAGAGCCGGTAAGGCCCTCCGGCTCGCCGGCTCAAGGCAGATCGCCAGTCTTCAGACAAAGGCGGGCAATCGCGGACAAAGACCACAGGATCGTGCTGGCGAGCTTGCGCTACGAAGACAGTACGGCGAGGCTGCTCTCGCACTACGCGCACGTGATCGCCGACACCAAGCGCAAGTCGATCTTCCCCAGCCAACAGGCGATCAAGAGCGTGCGCGCGGCGGAGTCGCCGCCCGCGAACAGCAACTCGACTAGGTCCAAGGGCGGGCAAGTTCTCGCGCGGTGGCTCTACGGGTAGAGCGAGCGCAAGCTCGCCAGACGCCATCGCGTGCGGATCGCCGAGCGGCGAGATGCTGTCACCGGTATTACTTACTAGTCTTACCGTATGCGGGTCACGCAAAAGGGACAGGTCACCATCCCGCTCAACGTACGGCGTGCGCTCGGCATTCGTCCGGGCAGCGACGTCGAGTTTGAGCTTGACGAGCACGGCGCTCGGCTGCTCGTGGGCCGCGAGCGCGCCGCCGCGGAGATCGACCGGATGCGCGGCGCTGGCCGGGGCGAAATGAGCACCGAGGAGATCCTCGCCCTGACCCGCCACTGAGGCGGCAGCACGGTTGGAGACCTTCGTCGACAGCAGCGTTCTGCTCGATCTCTTCACCGAGGACCCGCGCTGGCTTGCCTGGTCGCAAGAACAGCTCACAAACGCCGCGCAACGAGGAGCACTCGTGCTCAACGCGGTCGTGCTGGCCGAGATCGCTCCACGATTCCCCCTCCTCGAGGAACTCCACGCAGCGCTTCCCGCAATGGCGTTCGTCGAGGAGATACCTCTTGCAGCCTCGTTCCTCGCCGGTCATGCCCACGCGGCCTACCGGCGCGCAGGCGGAGCCCGCGAGGAGGTGCTGCCGGACTTCCTGATAGGCGCCCACGCCGCTGTTTCCGGACGACCGTTGCTCACACGTGATCCGCGCAGAGTCGCGAGCTATATCCCGAGGGCTGAGCTCATCACGCCTGGCTGATACTGCCTGCCACACGGGTAGCCGACGAATGGAGAACGGGCGCCAAGTACGGCGCGATTATGAGTTGTTCCGCGAAGCAAACGCCTGGGGCGAAGTTCAACAGACGCTCGCAAATGGTCCTTTCCGCTCGTCTGGCCGGTGTCGCTCGGACGCTCGCTTTCGGTTGTACTCGAAACGACGGCTGGACGGTGTTTTCGGGAGAGGGGTCAGTCGGCGCTCAGTGGCGGTCCCAGCAGCGACATGTTGTGCTTCTCGAAGATCGCGGCGACGAGGGCTCGGTCTGGTTGCCCGTTGCGGGTGGCCGGTCCGAGCTCTTCGAAGAACCGGTGGCCGCCGCCGGGCGTGAAGACTATGGTGAGCTCACCCGGCTCATCGGTCAGGTTCAGGAATGCGTGCGGGATCTTCGAGGGCAGGTAGGCAAAGCCGCCTTCGGCGAGTTCGAAGGTCTCCTCACCGATCTTGACCTTGAAGTGCCCCGACACGACATGGATCGTCTCGTCCTGCTTGTGGTGCACGTGCAGAGGTGGCCCCCCTTTCGGCGCGACTTCGACCGTGAAGTAGTCGAAAGCGCCTGCGGTGTCGTCTCCTGTGACCTTGAAGACGAGGTCTCGTCCCGGGCCCGACTCCAGCCGCAGGCCCTCGTCTGCTGCCAGGACCGTGTGCTCAGTGGTGGTGATTGGCATCGCGCGGCTCCCGTTTGAGTGCTCGTGTGAGCGTGGTAAAGTATTTGCAGTGTGCAAACAGTATAGAAAACTATTTGCGAATGTCAAGTAGTTCTGGGACCGACACGAGCGCAGCTCTCGACCTCGAGGGAGCGCCCGAGCCAGATCCGTTCACGGCCGACGAGTTCGGCGCATGGCGAGGCATGCTGCGAGTGCACACCGCGGTCTTTCGCGAGCTCGAGCGCGCGCTGCTGGCAGATCACGGGTTCGGCGTCGATGCCTACGGAGTACTCGTCACGCTGGTCGGTGCGCCCTGCGGCAGGCTCGCGATCGGCGAGCTGGGAGAGCGGCGCAACCTCAGCCCCAGTGGTGTGTCGCGATCGGTCGACCGGCTCGCCAAGATCGGGCTCGTCGAGCGGAGCCCGAACCCCAAGGACGGGCGCAGCCTGTTAGTCGGGCTGACGCCGGAGGGCCTCTTGCGCCTGCGTGCCGCACAGCTCACCCATCACGCGGTCGTTCGCCGAATGCTGCTCGGACGGTTGAGCGAGCGAGACCTGGAACGGCTGGGTGAGCTGTGGGAGAAGGCGATGCCTGGCTCGGTCTCGAGCCCCGTCTGGCCGCTGTAGACAGTACAGACTGCTGTAGCTCGTCCGGAGCAGGTCTTCGCTCAACGCCACGTGACACACCTCCCTTAACGCGAAGCGGAAGGACGACGAGCGCAGTGGCGGCCAGCAGCACCGCCAGTGCATTGCAGCGCACGCTACCTCATCCAGATCAGCTTTCTCGGCGTGCCGCTGAGATCAGCTGGGAACGCGATCGGGACCCACACGCGATCAAACACTGAGGCCGGCTCGGGCTAGTGGGCATGCGTTCCCCGCACCGTGCCCCACGACTGCCAGGTGATGCGAAGGATCACCAGCGTGATGCCAAGGCCGATCAGCGGATCGCCGATGTCCAGGCCGAGCGCTACGACCACGGCTGAGGCGATCACCGCGAGGCTCACGTAGGCGTCGGCGCGCGCGTGGTGCCCGTCGGCGACAAGCGCCGGACTGTCCAGGCGCCGCCCAGCGCTGAGACGGATGCGCGCGGCAAGGAAATTACCCGCGTAGCCGATCACGCCGGCGAGCGCGAGGATCGCCAAGTGGGTCGGCGGCAGCGGATGGAGCAGGCGCTGTACCGCCTCCACGCCCGCTACACAGGCGCTGATGAAGATCGCGGCGACGACGGCAAGGCCGGCGCGTCGCTCGGCCACCTGCGAGCGCAGCGCGAACGCTATGCCGAGCGGCACGGCGGTCAGCGCGTCGCCGAAGTTGTGAATCAGGTCGGCGAGCAGGGCGATGCTGCCGCTCGCGATGAACACGGCAGTCTGAGCGGCCGCGGCGAGGCCGAGGACCGCGAGTGACAGCGAAACCGCGCGGATGCCCTCACGCGAGCGCTTGATGCTGTCGTCGACAAGCCCGTGCGAGTGACCGTGCCCGCCGTCGCCGCCGTGCGTGTGGCCGTGGTCATGCTCGTGGTCGTGATCGTGCTGGCGCCCGTGATCGTGGCCCGCGCTCTCGTTCTCGAGCAACGGCTGCGAGATGCGCAGTCCAGTCGAGAGATGGCGATGTGGGCCAGCGTAGGGGTGGCTGTGGACGCGCTGGCCGTGGCGATGCTTGCGCGGCAGCAAGGTGACATCTGTCATGCCAGAAAGATACCGAGGCACGCCGACCTGTCGGCAGATTTTGGGCGCAGAGCCTAGGGCTAGGATCTGGTCGATGAGCCCTCGCTGGAACTCGAGGAGAAAGCGAAGCGGCGCTGCCCCGCGGGTCTTGCGGCGAAGCCTGGCGCTTCAGGCTTCGCGGAGGTCGATCTTGTCGGCGATGATCTGGAAGTCTTTGGTGTTGTAGGTCAGCAACGGGACTCCGTGGACGTTGGCGGTGGCGGCGATCGCGAGGTCCATGGCTCGCGGCCGTGGCGCTCCACCGGGCTCCAGTGGACTATCGGCCCGCTCACGAAGAGGGCCACTGTCGCTAGGATACGAAGCACTAGGCCGACGTAGCTCAGTTGGTAGAGCGCGTCCATGGTAAGGACGAGGTCAAGGGTTCGAGCCCCTTCGTCGGCTCTCCGATTTTTGTACCGGTACGTCTCCGCAGTTCGATACCATTTTTGTCCACGTTTGTCCTCGTTTGTCCATCAGGCGAGGACGGCAAAACCCCAAGCCAGGAGCCAAAAAATGGCGTTCTACCTAGCGGTAGGGCGTCCCGCCGGCTCTCTCATGGTAAGCGAGAGGTTCCCGGGTTTGAGCCCCGGCGTCGGCTTCTCGGCAGGGCTCGTGATCGCCGCCGATCGAGGCATGATCCGTAGCTGAAACGACCACAAGTGCCCCGTGCTTCCCTGGGGTGTTTTCGGGAAAGTTCTTGGGGCGTCTCTGGGGCAAATTGCCCCAGAGAACAGTCCCGGCCTGTCCCGCCAGGCGCCGAAAACCCAACAAACACGGGACATGTCGAACATGGAGGCCCCTCTTGGAAGACATGGTAAGGAGGGGTCAGGGGTTCGAGTTCCCTCGTCGGCTCTTCTTTTGCCGTGGTCTGGGGCTAGCGCAAGCTGCCATCTCGAACGGTTGCGTGTAGACGGAGCGCAACGCCCCCGGTCGTGCAGCGAGCGACTTCCAGAGGATGTGGGGACTGCGCGATGGAGTCTTGCGCGCGAGCAGAGCGCCCGCCTGGTCGGAGCTCACGGCGGGCGAAGGTGAGCCTACCTTTTGCCTTTTCCGTGTGCGGCCCAGTGGCGTTCGCGCGGCCTGCCTGTCGGCGGGAACACCGCAACCTGCTACTTTTGTGTACATGGCGACGGTGGGTGTAGCCGAGCTGCGGCAGAACCTCAGCAAGTACCTTCGCCTCGTTGATAAAGGCGAGCGTTTGATTGTGACCGATCGCAACCGGCCTGTCGCGGAGCTCGGCCCGCCCCCCACCACTGGCGAGGCGCTTGATCGGCTGATCGCGGAGGGACGTGTATCGCCGCCGCGCCGGCGCGGCCTGCCCGCCCCCCTGAAGCTCGACGGTGATCCACATGCGCTTAGCCGGGCGCTTGATGAAGTCCGCGGTTGAACGCTAACGGGAGTGTCGCTCTACTACCTTGACGCCTCCGCGCTGGTGAAGCTCGTCCGGGTCGAGCCGGAGTCCGCGAGCCTGCGTACGTTTCTCGCCTCCGACGATCTGATCTCAAGCGAGCTTGTACTGACAGAGGTCCCCAGGGCCATCCGTCGCGCAGCTGCAGCTAACCCGGCGCTGCCCGTCGCTCAGCTGGTCGAACGAACGGAGGATCTGCTTGAAGTCATCGCCCTGCTGCCAGTAGACCGGGCGGTGCTGGCCGCCGCTGGAGCGCTTGCAGAGCCGGCGCTGCGCGCGCTCGATGCGATCCATGTCGCCAGCGCGATCGACGCCGGGCCGCTGGATGCGTTCGTGAGCTACGACGTTGGACAAAGCGCAGCGGCGCGGCTAGCCGGGCTGCGCACGATGGCCCCGGCGTAGCCCCGTCTTAGCTGGCTGATAGCGGAGGGATGCCAGCAAAAAACGGCATGGCCGGAAGCGAAACCGCTCATTCCGTGCACGGTCCTAACACGGTTGGTCTACGGCTGCGTGCGCGCCGATCTGGGTCGCCAGCGCCGGGGAAGCGCTCGCCCGCCGGTTCTTGGGCGTTCTTGTGGTCCTGCCAGGAGCGGGCTCCTCCCGGAGGGGTGGCACCGCGCCTACGTATACCTACCAGGGGTATGTTAGAATCCAGCTCATGGGCAGCGTGGAGACTTCGACTCCAATCCTGCGCCCAAGTAAGGCGAGCGCGACTGCTTACGCATATCCGGGGTCGCACAGGAGGCCGTCATGACAGCTGGCGGCAATGACGAGCGGCGGCGACCACCCGGCCCTCGGAGGCTGGCATTGATACTCGCCATGTTCGTCGCTGGCGTCGTCGTTGGATTGGTCCTGGTGGCATGGCCCCATGCCAGGGGCGGCTCTGCAACGAGCTCAACAGCCGGCCCGGCGGGCCTGCGTCTCGTACGGCTCACTACTACGCCTGGCGCGGTGTCCGACGGCAAGCAGACGCTCGCCGTGCTGCAAGATGGGAGGATGCCGCACGGGGCGGCCCGGGCAACCGTGATGACCGATGAAAACTGTGCCCCGGACGCGCAGGGTTACTCCCACTGCCTAAATGACGTTCGCCTGGCCGATGGTTCGGTGCTGCACCTGCGCCACAACCACCGGATGAGCATGGTGCCGTGTCTTTCGCCGGGAGAAGAGGTTATCGTCGAGGAAGCGTGACGGTGCGGCGTTGTGGCGGGCGGGCTACCCGAGCACAGCGCAAGCTAGATTGTTCGTGATATGGAGAAGACGCCGCGTGGCTATACCGCCAGCAAGGACCAGTTGCGAAACCGCTTGGCGCGTGTCCAAGGGCAGGTTCGCGGCGTCGCGCAGATGGTCGAGGACGACCGTTACTGTATCGATGTGTTGACCCAGATCGCCGCGATCCAGGCCGCGCTCGACAAGATCGCACTCAGCCTTGTAGACGGGCATGTGCGAGTCTGCATGTTGGGCGAGGGTCACGCTCCGGCAGACCCCGACGAGCAGGTCAGCGAGCTGATGGGAGCGGTTGGACGGCTAGTGAAGCGATGAGCAGTGCGCGCGTCAAACCGCTTTTACCGTCCAGATGAGCCGCCCGGGGAGCGACTTCTCTCCTGTGTAGTTCGCGGCTGGGGACGTGCTCGCCTTCGGCATCGGGTTGCGCGGCAAAGTAGTGGTGCGCTATGGGCGCTGAGCTGGGAGAGGCGCCGCAATCACATCCATGAGATTACGGCGCCCCGCCTAGTAAGCGTCACCGAGGAGGCCTGAGGTAACGCTCAATTTTGGGAAGACATCGGCTGACGTCCCGCCCTGTGATCCATTGCTCGCCGGGACATGTCTTCCGGTCCCGCGTATCGCTCCTGACTGTGATCGCTAAGTCGCTTGCAGACCACCATCAAGAGATAGTTGCAGGGTAAGGACAGAGCGTGTCTCTAATCAACTTTCTGTTTATCACTAAGAATCTAAAGAAGGGGAGCGTGGAACCGTCAGGGCGCTGCCATTGTCTTGACCAAAGAGACTGCACAGGCAGGCGCGCGTTTTTCGGCGGGGTGGCCGAGCGCTCGAGCGGACGGCGGCAGAGAGGGCCGTTGGCGTGGCCCAGAGTTCACACGGGCGCTCCGCACGGCCTTTCCCCACGCAGCTAAAAGCGCGTGCCGTAGAAAAAATGACGCCGTGGCCCGGGTCAGGCCACGGCGTGCGGCCACGGGCGTCCAAGGGGAAAACGCCCGGATCCCCCCTCGAGAGTCGCCGGAGAGGTATGGGGGCGACGCTCAAGACTCCCTTAGAACTCGACTACCTAAGATGCTCTAGGGGGTACTACCCTGCAGACGGCAATCTAGGCCCGGCCGCTGCCCTGAGCAACTAGTTGTTTATAACCCGTTCCCTAAAAGACGCCTGACGCTGGTTGCGGGTTTTCCTCTAGATGGGTGTCTGTAATAAAGAACAGGTGAGCGCGTGGCGGGAAAGCGACAGGCGGCAAGGCGAAAGTTGCCAGTCGACACGTGCCTGTCGTAAAGGAGTTGTGACTGGCCGGGTCACGCGTGGACCGTGTGCTGCACATCCTTGGGAGTGACGGTCGTAACTGGCAGGCCCATGCCGGAGACCTTGCTCGGCAGATCTAGTCTCAGCCAGCGCGAGAGACGCGCGCTGAGCGTCGAGACGATCACCTCGTCAAAGCCACGCAGGTTGATCGCGTCCTGTACTGCCGCGACAGGGTCCGTATCGCCGAGTATCCCCTCGACGGGACTTCCCGCGGCGCGGCTGAGAGCTGGGAGCGCCTCGGCGAGCGCTGAGCGGGTCTCCTCCGCGCCCTCGTGATCGCTGCTGGCCAGCTTCTCGAGACCGTGCCTGGCTGCTGGCATCAGCAGCGTGAACTCACAAGGCCCGCGTCTTGCCCGCTCGGCGACTGCATCTAGCAGTGGCTTGGTGGCGGCTGTCTTGTGCGCCACGACGAGTACACGTGCGGAACTGGAGGACTCCATGCTGGAACTCCTTTCTGTGTGGTCCCGACAATGATGCCACCGCCACGGCGCTAGTGCCAGTGGGCTTGCCCCCGGTGCAGGCGGGCTCGTGCGCAGACTGCTCTGCACCGGGCGAGCGAGCCCGTGGCACGCCAGCGATCACTCGGGTGCTGGGCCCGGAGGCGCAAGCGAGCAAATCCCGGCGCGTTATTGGGTAATGGATGTCGCTTGTGGCGACGGCTGCGGACGGCGCCGAATACCTACCCGTGGGCGTGCGTGTTTATCTCTCTTGCATTCTCAAAGGCGGGTGGTAGGCTGGCGCCACTGACTCAGGGCAACAGCAAAAAAGGCCCTCATGTGACGCTTAGGATGGCTCGCTGAGTCGGTTTACTGGTCGCTCCCGTAACCGGTACCAACAAGGACGTTGTCCATGACCGGTGACCACACATCACACAAACATGCGCCTGTGCGCGCGCTCGTCGCTGCGCTGCTTTCACTGACGGCCGTCGCCGTGCAGACCCCCCAAGCGCTCGCTTGGACCGTCTCGCCGGCAGACATCCACGTGAGCAGTAAGCCGGGAGCGATCACCCGCGGATCCTTCGAGATCATCACCTCCGACAGCGTCGGGCGCCGGTTCCGCGTCGTGGCACAAGACCTGGGTGAGACGCCAGAAGGGTCATTCACCTTTACGACCAGCTCCCACACGGCAGCGCAGTGGATTGACATCCTGCCCAGCGAATTCACCGGCTCAAGGCAACCACAGTCAGTCGACTACGCGATCTCCGTGCCCACCAACGCGACCCCAGGTGATCACGTGGCGGCGATCTCGGTGCAGGAGCAGCCCGCCGGCTCGCAGGGAAACATCGGCGTGGTCGAGGCGGTTGGCATACGCCTGGTGATCCGCGTGCCGGGCACACTCAGGGCCGCAGCGAAGATCACCCAGTTCGCCGCGCCGGCGCTGACATTCGGTAACGGAGTTGCGATTCACGCCGCTGTCGTCAACACGGGAGACACCGTGTTGGACTTCAATGGTGCCAACAGCGGCAGTGCTATCACGGTCGGCCACCAGAGGCTCGCACTCACCGGACTGCTTCTTCCGGGCGCCACGCGCGTAGTCAGCTATGGCTGGAACAGCCCTCCACTGGTGGGTACGACCAAGGCTCAGATTAATGTCAACCTTGGAAGCAAAGAGGCGCTCGCCGCCTCCAAGCGAATCTTCGCCTTCCCGCTGTACCAGGTGCTTGGGCTAGCGCTGCTGGTGATGGCGGTCATCCTCTTCAGGCGTCAGCGTGATCTGCGGCGCCGCAGACGTAACTCGTCGCGTCCCTCAAACCACCCAGCGGGCGGCGCTTGATGGACAGCGGACGAGCATGGCGTATCGCTACGGGAGCGATGCTGTTGGCGGCAGGGGCTTCAGAGCTCCTGCCGCCAGCAACTAGAGATGCCGCGCTGGCGTTTGGCGGCGCGCTGTTCGGTGGCGCGCTCGGCCCCTGCGGCGGGCGCGAACGTGACAGGATGGGCGTCCTGGCGATCAGGCCGGACGCGGTCTATGTGCCCCCGATGCGCCCGCCCGTCGTTCACAGCGGGCTCGTTGCGCTCGGCGCTGCGCTCGCCGCCGGCGGGCTGTTGGCATACCCGCTGCTCACCCACGAAAGCCCCTCGACGATTCAGGGTGGCAAAACACCGGCCACCGGGGCCGGGACGCTCGGCAGGGCGATACCGCCGCGGATCGACCCCCAGCTGCACGTGGTCTCGTTGAATCACCCATTCGTGCTCAGCCGCGCGCAAGTCATGATCGGCGCGGCGAGCCTCTGCCGGTCGGGCGGCAGTGTCCAGGTCGACGTGCCGGCGGCGATTAGCGCCGTTAAACGCGGACTGGCCATCAGCGAGCCCGAGTATCAACTGCTGGATGGGAAGGGAGTGCCTCACCAGCCGATAGCCACTGTGCCGGTCGGCGCCGTTAGTCTCAGCAATGGGCACGCCGCGCCGCCGCCATCGGTCTATCGCGAGTCGATCACCTTCCAGCTACCTGCTGCAAGCGTAACGGGGACGCTGCAGCTTCAGGCCGTGCTGCCTTCGGGCAGCGGCCCGGAGTACAGAGTGACCGTGGTCGCTCAACACAGTCGATCCTCGCGTCTAGAGGACCTAAGCGCAGCCTGTGCCTCTCCCGGGGGTCGGGGTGTGTAGCGATGTCCCGGGAGCAATCACATCAACACAAACAGGGAGATCTCAGGCCATGATTGGCACGATGAACAGGAGTCGGGGGACGGTCCTCGCGGCGCTCTTGAGTGGTGCGGCTCTGGTGCTACTTGCGCTGGTGCCGTCCGTCAGCCATGCCGTCAGTGCAACCCAAACCCAGGAACTGCAAGCGGAAATCGCCTCGCAGGTGTCCTGGGGCTCTGCCGGCGGATGTACCCAGAACATCAAGACGAACAATTTCGGCAACCTGATACCAAGCCCAACGGCTGCGACGCTCGGCTCGTTCGACGCGATGCCTGAGGCCGAAGCCAGCACTGCCGGCACCGCGAAGGTGTGGGTCGGCTGCGTGACCGCCAACACCACGCTCGCGTCCGTGGCCGCGGCGGGAACGACCGACATGAAAAGCGGAAGCAACACGCTGCCGCTGTCTAATGTCGCGATCGGCCTGACCAACTCGAGCGCGGGGAGCCTGAACGGCGGCACCGCCGGATGCGCGGTCACGGCCGGACAGTCGAGCGCAGGCTCCTGCACGCTTGAAAGCGGCGGCGCGAGCCGGACTCTGGTGAGCGGAGCCAACGCGGGTACCACCGAACTCGACTGGCAGTATCAGCTAAACCTGCCGGCCAACCAGGCGATCGGCACCTACACAGGCGGACTAGTGACGTTTACAGCCACCGCCTGAGTACATAAGAGAGAGACACAGCCCGCCCCCGAGGGCGCCTTCCTCGGTGACCTTGCGGGCGGGCTGTGACCCGGAGCTAAAGCAACCCGGCGCGTGCGCCGGACTGCGAGCCCGCTCTTTCGCTGAACAGGCCCGATGGCTTCTCGTCTTGATCCTGGATTCATGGTGTCAAGAACATTCACCAAACCAACCGCCTTGCAGCGGCTTCCCATCGCCTCCCCGAAAACGACGGCCGGCCCCAGGCATGTCTCACCGGCCCGGCGCACGCGGCCAGCAGGCGACCCAGCTCCACTACGGCAAGCGGCCGTGGTCGTCCAAGCGGAGCGCTCGAACTGGTGGGCGCACCTGCGGGATGCGGCAAGCCCAGGGGGGTGGGATATGCCGGCTGCGATCGACATCGGAAATGG
The DNA here is from genome assembly GCA_025451035.1 of Solirubrobacteraceae bacterium. Lineage (GTDB taxonomy): Bacteria > Actinomycetota > Thermoleophilia > Solirubrobacterales > Solirubrobacteraceae > Palsa-744. Next base: position 17,165 of record JANWLE010000104.1, read on the forward strand.
CTGGGCGATCGCCAGCCGCGGAAACCGATCAAAGGAGGGGGCCAAATGTCAATCCATTTGAAGCTTCGCGCAGGCGTCCTGTTCCTGACAACACTGGGATGCGCTGTAGCGCTGGGCATGCCCCGCGCCGCGCAGGCCGGGAACTACCACGCGTTTTTGTGCGCGATCCCTCCAGGCGACACCAACGAAGGCGCGGCCGCGCCGACCGACGGGATGTCCTACGGGGTAAACGGGGCGTACATGTATGCGGGCGCGAGCTGCGGCGGGGGTGGCGGCTCGATGTATGCGCTGATGGACGGGAGGACCACCCACCCCTACAGCGTCGTGGCAGCCGACACGTTCACCGCGCCGTCGGGGCTGTCGATCGCCGCCTTCAACCTCTGGCGCTACGAGGAAGACGGTCCCACGCAACCCTACGGAGCGCCGGCGTCGAACCTCTCCTACAGCAACGTCATATCGGTAGAGGGGCTTTGCGCCCAGTCGCTCGGGTGCTCGACCCGCGGCACGAGCTCCCCGTGGTACGCGGGCGTGAACCGAGTCTCGGTAGGCAACCTGAGTGGTGTCTCCTACATCCAATGGACAGCAGCCTGCGGCGGAGGGCCGGGCGGAACCTGTCCCACCTCCGGAACCACCTACTCCTCCGTCTATGAGGTCTTCTCGCTCGACGCGATCCTCAGCGATCCCGCACCGCCAACGGTGAGCGAACTGACTGGCGCGATCCTCGCTGGGGGGAGCTTCAGTGGCGAACAGGCGATCTCTTTCAAAGCCGCCGACTCCGGCTCCGGCGTATACAGCCAGTGGCTGGTCGTTGACGGCAAAACCGTGAGCGGGCCCACGATCATCAACACCAACGGCGGCGCCTGCAAAGACATGGTCGCCACCAAAGATGGACTGCGCTCCTTTGACCATCTGCAACCGTGCCTGCCGTCGGTCTCGGGGCTTGTGAACCTCAACACCGCGAGCCTCAAAGACGGATCGCACACGGCGAGCCTGTATGTCGACGACGCTGCGGGCAACCAGACCGTCGCCAAGACCTGGTCGTTTGTGTCAAACAACGCGCCGCTTGTGGTCTCGGCCCCGAGCGTGTCCGGTTTAACGCAGGTCGGATCGGTGTTGAGCGGTTCAAATGGCACCTTCTCGGCACCGAGCGGCACCGGAACCCTGTCAGCGATCACCGGGCAATGGCTGCGCTGCAACGCCGCGGGAGAAAAGTGCTCCGCGATTAGCGGCGCTACCGCCTCGACCTACACATTGACAAGCGAAGACGCCCACCACACGATCGCCTATCAGAACACGGTCAGCGACAACGACGGGCAGACCGTCGCTGATTCACAGCCCACCCTTGAAGTAACAGAAGCACCCGCTGCCGGCGGCAGCTGCTCGGGTGGCTGCCAGCAGCAGGGGGGTGGGTCCTCGAGCACCACCAACAACACGACGACCACGTTCTCCTCCTCTTCGTCTAATGAAAGTTTGAGTAATGAGGCGTTGGCGATCGCGCGTGGTGCGGCGAATGGGTCGCCGGCGTCTGATCAGGCGCGTCTTGACGTGCACTGGATCGCTTCGGCTTCTGCGTCGAGTGTGAGGACGATCTACACGCGTCGCTCGCGTGCCCAGGGGCGTTTGGTCGCAAGCGATGGGCAGCCGATCGCCGGCGCGTTACTGACGGTAGTCGCGACCCCGACGAGCCCGGGTTACGCGTCGTTCGTGGAAGGGACTGTTACCTCTGCTGCTGACGGGACCTTTGTGTTTGACACGCAAGCTCGTCGGCCGTCGCGGACGCTGACGTTTGAGTACAAGAGCCACGTCAACGATGTGAGCCTGGCTGCGCAGGCGCAGCTGAGCGTCGGTGTGCCGGCGCCGATCTCATTGCGTGTGTCTCCGCGGAGCGTGCGGCGTGGCTCGGTGATCAGGATGAGCGGCTCGGTGCCGGTACCGATTCCTGCTGGTGGTAAGCAGATTGTTCTGCAGGCGTTGGCGGCGGGGGTGCATGGCGCCAAGTGGCAGACGTTCAATGTCGTGCGGACTAATTCGCGTGGCCGGTTCAGGGCGAGCTACAGGTTCCGTTTCGCGGGGCCGGCGCGCTACAGGATCAGGGCTATCACCCACACCGAGCAGGACTACCCATACCTACCTTCCACATCAACCCCGACACTCATAAAGGAGCAATGACATGAGATTGCTTGGCTGGAAAGGATGAAATGATGACTAGCGCGTGCGCCGGTGTCACGTCGTCGCTGAGGTTGCTGATGCGCCTCGCGTACTTGGTGGTGCTATGCAGCTTCTTGCTGGTGACTCCGGCGCGCGCGCTGCCGTCAGACGGTGGCGGCAATTACACCCAGATCCTCTGTGCGGACCCCTCAAGCGGCGAAGGCCTGGGCATCACCGGCATGCCGGAAGGACTCACCAACCCGGCCAGCACGATCCTCTGGCAGATAACCACCAGCCAGGTCAACTGTGCAAGCGGCGCGATGAGCTCAGGGCGCGGCGTGCCGATGTCGGTCGGATTTAGCACCACATATGCGCAGGGCACCTGGGCGGCGCTGCTCTACCAGGCGCCCACCAACGTGACGATCAACGCCGGCAACATCTACCGCGCCGAGAAGGCCGAAGGTGCGAACAGCGGCTTCATGGGCATTATCCAGCAGGGCGGCGACTACTCGAGTCTATATGCGCTGCCACGCAACTGCTGTGACCAAGGCGACTGGTTTGTGGGAAACGTCGCCTCGAGGGGCACCTTCGCCACGCCTTTCTCTCCAAGCAACCTCGTCGAACTGACGATTTCCCCTGACGGCGGTCACTGGGACGTCAATGCCACCTGCGACCCGAACGGGAACAACAACAGCAGCTGCACCCTCTCCTCCGGCCAGTGGGAATACAGGATCTTCGGCGGAGCAATCAGCCTTCACGCCGCCAACGATCCGCAGGCGAGCAACATCACCGGCGGGATCCTCACGGACACGCCGCTGCGTGCTAATGAGTCGGTTACCTTCTCCGCCACCGACCAGGGTCCGGGCCTCGCCTACGTCGATCTGCTCGTCGACGGCACGCCGGTGCAGTCCTCGACGATCGACACCAACAGCGGCCGCTGTTCGCCGGTACCCGGCCACGACCCATACACCTGGGCATACGAGGTGCCGTGCAAGACCTCGGTGGGGGGACGCACATACGAACTCAACACCGCGCTGGTCCACGACGGCACACACCACGTGCAGGTCCTCATCGAAGACGCCGCCGGCAACAAGTCGATCGTCGCAGACCGCACAGTTCAAACGAACAACGCCCCGTCGATCCTCACCTCGCCTGCCATCTCAGGAACAGCCGCGCCTGGCTCGCTGCTGACGGGCACAGCCGCGACGTTCTCCGCGCCGACAGGCGCAGGGTCCGTCTCGGGTGTCTCCTCGCAGTGGCTGCGCTGCACCTCAAGCGCGATCCCCAGCTCGTGTGAGCCGATCAGCGGCGCGACGGGCACCACCTACACGCCGACTGGCGAAGACGCTCACCACACGATCGTCTATGAGAACGCCGCCAGCGACAACGACGGACAGACCGCCGCCTATTCGGGACCGACCACCGAAATCACCGGTGCCGAAGGGTCCTCCACGAGCACCCAGACGCTGACGACCACCGTTCTGTCCTCGTCGTCTTCGACGAATGAAAGCTTGAGCAATGAGGCTTTGGCGATCGCGCGTGGTGCGGCGAATGGGTCGCCTGCTTCTGACCAGGCGCGTCTTGACGTGCACTGGATATCGTCGGCTTCTGCGTCGAGTGTGAGGACGACTTACACGCGTCGCTCGCGTGCCCAGGGGCGTTTGGTCGCAAGCGATGGGCAGCCGATCGCCGGCGCATTGCTGACGGTTGTCGCGACGCCGGCGAGCCCGGGCTACCAGTCGTTCGTGGAAGGGACCGTGCGGACTGTGGGTGACGGCACGTTTGTGTTCGACACGCAGGCTCGGCGGCCGTCGCGGACGTTGACGTTTGAGTACAAGAGCCACGTCAACGACTTGAGCCTCGCCGCGCAGGCGCAGCTGAGCGTCGGTGTGCCGGCGCCGATCTCGCTGCGGGTGAGGCCGCGCACGGTGCGGCGTGGCTCGGTGATCAGGATGAGCGGCTCGGTGCCCACCCCGATCCCAACCGCCGGCAAGCAGATCGTTCTGCAGGCGCTGGCGGTCGGGGTGCGGGGCGCAGGCTGGCAGACCTTCAACGTGGTGCGCACCAACCGCAAGGGTCAGTTTCGGGGGAAGTACCGGTTCCGCTTCCCGGGCCCCGCGCGCTACCGGATTCGAGCGCTGACCCGCTACGAGCAGGACTACCCGTATCTCGCCTCGACATCGAAGTCCACCCTGGTTTACGAGCACTGAGGAGATCCTGATGCCCTACCGGCAGGCGTTTGCGCTCACGCTCACAGCGGTGCTGGCTGTGGTGATTTCCCTTACTGCTGTCTGCTCCGCCAACCAGATGACCGTATACAGCTGCCACGACCCGGCGGGGAACCCGCTTGCCCACAGCGGGTGGTCGGTGGCCAAGACGACAAGCGAAGACATGACCGCTGTCGACAGCTGCACCGAAACCGGTGCCGGCTTATTCGACGAACCGGCCCGGGTCGCGATCGACTCTGGCGGAAACCTGTGGGTCACCGACACCATGAACGGGCGCGTTCAGGAGGTGAGCGCGACCGGCTCCTACCTGTCGCAGTTCGGGACGGTCGGTGTGGCGAGCGGGCAGCTCAAAGAACCACGGGGCATCGCGATCGACTCCAAAGGAGACCTATGGGTCGTCGACTGCGCCAACGATCGGGTGCAGGAGTTCTCATCCAGCGGTGTCTACCAGAGCCAGTTCGGGACCGCGGGCACCGGCAACGGTCAGTTCAAAGAACCACGGGATATGGCGATCGACCCTGCCGGCAACCTGTGGGTCGCGGACATGGGCAACAACCGCGTGCAGGAGTTCTCCTCGACCGGCTCCTATGAGAGGCAGTTCGGCTCCGAAGGCACCGGCAACGGCCAGTTCAAATCCCCGCGGGCGATAGCGGTCGACTCGGCGGGTCACGTTTGGGTCTCAGACACCCTTAACAATCGCGTCCAGGAGTTCTCCTCGACCGGCTCCTACATGAGCCAGTTCGGCACGGCGGGCACCGGCAACGGCCAGCTGAAAGAACCAAAGGGCATCGCCTTCGACGCGAAAGGGAACGTGTGGGTCGTCGACAGCGCGAACAACCGGGTGCAGGAGTTCTCCGCCGCCGGCGCCTACCTCGCCCAGTTCGGCACTGCCGGAACAGGCAGCGGCCAGTTCAATGCGCCATGGGGCATCGCGATTGACCCGCAACACAATTTTTGGGTGGCCGACAGCAGCAACTATCGCGTGCAGGAGTTCAACGAAAAACGAGAATACGTGCGGATGTTTGGCGGCCTCGGCGGCCAGGGGGTACTGAACGCCGAACTTGCCGCCAACCCCAACGGCTACCCCAACAACGCGGCGATCAGTTGGGTGTTCACCGCGCCCTCGTGGAGCTCGATCTCGAGCTACACGCTCAATTTGAAGGAGAGCTATGCCTACACGGGGCTCGGGCAGGGTCTCGACCTCATCCAGGGCGCCGACGAGAGCACGACCTACGACTACCGTAATCTCGGCGGCGGGCTGCAGCGCGCCGCCACGGTGGCGCGGACCCCGCCCAGCCCGATCAGCTCCGTCACCGTCAAGGCGTCTTGCTCGGCGGCGCTCATCTGCAGCCCAGGGGTGAAAATAGCCGCAGCCTCGGTGGCGTCGGCCAGCTTCGTGCTCAACGACGCGACCGTCCCATCGGTCGGCAGCGTCGGCGGCAGGCTCTTGTCAAGCTCGCTCATAACGGGAACCGCGGAAGTGAACTTCCTCGCGTTCGACAGCGGCCCGGGTGTCTACAGCGCATGGCTGGTGGTGGATGGCACAGCCCAACCGCCGGTCCTGCTCAACGGCAGCGGCGGAGCGTGCGTCAACCTCGGGCAGACGAGCAACGGCACCCGCGCATTCTCGAGCCCAGATCCCTGTCCCGTGCTGGCGAGCGGCACAGTCAAACTGAACACCGCCGCCTTCAAGGACGGTCCGCACACCGCGAGCTTGTATATCGATGATGCGTCAGGCAACCAGGCGCTCGCGAAGATCTGGGAATTCACTAGCCGCAACGCGCCGTTTGCGCTCTCTGCGCCTTATATCAGTGGCACGCCCGCGGTCGGGCAGACACTGAGCGCGACCAACGCGACCTTCACGGCACCCGCCGGCGCCGGCACGATGCCAGTAGCCAGCGACCAGTGGCTGCGCTGTGAGCCAGCCGACCAACTGTATGCGTCGGACTTCGTAGCTGATCGTGTGCAGATGTGGAGTCAGGGCAGGTCAGCTGAAGGCGCGTTCGTCGATGGCTTCGGCGAGGAAGGCACAAACGAAGGTCAGCTGAAGTCGCCGGTCGGCCTCGCTTTGAACGCCGAAGGCGACATCTGGGTCGCCGACAGCGCCAACAACCGCATCGAGAAGTTCGCGCCCGGCGGCCAGCTCCTAGCCGCGTACGGCACCAGGGGCTCGAGCAACGGGCAGTTCATCTCGCCGTGGGCGATGGCGATCGACAAAACCAGTGGCAATGTGTACGTCGCCGACCTCGGCAACAGCCGCATCGAGGAGCTCACGCCCGCCGGCGAATTCATCCGCGCCTTTGGCTCTTACGGGACGGCCAGCGGACAGCTGAAATACCCCTCTGGTGTTGCGATCGACTCAAACGGGAACGTGTGGGTCGCCGACAAAGGTAACAACCGACTCGAGGAGTTCACCGCCACCGGCACGTTCGTCAAGGCGATCGGATCGGCCGGCAGCGGCGAGGGTCAGTTCTCGGAACCGACCGGGGTCACCGTCTCGGGGCCGAGCGTCTACGTCACCGACTACGGCAACGACCGCGTCGAGCAGTTCAGCGAAAACGGAACGTACGTGGCGCAGTTCGGTCAGGAAGGCTCAAAGAACGGCGAGCTCATACACCCGTGGCAGATAGCCACAGACCCGATAACGGGCGACCTCTACGTCGCCGATCACGGCAACTACCGGGTACAGCAGTTCACCCCCGGTCGGGAATACGTCGCGAGCATCGGCGTGCACGGCAGCGGCCCCGGCCAGTTCACCAGCGTCTCGGGGGTGGCCGCGACGGCGCCCGGCGAAAAATGCTCCCCGATCAGCGGCGCAAACGCCCAGACCTACACGCTGACCGCCCAGGACGCAAACCATGTCATCGTCTACGAAAACACCGCGAGCGACAGCGACGGGCAGACAGCAGCAGGCTCTCAGCAGACCCTCGAAGTCCCAGAACCACCACCACCGCCCCCGCCGCCACCCCCGCCGTCAGGTGGTGAAGGCGGCCAGCAGCAGGGCGGCGGGTCAACCGCCTCCGCAGGGTCCGGCTCTGGCACGCCGAGCACGAACACGGCCAACCAGGCTCTCGTGCCCGCGATCAGGGTTCCGAGCACCCCCCGGGGCCCTGTGCAGGCGAGCCTCGAACGGGCACTTATCAGCCTGAAGGTCAGTCCCCGCGCGGTGAAGAGAAATGGACGGCTTGGGATCGTCGGATCTGTGTCCACGCCGGTTCCGGCGGGCGGTGAGAAGGTCACCCTGCAGATACAGACGCTCGCCAAGCACGCCGGTAAGTGGCGGACGCTCGCGGTTGTGCGGACCAACCGCAACGGCCTGTTCAAGGTCACCTACACGCTCCGCTTGCCGCGCCATGCCCGCTACCGCATCAGGGCATTGACCACAGGCGGCCAGGGCTACCCCTATCTGCCCTCGACATCCGCCCCGATCGTCATTACAGAGAGCTGAGCCAGGAGGCGTGCCCACACGATGCAACTCCCCGTCTCGTGTTGGCGCCCTCCGTATCAGCGGCGTTGGCGGTCGCCTCGCTTCGTCGGCGACCGCAACAGCCGCTCCCCGCTCCTGTCGTGCAGCGCACAGAGGGGGGTGGCCCTACATGGTGCTGCGCGACATACACCCGAAGCCGCCCGGCAGAAACCCCAGACCAACGGAGATCGCTGATGTTGTCGTTTCTCGAGCACATACGTAGCGTCCACGCGCGGGCGGGGATAGCAGTCCTGTGGCTTGCGGTGACGGGTTTCTGCTGGCCGGCGGGCGCGGTCGCAGGGACATACCCGATGTATCAATGCTCTGCTTCACACCAGGGCGTCGCGGCGGGATGGTCTGTGTTCCACTACACCACCAACGCCAGCACGGTGCTCATGAACAGCTGCGCCAACTCAGGCGGGATCGAAGACTACGTCTTCAGCCACGGCGAACCCGGCGCTGTCGAAGAGAACGGCAGCGGCGGCAGCCAGGTCGGCATCGCTCTAGGCGTGCCCGGCAGCGCGCCGAACGTGAGCATCTCCGCGATCAGCGCCCACGTGCAGGTGTCCTCGGTTACCGGCAACGACGCTTTCGCTGGCTTCGTCTCCGCCGGCCAGGGCCTTACGGGAGCGGTCGAGATACACAACGGTGGCAGCTCCTACGCCGCCGACGATAGCTGGACACTGCCGGGCGGAGCACGAGACTTTGAGGCGTACGTGAACTGCTCTACCGACGGCAGCAACACCAACTGTCATTTCCCAGAAGCCACCCACGTGCCGACACTATCCAACATAAGCCTCACACTCGTTGAGAGGGTGGCGCCCACGCTGAGCGGGATATCCGGGACTCTCGCAAACGCGGCCGCGCACGGGTCGACCGTGAGCGGCTCGCAGACCGTCGGCTTCACCGTCCAAGACACCGACAGCGGGGTGCTCTCGACGACCTTGACGTTGACGCCTCAGGGAGCGGGCACGAACTACACGCGGACGACCAGCTTCTCCGCGCAGTGCAGCTACGAATCGTGGAACGCGTGCCCGCTCTCGCAAAACGTGAGCCCCTTCTCCGTTCCCACCGCGACATTGAGAGATGGGACCTACGCGGTAACGCTGACGGCCTCAGACGCGGCCGGGAACGTCGCAAGCCAGTCGCTTGGCACCGTCACGACCCACAACGCGCCGACGGTCTCCGTGGCTCCGGCGATCACCGGCAGCCCCGCGCCAGGCCAGTCCCTGGGCACTACCCCGGCGAGCTTCACCTCAGAACCCGAAGCTGGCAAAGTAACGACAGTGGCGCAGTGGCAGCGCTGCGACTCGCAGGGCAACAACTGTGTTGGCATCTCTGGCGCGAGCGGCACCTCCTACAACGTCGTTGGCGCCGACGAAAACCACATGCTGCGCTACCAGGAAACCATCAGCAACAATGCTGGCTCGGTCGTGACACAGTCCGCGCCGTTCGGCCCGATCCAGTCGAGCGCGACACAGTCCGGCGCGAGCGGCCAATCCAACGGTTTGAGCGCGCCAGCCGGTGCCAACGGCGCGAACGGGAGCAACGGCAGCAGCTCCGTTACGGTTGCCGTCGTCGGCCAGGGCGCCAACCAGGGCTCCACCACGGTGGGAAGCAGCGCGAGCTGGCGGCTGTCGCTGAAGGTTGCGCCACGCCAAGTACGCCGCGGCACGACGATAAACCTCAATGGCAGGGTTATGACCTCGCCGAGGCCCGGCAACGGAAAGCTGATCTACCTGCAGGCAAGAAGCGTGATGAGGGTATGGAGGGGCCACGGCCACTCACGCCACAAGGTGAGCGTATACGGCAAGTGGGTTACCTTCCAGGCGTTCAGGGCCCACCAAGACGGGACATTCTCATCCAAGTACCGGTTCCGTCTGAGCGGCCACCACGTCTATCAATTCCAGGCGGTAGCGCCCGCCGAGGGGCAGTATCGCAACCGCTCGGGAAGCTCAAACAGAGTCACGGTTACAGAGAGATAAAGCCGCGCGCGAACCACGGCGCTCGGCTCGCGCCGCAGGCCTGGTTTAGCTTTCAAAACTGGCCTTTTGGCTGTTTTTGACTTTTGATTTCGCCTCGGGGCACGAGTAGGATGCGGATTACCCGAGAGGGGGTTTGACCCTTTGCGGATCTCCCCTCTCGCATAGTGGGCTGGCGTTCAACGGTCGCTCCCGTAACCGGTACGCAGGGACTCCACCCATGACCGGTACGCACATACTTCGAAGCCTTGAGTTTCAAGGAGCGGCGCTCGAGGAAGCCGGCTGCTGCAGCCAGCAGTTCGCAAGACGGCAACCAGCCACACGCGAACCCTCTGGTGCCCGCCGGCCTGAAGCAAGAGCGCTCAGGATTCGGCGGAGCGAGTGGTGATCGCTCGCGCTGGAGCCTTCGGCGAGAGGCTTCTACCAGCGTTGCTGGCCATCGCTGGCGTCGTCGTTCTGATCAGCGGCGGGGCGAAGCCGGGCAGCGCCGAACCGACGCCCTCCGAACAGGCGGTCGGGGCGGAAGTCAGCACAGCTGTCTCCTGGGGGTCAGCCGGCGGATGTGTGCAGAACATCCAGACCAACAACTTCGGGACGCTCGCACCCAGCGCATCGGGCCCGGTCCTCACTGCCTTCGATGCGACCCCTGAGGCCGTGGCGAGCCTCGACCCGACCAACAACCGCGTGTGGGTTGGGTGCGTCACCTCGGATGGTCCATTGACGTCGATCAGCGCGCAGGGCGTCAGCAACATGACCGACTCAGCCCACGACGTCCTGCCGCTCTCCGACGTGGCGATCGGGATTACGAACAAGCCAGGCGGCGTCTCGCCGCTCGGCTGCGAAATCACGCCAGGTCAGCAGGCCGCCGGCTCCTGCACGCTTCCCGCTGACGGGAGCACAGTCCGCGCGTTGGTCGGCGAGCTGCCCACCGGCACGACAGAACTCGACTGGCAGTACCAGCTGCAGCTGTCGTCCAACCAGCCGCCGGGCAGCTACACGGGCGGGCAGGTCGTGCTGACCGCGACCGCCGAAGAAGCAAAAGCGGTGCAGGCGCCCGCGAACACCGGGCTGCCTAGCGTCTCGCCGGCTACGCCGCAGCAGGGTCAGCAGGCGAGCGTCAGCAACGGCACGTGGTCGAACAGCCCGACCTCCTACACATACCAGTGGCAGCGCTGCGACAGCGCCGGCGAAAACTGCAGCGACATCGCTGGCGCTACGGAAGCGACCTACACGCCTGTCGAAGGGGACATCGGCGCGACGCTAAGGGCGAAGGTGACGGCGTCAAACCTCGGCGGCTCCTCGACGGCGATTTCGCAAGCCAGCGGTCAGGTGCTGCCGGCGGCGCCCGCTAACACTGTGCTGCCTAGCGTCTCGCCGGCTACGCCGCAGCAGGGTGTGGTGGAGAGCGCGAGCAACGGCACGTGGTCGAACAGCCCGTCCTCATATGCCTACCAGTGGGAGGACTGCGACAGCGCCGGCGAATCGTGCGGTGACATCGCGGGCGCGACCGAAGCGACGTACACGCCGGTGGCTGGGGATGTCGGTCACACGGTGCGTGTTGTGGTGACGGCGAGCAACGCGGGCGGGTCTGGTAAAGCGACTTCTAACGCGAGCGCCTCTGTGCTGCCGGCGGCTCCGGTCAACACCGTGTTGCCGGGCATGTCGCCCGCTACGCCGCAGCAGGGAGTGGTGGAGAGCGCGAGCACCGGTACATGGAGCAACAGCCCGAGCTCATATGCCTATCAGTGGCAGGACTGCAACAACTTCGGCGAAGGATGCCTGCCGATCGCCGGCGCCACCTCTGCCACCTACACCCCAGTCGAAGCGGATGTCGGCCAGACGCTGCGGGTCGCGGTCACCGCGTCGAACTCCGGTGGCTCTTCAAGCGCAACCTCGGCGGCGAGCAGTGCGGTGGTGCCGCCGGCGCCGGTGAACACGGGGTTGCCGGGCATGTCGCCTGCGACGCCGCAGCAGGGTGTCGTGGAGTCTGCGTCGACTGGGGCGTGGTCGAACAGTCCTACGAGTTATGCGTATCAGTGGGAGGACTGCAACAGCTCAGGCGAATCGTGCACGAACATCAACGGTGCGACGTCCTCGACGTACACGCCGGTGGCTGGGGATGTCGGTCACACGCTGCGAGTTGTGGTGACCGCAAGCAACTCCGGCGGGTCCTCGAGCGCGACTTCCGGGGCGAGCAACGCGGTCGTCCCGCCGGCGCCGGTCAACACAGCCCTGCCGAGCATGTCGCCTGCGACGCCGCAGCAGGGTGTCGTGGAGTCTGCGTCGACTGGGGCGTGG